>JBKOWZ010000262.1:0-9761 GCA_046724665.1 Actinomycetota bacterium
GCGCCCGACCTACGGCGGGTCGAGGTGGTCCAGCCGGTGCTGTTCGCCGTGATGGCCTCGCTCGCCGCGCTGTGGCGCGCCGGCGGCGTGCAGCCCGACGCGGTCGTCGGCCACAGCCAGGGCGAGGTCGCGGCGGCGTACGTCGCCGGGGCGCTGAGCCTGGCCGACGCGGCGAAGGTGGTCGCGCTGCGCAGTCGGGCGGTCTCGGCGGTCTCCGGCACCGGTGCGATGGCGGTGGTCGAGTGGTCGGCCGAACGGCTCGAGCCGCTCGTCGCGGCGTGGGGCGGCCGCGTGTCCGTCGCGGCGGTCAACAGCGGCCGCTCGACGGTGCTCGCCGGAGACGCCGAGGCGATCGACGAACTGATCGCAGACCTCGAACACGAGCTGGTGTTCGTCCGACGGCTGCGGGTGGACTACGCCTCGCACAGCACCCAGGTCGAGCCGCTGCGTGAGACGATCCTGGCCGACCTCGCCGATGTGGCGCCCGCCGCGTCGCCGGCAGTGCCCTGGTATTCGACCGTCTTCGGCGAGCCCGTCGGCGACCGGCGTCCCGACGCGGAGTACTGGTACCGCAACCTGCGCGAGCCGGTCCGCTACGCAGACACCGTCGAGCGCATGATCGACGACGGATACCGCTACTTCGTCGAGCTGAGCCCGCATCCGTCGCTCATCGTGGCCACGGAGACGGTCGCGGACGACGCGAACCGCGCGGTCGCGGTGGTCGGCTCGCTGCGCCGCGATGAGGACGGACCCGCGTGCCTGGTCCGTTCGCTCGGCGAGCTGCACGTGGCGGGACGGGACCTGCGCTGGGATCTGCTGGTGCCGGACGGCTGGCAGGCCGACCTGCCCACGTACGCGTTCGACGACGAGCGCTACTGGACAGAGCCGGCTCCGGCGTCCGGTGCCGCAGCGGCGGACCCTGACTTGGCGGCGGGTGCGCGGCATCCGCTGCTCGGCGTCGAGGTGGAGTCGGCCGGTGCGAGCCGCTGGACCTTCCGCAAGGCCTGGACCGCCGGCACCGCCGACTGGCTGCGGGACCACGCGGTGTTCGGCAAGGTCGTGCTTTCGGGCACGACGATGCTGGAACTGTGCCGCGCCGCGCTCGGCGCGGCCTTCCCCGACCGGCATCTGGACGTCGCGGACCTGCTGCTCATCGCTCCGCTGGTGCTGCCCGAGCCGGGCATCGATGAACAGGACGCTGCCGAACTGGACACCGTCGAGGTCCAGACCGAAGTCGTCGTCGCCGGAGAAGGCATCGTCGAGGTCTGCGTGTACAGCAGGCTGCGCGGCTCACAGCATGCCGACTGGACCTTGCACGCCACGGCAGTCGGCGCCGAGCCGCAACCGCTCGCGACCGAATCCGTTCCGCGGGTTCCGGGCGACGCGGCGCCGGTCTGGGACGAGTCGAGCTACGCGCGGCTCGCCGAGTCAGGCCTGGACTACGGACAGGCGTTCCAGGGCGTGCGTTCGGCAGTTGCGATCGACGAGTCAACCCTCATCGCTCGGCTTTCGTCGCCACGACCGGATGCGGTCACCGACCGCGTCCATCCGGCGTTGCTCGACGCGGCGTTGCACGTGGCGTCCGCGTTCAACACGTCCGGGCGCACGCTGCTCCCCGTCGCCGTGAGCCGAGCCAGCCTGCCGCCGACCGACGCGACGAACCTGACCGCCGTCGTCAAGCGAGCCGGCGACTCAGCGGACGATCTCACGGTGGATGTCACGCTCTGGGACGGCGACGGCTTCCCGGCCGGACGTTTGTCAGGCGTGCGGCTGCGCGCGGCGACCGCTGCCGATCTTGTGCACGGTGCGCGTGCGGGACGCGATCTGTACGAGGTGACCTGGACCCCCGCGACGCCGTCGGCCGCCGAGCCCAGCGGCGTCTGGGCACTGATACCCCCGGACGCCGACCCGCTCGTCGATGCGACGATCCAGGCGCTCAAGGCCGTCGGCGTGCACGCGGTCGCGCTCGACAACGAGGAGTCGCTGCCGCTGGATGCTGACACGGTCGTCCGGTTCTGGCCGGGAGCGAAGACGCCGGACGCTGATACGGCGCACCGCGCGCACGGCCTGGCCGCCGCGGGACTGTCCGAGTTGCAGTCACTGCTCGCCGACGACCGTGCGCACGCCCCGTCGCGCGTCGTCTGGGTGACCCGGGGCGCGGTCGCCGCCGTGGACGGCGACTCGGTGGGCGGCCTCGACCAGTCGGCGTTGTGGGGACTGGCACGCAGCGCGAGGACCGAGCATCCTGATCTCGGGCTTGCGCTGATCGACCTCGATCCGACGGCGCCCGAGCCCACGGCCGCCGCTGCCGCACTGATCGCAGCCGTCTGCGACAGCGACGAGCCGGAGCTGGCGATCCGCCGCGACACACTGCTCGCGCCCCGCCTCGTGCGCGCCGGTCAACCAGATCAGGGATCGACAACCGCTGACGGCACTGTGCTTACGAACGGCACTGTGCATACGAACGGCCCAGTGCTGACGAACGGCACCGTCCTCATCACCGGCGGACTCGGTGCCATCGGCGTGCAGATCGCGCGCCGCCTCGCCGCGAACGGCGCCCGGCGCATCGTGCTCACGGCCCGCCTCGGCGAGCAGGACCCGCGCTCCAGAGCCGTCGTCGCCGACCTCGCCGCGCTCGGCGCCGAGTCCGAGGTCGTGGCCTGTGACGTCGCCGACGCTGAAGCGGTGCGCGCCCTGCTGGACCGGATCAACGAGCACGCGCACGCGCCGCTGCGCGGCGTCGTACACGCCGCGGGCGTTCTCGCCGACGCCGTCGTCACCGAGCAGACACCTGAGACGCTGGCGCAGGTGTTGCGCCCCAAGATCGTCGGCGCCTGGAACCTGCACCGGCTCACCCTCGGCGAGCCGCTCGAATTCTTCGTGCTGCTCTCGTCCGCCGCCGCGGTCGTCGGCGCGGCGGGGCAGAGCAACTACGCGGCGGCGAATACGTTCCTTGACCAGCTCGCCCACTACAGACGCACGCTCGGCCTGCACGCCGCGTCGGTCGCGTACGGCGCCTGGACCGGCGGCGGGCTCGCCGTCCAGCGCGCCGACCTCGGCCGGATGGCTGAGCTCGGATTCCGCCCCCTCGAACCCGGGCACGCCCTCGACCTGTTCGAACTCTCGCTCCGGCGCCCGGCGCCGCACCTGGTCGCCTGGACCTTGGACCTCGAGCGTGTCCGCGCCTCCCTCGTCCACGACGCCGCCGCGCCCGCGTTGTGGCGCGCACTGCTGCCCCCGCCGGCGCCGGCCCCGGCCGGAAACGACCTGGCCGGCCGGCTCGCCCGCCTCGGCGACGCCGAGCGGTCCGAGCGCGTGCTCGCACTCGTCGGCGACGAGGTGGCACGCGCGCTCGGCCTGCGCTCCGCCGCGGAGGTGCGGCCGGACCAGCCGTTGCGTGAACTCGGCATGGACTCGGTCAGCGCCCTGGACGTGCGCAACCGCATCGGCGCGCGGCTCGGCGCCAGGCTGCCCGCCACGCTGCTCTTCGACCACCCGACCGCCGGCCGACTCGCCGAGCACCTGCTCGGCACGGTCCTTCGACGGCCCGCCGACAGCGCGCGGCAGGAGTCTGCGACCACACCCGCGTCCGCGTCGTCGTCCGTCTCCGCTTCCGAACCGGCCGCGGACGAGCCCATCGCGATCGTGTCCATGGCCTGCCGCTTTCCCGGCGGCGTCGCAGACCCCGAACAGCTGTGGCAGCTGCTCGCCGACGGCCGCGACGCGATCGGACCCTTCCCGGCCGACCGCTGGGACGTCGCGGCGATCTACGACCCCGACCCCGAGACGCCCGGGAAGAGCTACGCCCGCGAGGGCGGATTCCTGCGCGACATCGACGCCTTCGACGCGCGCTTCTTCGGGATCACCGCCCGCGAGGCCGCCGCGATGGACCCGCAGCAGCGGCTGCTGCTGGAGACCGCGTGGGAGGCGCTCGAACGCGCCGGGATGGTGCCGTCGCGGCTGGCCGGAAGCATGACAGGCGTCTACATCGGCATGTTCGGCAGCGAGTACGCGTCCGGATCCAGCCTGGAGCAGCTCGACGGCTACTACGGCACCGGCACCTCGCTCAGCGTCGCCTCCGGCCGGCTCGCCTACACGCTCGGGCTGGTCGGCCCGGCGGTGACCGTGGACACCGCCTGCTCCTCCTCGCTGCTCGCGCTGCACATGGCCGCCGCCGCGCTGCGGTCGGGAGAGTGCGACACGGCGCTGGTCGGCGGTGCGACGCTGATGGTCACGCCGCAGACCTTCGTCGAGTTCAGCAGGCTGCGCGGCCTGTCGCCGAGCGGCCGGTGCCGCTCCTTCTCGGACGACGCCGACGGCACCGGCCTGTCCGAAGGCGTCGGGATGGTCGTGCTCAAGCGGCTGAGCGACGCGCGGCGCGACGGCGACGACGTGCTGGCCGTGGTGCGCGGCAGCGCGGTCAACCAGGACGGCCGCAGCCAGGGCCTGTCCGTGCCGAACGGCCCGTCGCAGGAGCAGCTCATCCGGCTGGCGCTGGAGCGCTGCGGCCTGAGCCCGGCAGACATCGACTATGTCGAGGCGCACGGCACCGGAACCACGCTCGGCGACCCGAT
The DNA here is from genome assembly GCA_046724665.1 of Actinomycetota bacterium. Classification (GTDB taxonomy): domain Bacteria; phylum Actinomycetota; class Actinomycetes; order Streptomycetales; family Catenulisporaceae; genus Actinocrinis. The sequence goes on from JBKOWZ010000262.1 coordinate 4,575, forward strand.
CGAGGCCAACGCGCTGGCGCGGGTCTTCGGGCCCGCACGCCCGGCGGACCGGCCGCTGTATCTGGGCTCGGTCAAGTCGAACCTCGGCCACTTGCAGGCCGCCGCGGGCGTCGCCGGCCTGATCAAGGTGGTGCTCTCGCTGCGGCACGGGCAGCTGCCCGCGACGCTGCACGCCGCCACGCCGAGCCGGCACGTGGACTGGGACGACAGCGGGCTGAGGCTCGTGCGCGATTCAATGCCCTGGTCGTCCGGGGCGCGACCCCGCCGCGCCGGAGTCAGCGCCTTCGGCATCAGCGGAACCAACGTGCACGTCGTCATCGAAGAGGCGCCGCAGCCGGAGCCGCAGTCACAGCCGCAGGAGCCCGAGCCGCAGCCCGAAGCGGCGGTCGAGGGCATGTTCGTGCTCTCCGCTCGCACCGATGCGGCGCTGCGCCGCCAAGCCGGCCGGCTCGTCGCACATCTCGCCGAGCATCCGGACGCGGCGCTGTCCGACCTCGCCTACACCCTGGCCCGCCACCGCAGCCATTTCGCCCGCCGCGCCGCCGTGCTCGCCACTGATCGCAATACCCTGCTCTCCAGCCTCGACGAGCTGGCCTCCTTCAACGGCGAGGCGTCCGACGCCGCGAACCCGGCGCTCATCAAGCCGTCCTCGCCCCCGCGTGAACCGCTCGCCGGCAAGGTCGCGTTCGTCTTCCCCGGCCACAGCTCGCGCTGGACCGGTATGGCGCTCGACCTGCTGGCCGACAACGCGGCCTTCGCAGAGGCCTTCATCCGGTGCGACGAGGCCGTCGCCCGGTACGCCGACTGGTCCGTCCTCTCGGTGCTGCGCGGCAAGCCGGGCGCACCCGACCCCGAGCGGGCCGACGTCACGCAGCCGCTGCTGTTCGCCATCGACTGCGCGCTGGCCGCGATGTGGCGCTCCCTCGGCGTCGAGCCCGACGGCGTGATCGGCCACAGCCTCGGTGAGATCGCCGCGGCGCACCTCGCCGGAATGCTCACGCTCGACCAGGCGGCGGCGCTCGTCGTCAGGCGGGGGCAGGCCGTGGCCGAAGTAGCCGGGCTCGGCGGCTCCCTCGCGGTCGCGCTGCCGGCGCAGCAGGCTGCCGAACGCATCGAGGCCTACGGCGGCCCGCTCGCGATCGCGGCGATCAACAGCGACCAGGCCACCACGATCTCCGGCGACCTGGAAGCGCTGGCCGAGCTTCAGGCCCGCCTCGAAGCGGACAGGATCCCGGTACGGCGCGTGCCGGTCGATTTCGCCACGCACAGCGCGCACATGGACCGGCTGCGCGACGGTTTCACGATCCAGATCGCTGACATATCCGGCGAGCCCGGCACGCTGCCGCTCTACTCGACCGTCACGACCGAACCAGTGCCCGGCGACGCGCTCGGCTCCGACTACTGGTACCGCAACCTGCGCGAACCGGTCCAGTTCGCCGCGACAGTGCAGCGGATGCTCGACGACGGCTACCGCTACTTCGTCGAGATCGGCCCGCACCCCGCGCTGGTCTCGTCCGTCAAGGCCGTCGCGGCGCAAGCCGGGATCCCCGTCGCCGCAGTCGGGTCGCTGCGCCGCGACGAGGGCGGATACGGCAACATGCTGCGAAACCTCGCGCAGCTGTACACCGCCGGCCACAACCCCGACTGGTCGAAGCAGTTCCCTGCCGGAACCCGCCTCGACCTGCCGACCTATGCCTTCGAACGCGACCGGCACTGGTCCACACCCGCGGCGCGGTCCGGGTCGGCGGCCGGAGCCGGGGCGAACAGCCATCCCTTCGCGCAGCAGCACGTCGAGGCCAGCGACGCGCCTGACCGGCATCTGGTGCAGGCTGAGATCGACCTGCGTGACGCCAGGTTCGCCTACCTCGCCGACCACCGGATCGGCGGGGCGGCCTGGCTGCCCGCCGCGGCGTTCGTGGAGATGGCGCTCGAGGCGTCCGCGCTGCTGCAACCGCAGTCCGCCGGGGCCGCACGGTTGGCCGAGCTGCGGTTCGAGCGCGCGCTGCACCTGCGCGCCGACGAACCCGTGCTGCTGCAACTGGTCGCCCAGCCGCCCGCCGCAGACGGGACGCGCGCCTTCACCATCGCGTCGCGGCCGTCCGAGGACCCGCGCGCGCCGTGGACCCAGCACGTCACGGGCCTGATTGCTGCGGACGGATCCGACGCGGCCGACGCAGCCGAACCGCTTGCCGCGCTGCGCGACCGCTGCGCCGACGCGGTCGAGATACCCGGCCTCTACACGGCGCTCGCCGCCGCAGGGGTCGAATACCGTGACGCGTTCCAGGGCCTTGAGAGCGGCTGGCGCGGCCGACGCGAAGCACTCGGCCGGCTCGCCGAGGCGCCGCGCTCCGCGCACCTGTTGCACCCGGCGGTGCTCGACGCGGCCTTCCAGACCGTCGCGCTGCCGGCGGATGCGCCCTCGGACACGGCATTCGTCCCCACCGCGGCAGCCCGCATCCGGTTCACCGGACTGCGTACGCGCCCGACGTGGGCAACCAGCCGGGTGCGCTCGCTCGGCGCCGGAAGCGCCGTGCTGGACCTGCAACTGCTCGACGAGCAGGAGCGGGTCATCCTCGACGTCGAGGGCTTCGAACTCTCGGCGCTCTCCCCGGCCGATGGATCGCTATACGAGGTGCGCTGGAAGCCGTCCCCGGCACCATCCGGCGAGGCGGCCCGAGGCCGCTGGCTGATCCTGGCCGACGACTCGGGCGTCGGCACCGCGCTCGGGGACCGGCTCGCGGCGGCGTCGGCGTCGCACGTGATCGTGCACTGCGGCGCGCTCGGCGACGGCTTCGCCGCCGAGGGGCCGGGCCGCTACCGCATCGATCCGCAGAACCCTGACCACTTCGCCCGCCTGCTCGACAAGGCCTTCCAGGACGGACCGCCAGAGCGCATCGTCCACCTCCTCGCCCTCGACGCACCCGCACTCGCCGCCGGTGCCGGCTCCGATCCCGCCGAGGCCGCAGACCGCGCCGCGTTGCTGTGCTGCACCAGCACGCTGCGACTCGTCACGGCGCTCGCCGACCGGTCCTGGACCCCGGCGCCGCGGCTGTTCCTGGTCACGCGCGGGAGCCAGGCCGCCGACGGCAGCGCGCAGGTGGGGCACCCGCAGCAGGCGCTGCTGTGGGGTTTCGGCGGCACGGTCGCGCAGGAGCACCCCGAGTTGCGCACCACGCTGATCGACCTGCCGGCCACCAGCGGTCTTGACGCGCTGTGGACCGAACTTCTGCACGCTAACGAGGAACGGCAGGTCGCGCTACGCGACTCCGGCCGCCTGATACCGCGACTCGCCCCGGCCCGGCCCGTCGGCGTCGGCGGCGCCCGGATCCGCGCCGACCGCACGTACCTGGTCACCGGCGGTCTCGGCGGTCTCGGCCGCGTGGTCGTCGAGCGGCTCGTCGGCCAAGGCGCGCGCCACGTGGCCGTGCTCGGCCGCGGCGGGCCGGACGCGGACGCGACGCAATGGATCAGTACTCTGGCGCAGCGCGGCGTGCGTGTGTACGCGGTACGCGCGGACGTCGCCGACCGAACGAGCCTCGAGGCCGCGCTCAACGCCCTGCGGCTGGAAGCTCCCGACATCGCAGTGATCGTGCACGCCGCGGGCATCCTCGAAGACGCGACACTGCCGAACCTCACGCCGGAGGGCATCGCCCGCGTGCTGGCCCCGAAGGTGCTCGGCGCGACGTTGCTCACCGAGCTGGTGCCGGATACGGACTTCCTCGTGCTGTTCTCCTCGGCTGCCGCGGTGCTCGGCTCGGCGGGTCAAGGTTCTTATGCCGCGGCGAACGCCTTCCTGGACGCCTGGGCGCACCACCTCGAGTCCGCCGCACGCCCGGCGCTGAGCCTGAACTGGGGCGCGTGGTCGCAGGTCGGCATGGTCGCCGGCTCGGCGACGCGCGCGGCCGTGATCGCCCGCTCGGGGCTCGGCAGCTTCTCCCCGCAGCAGGGTGGAGAGCTGTTCGAACGCGTACTCGGCTCGGCAAGCCGCCAGCTCGTGCCCATCGCACTCGACCGCGTGGCGCTGCGCGAGCACCCGGAACTGGCCGCGTCACGTCCGCTGCTGGCCGATCTGGTCGGCGGTTCGGCACCATCGCAGCAGCCTGCGAGCGGCCTCGGTCCGCGCGAACTGGTCGCGCGGATGCGCACCGCCGCCGAGGGGGAGCGGCTGGAACTGCTGGAGAGCTACCTGCGCGGCCTACTGAGCCGGGTCACCGGCGACGACATGGGGCACGTCTCCGCGACTACGCCGCTCAAGGAGCTCGACCTCGACTCGCTGCTGCTGGTCACGCTGTACGGCACGATCGCCCGCGAACTCGGCGTCGAGCTGTCCGCGTCGGCCGCGACCTCCGCTGCCGACATCCGCGGCCTCGCCGGCACCATCCTCGAAGGCCTGCCCGCCGCGCCCTCGCCCTCCGGCGAAGAGGCGGTGCCGCAGGACATTGATATATCGGTGACGGATACGCCGGAACCGGCGGTCCCCGACGTCGAACTGCGGCCCGCGACCCGCGACGTGACGCGTCTGCTGCGTACCGAGCAGCAGGGAACCCCGAGCACCGCGCACAACATAGGCTTCGCCGTGCAACTGCTCGCCCCGACGACGCGCGAACGGCTCGCCCGGATACTCTCCGAGCTGGCGGACCGGCACGCCGCGCTGCGTACCGGCATCGTCACCGGTGCCGAGCACGGCCAGCAACTGCGGGTCCTGCGACGTCCGGCCGGCGAACTGCTGCGCTGGTCCGCGGTGAGCGAGGACACGGACGTGGACCGGCGTCTGCGGGAACTGATGGAGCCCGCGTTCGACCTGGCCGAGCCGCCGCTGTGGCGGTTCGAAATGCTCGAATACCCCTCCGGCCGGCAGGTGCTGCTCTACGGCGCGCACCACGCGGTGAGCGACGCCCAGTCGCTCGTCCTGGTCATGGCCGAGATCGGCGCCGAGCTTTCCGGCTCGCGCCTCGGCGGCGCCGCGACCAACCGCGACGTCGATCGCCTCCTCGCGGCCCAGCCGCGGCAGCCGGCCCCGCCGGCTCAGCAGGCTGAGAACGCCGACCCGGCCGGCCCCGACTCGCCGGTTCCGTCGTGGCGGCAGGAGTTCGCGGGCGCGGCGCGCCTAGACCTGACGCTGACCCGGCCGCGCCCCGCGACGCGGACCTTCCGTTCCGGCACGCGCTTCGTGGACCTGCCCGAGGG
>JBKOWZ010000015.1:0-3704 GCA_046724665.1 Actinomycetota bacterium
GGCCACAGCCGTCTCTGCGCCCTGATGCATCAGGTCAGCGACACGTCGTCCACGTACACCGTCGGCTGGCCGTACCAGCCGTGCACCCACACCGTCACCGAGGACGTACTCGCGCCGGTCGTGATCGTGGTACGCAGCTGGCTCCAGCCGGACGCCGAGGGCGTCCACGTGCTCGAACCCGTGCCACCCGGCACGTCAGCGCCCAGATACGCATAGCTGCCCTGCACCCACGCGCTGAGCGTGTACGTCGTGTTCGGCTTCACCGCCACCGTCTGCGAGCACTGAGCGTTGGCGGAGGAGGTCGGCGTGATCGCGAGCGCGTGCGTGCCCGAGTGCACCGGACTCGAGACCACCGAGGCCGTTCCCGCGTCGCAGGTCCACGGGCTCAGCGCGCCGCTCTCGAAGCCGGCGTTGGCCAGGCTCGTGCCGCTGCTCGGCGAGGCCGTCGGGCTGGCGCTCGGCGAAGCGCCGTGCGAAGCGGACGGGCTCGGTGATGCGCTCGGGCTGCGGCTGGCACTCGGGCTTGCGCTGGGCGACGAGCCGGTACCGCCGTACGGATCGGCGATGATCGTGATCGTGCGGTTCTGCACGCCCCAGCCGTTCGCCTGCTCGCCGGGCAGCCACACGTCCACCGTGTTGTTCTGGATCCAGGTGCCGATGTCGGCGGCGTAGCAGGTCCCGTATCCGGGCACGGAGAAGTAGGTGCCCCACGGGATCACCCGCGGATCGACGGCGCAGACGCCGAGTTGCGCGTTGTACCCCGAGGCGGTCAGGCCGCCGTCGTTGTACGAGGTCGCCATCATGTTGATGGTGCTGCCGACCGGGGTCTGCCAGGGTACGACGACGCCGTTCGCGGAGAGCTGATACGGCGCCGACAGCTTGCCCATCGAGGCGTCCGAGCCGCTCTGGTCGGCGAGCGCGACCACCGAGTAGAACGCGTTCTGGCACGGCGCGGTGTCCGTCGCGGTCAGCGCCGCCTGACCCCAGTCGGTGATCCACGCGACCGATTGCCCGTTGCGCCAGACCCGGTACGCCTGTGCGCCGGGCACCCGGTTGAAGGTGATCGTCACCTGCCCGGCGGACAGTGTTCCGGTGACGCCGGAAGGCGATGGCAGCCGCGCGGAGAAGTTCACCGCCCCCGCGGTCTGCTGTGGCGGAACCCATGGCGTGATGCCGCGCTGCGGCGGCGTGGCGTTCGTCCAGAACGGGCAGGCGGGCAGGCCCGCGGCGCTGTCTGCGCTGGCGGTCTGCGCCACGAACGGCGCGAGCGCACCGGCGCTGCCGAGCAGCGCAGCGCACACCGCGCCGACCACACGTGCCCGGCGCGGATCACTGCGCAGACGCCGCCGCGCTCCCGACAGAGCCGGCCCGAGTCCGCGCCCCCCGAGCCTCAGCACCCTGAAATATCGTCGTACCCTGACATGTGACGGCTTGGACCGCGGCGCGCCCATGTGCCATTCCTCCTTGCCGATCGGCAGCGACTTCGCGGGGTCGCCTCCGAACGGCGTCCCCCGCACGCCGGCGCCGCGGCGAGGACAGGTTCACTATGGTCGGCCGCGATCCACCGCGTCAACGCGGAGGTTGTGACTCAGGGCTTGAGGGGCGGATGCGCGGGATCGAGCAGGCCGTTGCGCTTCAGGAAGCCGTGCAGCGGCGTCGTCTCCGGGTAGTGGCCCCACTGGTGGTCGCCGGGAACCTGGCCCTCGGTCGCCAGCTTCGCGCCGAGCAGCTGATGCTGGACCGGGTTGAACTCGGCGAACCGGGCCGAGGCGATCAGCTCGTCGTTCTCGTCCCGGCCATACGACCAGCGGTGCGAGTACGCGAAGAACATGCCCTTGCGCGTGATCTCGGAGTAATTGTTCGTGCGGGTGTGCCACAGTCGGCGGTCGAAGAACACCGCGTCGCCCGGGTTCGCGCACACCTCGACCGCGCCCTCCGGCTCGGGCCACGGCACGTCCCGCCGCGGCGGCCCGTCGATCCAGTTGCGCACGTGGCTGCCCGGCACCACCTTGAAGTTGCCGCGGCCGGGTTCCGACACGTCGGAGAGCCAGTAGGCGAGCTTCACCGACAGCCGCGGGCGCGGATCCGTCTCGAGCTCCCGGTTCTGTCGTCCGCCGTCCTGGTGCCACTCGAAGCGGTAAGGCTTCTCAATCGTGATCTGCGGGTGCACATCCAGATGCGAGTGGTAAATGTGTATGTTCCACCCGAGTATCGACCAAACCAGCGGAAAGGTGTTCGGGTGGTCGATCAGCCCGACCGCGTCCGGACAGCTGGCGACCGCGCTCAGCTTGTGCATCGAACCGTCGGCCGCCACCCGGCCGGCCGACCGCTCGGCGGCGTAGACGCGGTCGAGTGCGTCCCCGTAGAACGCCACCTCGGCCTCGGACAGCGCGCCGCGGACGACCAGGTAGCCATCCCGTTCGAACTGCTCACGCTGCTCTTTGGTCATCGCGGCGGCTGTCGCCGCCTGGTTGTCGACCGTCATCGGCCCCCCTCGATCGCGGATAAGTCCCGCTATGCCAATCGTTGAACGGCAGTGTGGCACCCGATGATGAAGATGCGACCGCCGATTGCATAGTAAAGACGTTTCGGAGTCTGGTGCGGGTAGCGCGCGCCGGATTGTGACTTTGTGCGCGGCGCCGAACCGAACCGCGCGGCACGAAGCGGCCCACGTCCGTGCCCACACCTACGTCCGTGTCCACGCCCACGCCCACACCCGTTTCCGTGCCTACACCCTCCTCCCGTGCCCCGTGCCCCGTGCCCCGTGCCCCGTGCCGACGTCCGTGCCCACGCCCACGTCCCGTGCCTACACGCTCGTCCCGTGCCCGTGCCCACACCAACGTCCGTGCCCTTAGCTGAGCCTACGACGCGATCACCGACCCCACCCTTGCCCTTAGCTCCCCGCTACCCTCTAGCTCCCCTCGTGCTGTCGGCGTCGGTGGTCTCATCGGTTCGGTGGTCTCATCGTGTCATCGGCTACCGCATTTCGGGCGACGGCTACATCTCGGGCGATGGCTACGCAGCCTGCACGGCTGGTCCTCCCGACTCTTCGCGGCCCCGTTCCGTAGGCTGCGCTTCCGAGGCTGACATATCGGAAGTTTCACCCTAATCAGTACGAGCGCTCGGGCGGTGCGCCCAAACGAGTGAAGGAACGAAGGAGGGCTGTGCATGAACATGGGCGCATTCGCCCGAGTCGGCGCAGTGTGCGTCACCGCCGTCACCCCAGGCGTGCTGGCCGCAGGTCCAGCTACTGCATACCTCGGATTCCAGACAGCGGCTGCCCCCGATGTTCTAACGGCGAGTCCAGCCGTAGCGCAGTCCTGGCCCCAAACGTTTGTCGTCCCGGACGGCGGTGGCGGGCAGCCCAGTTGCGTCGCTGGTCAGGTCCCCGCGCCAAGTGCTCCAGCAAGCCACCCAAGCCCGCCACTTCCACCAACACCTCTCACACCACCGCCTCTCAACCCGCCATCCGTCCACCCGCCACCTCTCAGCCCTCCACCTCTCAGCACGCCATCCCTCAGCCCATCATCCGTCAGTCCGCCGTCCCTCAACCCGCCATCCGTCAGCCCCCTATCCCTAAGCTCACCATCCCTCAGCTCACAGTCCCCGACCCAACCGCATCTCCCACCGTCGCCAAGCCCTCTCGCCCCAACCGCCCCACCACCGATCACCCCTCCAGCGAGCGCCCCCGCCCCGATCCACAC
>JBKOWZ010000060.1:0-15087 GCA_046724665.1 Actinomycetota bacterium
GATGAAGGACGCGCGGGTGACCAACCCGACCGACGCGTCGCTGGTCGAGCTGGTCTCCTGGGCGAGCATGGCGGCCGCCGCCCGGGTCACCGACTGGATGTGGATCACCGGGCCGCGGCCCCAGCCCCACTCGCTGAACACTCCCTGAACCGAGGCGCGGCAACAAAGGAGAAGACGAACACGCGCCACGGGGTCAGGCTTACAGGTGCACAGCCATGGACAGTCCGGCACGGGACGCTGCTGAACGTTGAACGTACGGTGTCGGTGCGTGTGCCGGACTCGGCAAGCGCCGACCGGTCCGGCTTATCGAGTCAATACATTCGGTGAACTACCGTGGACTTGGGGTATTCATGCAGACCGATCGATATGACGTGGCCATCCTGGGGTCGGGTATTGGCGGCTCGATGCTCGCGTGCATCCTCGCCAAACACGGTGTCAAGGTACTGCTGCTTGAGGGCAGCGCCCACCCACGGTTCACCATCGGCGAGTCGCTGATCCCGGAGACCGGCATCCGCCTGCGGATCGTCGGCGAGAAGTACGGCGTGCCGGAGATCGGCTGGATCGGCTCGTTCCACCAGCTGCGCGACAACGTCAGCAGCAACTGCGGCGTGAAGCGTTCGTTCACGTACATGTACCACTCGGCCGGCAAGGAGCACCAGGTCGATCAGATCAACCAGCTGCCGACGCTGACCCCGCCGATCGGCCCGGACTCCCACCTGTTCCGGCAGGACACGGACTCCTTCATGGCCACGCTCTCGGTCCAGTACGGCGCCACGTTCAAGCAGCAGGTGCGCGTCGAGCACATCGACTTCCTCCAGGACGAGGTCAAGCTGCACGCCCAGGGCGGCGAGGTGCTGCGCGCCAAGTTCCTCATCGACGCCTCCGGCATGCGCTCGATCGTCTCCGACCAGCTCGGCATGCGCGACGAGGTGCCGCGCTTCCGCACCGACACACGCGTGCTCTACACGCACATGATCGGGATGAAGAGCGGCGACATGCTCATCAACCCGCCCGGCAAGCACAAGATGCCCTCGCCGCTCGGCCAGGCGACGCTGCACCACATCTTCGACGGCGGCTGGATCTGGGTCATCCCGTTCAACAACCACCGCGACGCCACCAACCCGCTGACCAGCGTCGGCATGCTGCTCGACCGCAAGAAGCGGCCCAATCCCGACGGCACCCCCGAGCAGGAGTTCCGCAAGATCATCTCGAGCTACCCGACGATCGCCCGGCACTTCGCCGACGCCACGGCGATCCGCCCGTGGATCGGCTCGGGCCGGCTCCAGTACTCCTCGCCGCACCTGCTCGCGAACCGGATGCTCCAGCTCCCGCACGCCGCCTCGTTCATCGACCCGCTGTACTCCAGCGGCATGTCGGTGCTCATCGTCGCGGTGGACCTGATCGCCGAGGCGCTGCTCAAGGCGGTCGCCGAGGACGACTACGCGATCGAGCGCTTCCAGTTCATCGAGGACGTGGTCAACACCGGGTTCGACCACTACGACCGGATCGTGTCGCGCTCGTTCGACTCCTTCGCCAGCTACGACACCTGGAACGCGTGGAACCGCCACTGGGCGCTGGGCAACATGCTCGGCGCCTTCGGCCCGCTCTCGCTGCTGGTGCGGTACCTGAAGTCGGGGGACCGCAGCCACCTGGAGAAGACCACCGAGCCGGGCCGGATCGGCGTGCTCGGCAGCCACCTGCCCGAGGTCGTCGCGACGATGCAGGCCTCGCAGGAGGACGTGGACGCCGCGACCGAGGGCAGGATCACCCACGCGGAGGCGGGCCGCCGGATGTTCGAGCGGCTCGGCCGGCTCGACTTCGTGCCGTCGTACATGGGCTTCGGCGACCCGAAGCAGGGCGCGACGGCGACCTTCACCCTGCCCTCCGGCGCGAAGCACGTCACCTGGTACCGGTTCCGCGCGCCGGCGCAGAAGTGGAAGGACAACTGCACCTTCCCGCTGATCACGTACGTGCGCGAGGTGGTCAAGTTCGCCTTCGGCGAGTTCGCGGCCAACTGGCGCCGCACCAGGCATGCGCTGCGCGACATCATGTTCGCGAAGAACAACGACTGGCAGTACACGCCGAAGGCGCTGGGCGCGCACGGCAAGAAGTGGACGCCGATCCCGCAGGCCGACCAGCTGGAGCTGGAGATGGCCGCGCTCCAGCAGAGCACGGACGTGAGCGACGTCGCCTCGCCCACCCGGGTCGGCTGAGGCAGCTTTCGAAGAGCCCTGACACACCTGTAGGGTGACCGCGGGCGGGGGCGGACGGCCGAAGCGGGCCGGCCGGTCCCGCCCGCGGTTCGGCTTCACGCTGCGCAAACGGGCCCAAGCGCCTCGACGGGCAACGTCAGAGAAGCGTCCCCGCGGGCGATGGTGCATCCTCAAAATTGAGAATGCCGTGCCACGGGAGGTTTTCGCCTGGTCAACCGACGCCCAGGGAATCACCATCCTTATAGCGTGGCGCGAGTCGATTTTCGACGGGTATCCGGGAACACCGCGGCAAGCTGGCCGCCGCGGCGGCGGTGAAGCACGCTCCGGGCGCAAAGGCGTCGGCTCGTCCCCTTGCCGGGGATATCGACGCGCGCACGGAGAATTCAGCTTTTGGAGTCGAGGGTGAGGGGTCTTTTTTCATGGGAGCGACGCTGACGGGGGCGATTCGAAAGCGCTTCACCGCGCCGCCGTCCTCCGAGGTCATGTTCACCACACGCGGGTTCGACACCACCGACGCCCCCGGCCGTGAGCTGCTCGAGTTCAGCGCCTTCCAGCTGATGCTCGGGTACGAGTTCGCCGTCGAGCAGGGCGGCTCAGGGCACGACGACCTGATCATCCGGCTGGAGAGCGTGCAGCGGGAGTACCGGGGCTTCGTCTACGAGGGCGCGGCGATGGGGCTGGCGGTGCGGGACGCGATGTCGCCGGGCAAGGGAGCCCGGCTGACCGAGTCCTTCCTCAAGGGCCCGAACTTCGACTCGGGGCCGGGCTCGAAGCACATCTTCATGGCCTACATGGGGATCGGGTTCGCCCTGGCCGAGCTGCCCAAGATGCTGTGGAAGCGCCCGATCCCGGACTTCCGCAAGCTCGCCGACTACCCGGCCATGCGCTGGTTGATCATGGACGGCTACGGCTTCCACCGGGCCTACTTCAACCACCGCAAGTACATCGAGCAGCAGCACGTCGCCAGCGGCTTCCCCGGCTGGGACCCGGACCCGTACGTGACCCGGGCCATGGACCAGGGCCTCGGCCGCGCGATGTGGTTCGTCTACGGGGGCCACACCAGGCGCTACATCGACGCGATCAACAGGTTCCCCGAGTCCCGGCAGCCGGACCTGTGGGCCGCGGCCGGCGTCGCGGCGAGCTACGCGGGCGGGGTCACCGAGGAGGATCTCAAGGAGCTGCTGAAGGCCTCCGGCCCGTACCGCGCGGAGCTCGCCCAGGGCGCGGTGTTCGCGATGCGGGGCCGGGTGCTCTCGGACACCTTGACCGAGCACAACGAACTGGCCTCGCAGGTGCTGCTCGGCTGCACCGCGCACGAGGCCGACGCGATCGGCGAGCGCGAGAACGTGGTCATGGCCGACGGCGACGACTCGGGCGCGGCCTATGAGCGTTACCGGCAGCGCATCATGCAGAACTTCCGCTGAATCCGAATCCGCGAAAAAGGCACGCGATGGCACATCGAGAGGGAGATCGCAGTGACATTAGGTGAACGTCTTCGTCGGATGATCCCAGGGGCGTTGACCCTGCTGATCGCCTGGGCGTTGTGGTTCGTCGGGAACAGCGCGGTCGCGGTGTCCGGTCAGGCGGAGACTGCGACCAAGTTCAAGTTCCAGGAACAGCAAATAGCCCTGCCACCCGGCTACAACGATCAGCACATGAATACGATCCGCGTCGTCAACCCGGCGTACGAGAAGATCCGCGCCTGGATCTCCGCCATCGGTGCGAGTATCGCCATCAACGACGTCACCGGCCACGGCCGGGCGGACGGCATGTGCATCGTGGACACGCGTACCAACGACGTGATCGTGACTTACACGCCGAACGCGCAGGCCGCCGACCGGTTCACCCCGTTCGTGCTGGACGCCGCGCCGCTGCCGGTCGATGACACCATGGCGCCGACCGCGTGCACGCCCGGCGACTACAACGGCGACGGCCGCCTCGACTTCATGGTCACCTACTTCGGCCGCACCCCGATCATGTTCCTGGCCAAGGCCGGCGCCACCACCCCGTCGGTGCAGGCGTACGAGCCGCAGGAACTGGTCCCGCTGGCTCCGCAGTACAACCTGGACGGCAAGTACCACGGCGCCCGCTGGCAGACCGACGGCGTCTACGTCGGCGACCTCGACGGCACCGGCCACCCGTCGCTGATCATCGGCAACTACTTCCCCGACTCGGACGTGCTCGACCCGCACGGCATCAACAACGTGGCGATGAACAACACGCTGTCCAGCGCCAGGAACGGCGGCGGCGACCACGTGTTCCAGTGGTACAGCGCCTCCTCCGGCGCGAAGCCGTCGGTGCAGTACATCGAGCAGAAGGGCGCGATCCCGTTCGACGCCTCGACCGGCTGGACCCTGGCCATCGCGGGCGCCGACCTGACCGGTGAGGGCCTGCCCGAGGTGTACATCGCCAACGACTTCGGGCACGGACACCTGCTGTACAACAAGTCGACGCCCGGTCACATCACCTTCGACGAGGCCACCGGCAACCGCACGCCGATGACGCCGAAGTCCTTCGTGCTCGGCAACGGCTCGTTCAAGGGCATGGGCGTCGACTTCGGCGACGTCAACCACACCGGCAAGTTCGACATCTTCGTCAGCGCCATCACCGCCAAGTACGGCCTGATGGAGTCCAACTACCTCTACATCAACCAGGCCAAGGACGAGGCGGACATGAAGTCCAAGCTCTCCAGCCTGTGGGCGCCGTTCACCCAGGAGGCGCAGCAGTACGGGGTGGCCTGGGCCGGCTGGGCCTGGGACGCGAAGATGGACGACTTCCTCAACGACGGAAACCTCGAGATCGTCCAGACCGACGGCTTCCTCAAGGGCAAGATCAACCGGTGGAACTGGCTCCAGGAGCTGGCCACCGAGAACGACGACATCATCTCCAACCCGGCGATGTGGCCGAACATCCAGCCGGGCGACGACGTCTCCGGCAGCGACACCCTGGCGTTCTTCGCCCGCAACTCGGGCGGCACCTACGTCAACGTCAGCCGCGAGCTCGGCCTGGCCGTGCCGACCCCGACCCGCGGCGTCGCCACCGGCGACACGCAGGGCACCGGCAGCCTGGACTTCGCCATCGCCCGGCAGTGGGGACCGCCCGCCTTCTACTCGAACCAGTCGCCGAACCAGGGCGACTACCTGAACCTCAAGCTCTACCGCCCGACCGCCGACGGCAAGCCCGTCCCCGGCGGCCTGCCCGGATCGCCCGCGTACGGCGCGACCGTCACCGTCACCACCCCGAACGGCAGCCAGATCTCGCAGCTCGACGGCGGCGGCGGCCACGACAGCTACCGCAGCTTCGACGTCCACTTCGGCCTCGGCAAGTACATGGGGCCGGCCAGCGTGAAGATCCGCTGGCGTGACGCGAGCGGCAACCTGCACACCCAGACCGAGTCGCTGATGCCCGGCACCCACTCGATCATGCTGACCAACGTCGCCCAGGAGGTCACGAGCCGATGAGCACGATCGTTCAAGCCCAACAGCCCGCGGGGGCGGTGCCGCAGAGCGCGCCGGCCGCCACGGCGGCCCCGGCGAAGAAGCCCGCGGACCCGCGCTATCTCGCGCTGCGCAACTTCGCGATCTCGATCTCCGTGTTCAACATCTTCGGCTACACCCTCCTCGGCTTCGAGCAGCCGTGGGCCTTCCCGCTGATCGCGGTGCCCTTCGGCTACACCGTCGAGCTGACCATGGAGGTCATCAGCGCCTGGGCGCAGCGGCGCCAGCCGCGCTTCCGCGGCCGCGGCGCGCGCGGCCTGTACGAGTTCCTACTGCCCGCGCACATCACCTCGCTCGCCGTCAACATGCTGATCTTCTCGCAGAACCAGCTGTGGCCGGTGTTCTTCGGCGTCTTCGTCGGCGTGGCCGGCAAGCACGCCTTCCAGGCGCCGATCGCCGGGCGGATGCGGCACTACATGAACCCGTCGAACTTCGGCATCGCGGTCACCCTGATCGCGTTCGGCAACTGGATGAGCATCGCGCCGCCGTACGAGTTCTCCGAGAAGGCGAACACGTACTTCCGCATCATGGTCGCGATCATCATCATCACCTCGGGCACCGTGATCAACGCGGTGCTGACCAAGCGCGTCCTGCTGATCACCGGCTGGCTCGGCGGCTTCATGATCCAGGCCTTCGTCCGGCACGCCATCTGGGACGTCTCGCTCTTCTCCGCCCTCGGCGTGATGACCGGCATCGCGTTCGTGCTGTTCACGAACTACATGATCACCGACCCGGGCACGACGCCGTCCAAACCGCTGCCGCAGTTCATGTTCGGCGCCGGAGTCGCCACCGTGTACGCCGTGCTGATGGAGCTCAACATCGTGTACGACCTCTTCTTCGCCACCGCCATCACCTGTGCCATCCGCGGCATGGGCTGGTGGGTCGCGCACCTGTACCAGAAGAACAAGAAGAAGAACCAGGCCGTGGGCGCCGGGCTCAACGGATCGGCCGCGACGCTGAACGGGGCGGTGTCCGCATGAGCAACCAGCGGATCGCCGTCGTCGGCATAGCGTGCCGATACCCTGACGCCGAGTCGCCGGACCAGATGTGGCAGAACGTCCTGGCGGGCCGGCGGGCCTTCCGTCGGCTGCCCGACGTGCGCATGCGGCGCGAGGACTACTACTCGCCAGACCTGAAGGCGCCGGACCGGCACAACGCGCTCAAGGCCGCGGTCATCGAGGGCTTCGAGTTCGACCGGGTCAAGCACAAGATCGCCGGCAGCACCTTCCGCTCGACCGACATGGTGCACTGGCTGGCGCTGGACACCGCGTCCAACGCGCTGGAGGACGCCGGCTTCCCCGAGGGCAAGGGCCTGGGCGAGCTGAACGCCGGCGTCATCATCGGCAACAGCCTCAACGGCGAGTTCAGCCGGGCGAACGTGATGCGGCTGCGCTGGCCGTACGTGCGCCGCACCGTCGGCGCCGCGCTGCGCGAGCAGGGCTGGGACGACGCCGAGCTGGCCGAGTTCCTGGCCAAGCTGGAGCAGCGATACAAGCAGCCGTTCCCGGGGATCGACGAGGACACGCTCGCCGGCGGCCTGGCCAACACCATCGCCGGGCGCATCTGTAACCACTACGACTTCAGGGGCGGCGGCTACACCGTAGACGGCGCGTGCTCCTCCTCGCTGCTGGCGGTCGCCACCGCGAGCAACGCGCTGGCCAGCGGCCAGCTCGACATCGCCATCGCCGGCGGGGTTGACCTGAGCATCGACCCGTTCGAGGTCATCGGCTTCGCCAAGACCGACGCGCTCACCAAGAGCGAGATGCGCGTCTACGACAAGAACTCGAACGGCTTCTGGCCAGGCGAGGGCTGCGGCATGGTCGTGCTGATGCGCGAAGAGGACGCCGTCGCCCAGAACCTGCGCCGGCACGCCACCATCGCCGGCTGGGGCTACTCCTCCGACGGCAAGGGCGGCATGACCCGGCCCGAGGCCAGCGGCCACCAGGCGGCCATCAAGCGCGCCTACACCGCGGCCGGCTTCGGCGTCGAGACGGTGAAGTACTTCGAGGGCCACGGCACCGGCACCGCCGTCGGCGACGCCACCGAGCTGCGCGCCATCTCCGGCGCGGTGCGCGAGGCGAACCCGGGCGGCGCCCCCGCGGCGATCAGCACCCTGAAGGGCAACATCGGGCACACCAAGGCGGCCGCCGGCGTCGGCGGCCTGCTGAAGGCGATCCTCGCGGTGCGCAACCAGGTGATCCCGCCGGCCACCGGCCACTACGAGACGCACCCGGTGCTGGCCGACGAGAAGCCGGCCCTGCGCGTTCCGGACAGGGCCGCGCTGTGGCCCGAGGACGCGCCGGTGCGCGCCGGAGTCTCCTCCATGGGCTTCGGCGGGATCAACGCGCACATCGTGGTCGAGAGCGCGGCCGAGCAGCGCCAGTCCGAGCTGCCCGACGCGGTGCTCGTGCTGGAGCGCTCGCGCCAGGACGTGGAACTGCTCCTGGTGGACGCCGCCGACCTGGTCGAGCTGCGCGGCAAGGTGGCGCACCTGGCCTCGATGACCCCGCAGCTGTCCTACGCGGAGCTCGGCGACCTCGCCGCCACCTTGCAGGGCGAGCTGGCCGACCGGCCGCTGCGCGCCGCGATCGTGGTGAACTCGCCGGAGGAGGCCGAGCGCAAGTTCGGCAAGCTGCTCACGCTGCTCGACAGCGGGGCGCGCTCGGTGCTCGACGCGGCCGACGGGGTCTACCTCGGCAACGCGCAGGGCAGCGCGCGCATCGGCTTCCTGTTCCCCGGGCAGGGCGCCGGCCGGCGCGCCGACGGCGGTGCGCTGCGCCGCCGCTTCGCGCAGGTCGATGAGCTCTACGAGACGATGGCGCTGCCGACCGAGGGCGACCTGGTCGATACGGCGGTCGCGCAGCCGCGCATCGTCACCGGCTCGGTCGCCGCGCTGCGGATCCTGTCCGCGCTCGGCATCGAGGCGGTGGCCGCCGCCGGGCACAGCCTCGGCGAGCTGACCGCGCTGCACTGGGCCGGTTCGATGGACGAGAGCACCCTGCTGCGCATGGCCGCAGTCCGCGGCAGCGTCATGTCCGAGGCCAGCGAGGGCAACGGGACGATGGCGAGCATCGCCGCGCCCGCCTCGGCGGTCGAGCCGCTGCTGGCCGGCGAGCCGGTGGTCATCGCCGGGTACAACAGCCCGAAGCAGACGGTGATCTCCGGCCCGTACGACGCGGTCGAGCGGGTCAGCGCCCTGGCGGCCCGCCAGGACCTGCACGTGACCAAGGTCAACGTGTCGCACGCGTTCCACTCCCAGCTGGTCGCCCCGGCGGCCGCGGAGTTCGGCACCCAGCTGGCGGCCGAGGCCTTCGGCCGGGTGGAGCGGCGCGTGGTCTCCACCGTCACCGGCGAGGACCTGGCCGCCGACACCGACGTGGCGGCGCTGCTGACCCGCCAGATCACCGACCCGGTGCGGTTCGCCGACGCGGTGCAGAAGATGGCCTCCGGCGTCGATCTGCTGCTCGAGGTCGGCCCCGGCCGGATCCTGCGCAACCTGGCGGTCGAGGTCGCCCCGGTCATCCCGGCGATCTCGCTGGACGCCGACAGCCCGTCGCTGGCCGGCCTGCTGAACGCGGTCGCCGCGGCCTACACGCTGGGCGCCTCGGTGAACACCGCGGCGCTGTTCGAGGACCGCTTCGTGCGGCCGCTGCCGCTGGACAAGCAGTTCAAGTTCTTCGCCAGCCCGGCCGAGTACTCCGGCGACGACTTCGTCCTGGACATGTCGCTGCTGCCGGCCGCGGTCGGCGAGCCGGCCGCGACGGTCGCCGACCCAGCGCTCAACGGCGCCGGCTCGGCGCCGAAGAGCACCGGCGAGAGCAGCCTCGAGGTGCTCATCCGGCTGGCCGCGGAGCGGGCCGAGCTGCCGATCTCGGCGGTGAGCCCGAACGCCAACCCGCTGGACGAGCTGCACCTGAGCTCGATCACGGTCGGCCAGATCATGAACCAGGCCTCCCGGGAGATCGGCCTGACCACCCCGCTGACCACCTCGGCCTTCGCCACCTCGACGATCGCCGAGCTCGCCGCCATGCTCGACGAGCTCGCCGACACCTCGCACGGCGAGGACGAGAACGCGGCCGGCGCGGTGGCCGGCGTGGCGCCGTGGGTCCGCGCGTTCGCGATCGACATGGTCGCGGCCGAGCCGGGCCGGGCGGCGGGCTCCTCCTCCTACGGCGACTGGCAGCTGTTCGCCTCCGACGGGCACCCGATCGCGGCCGCGTTGCAGGACGCGCTGCGCAAGGCCAAGCTCGGCGACGGCGTGCTGCTGTGCCTGCCCAGGGACACCGACGAGCAGCACGCGGCGCTGATGCTGTCCGCCGCGCGCGCGGCCCTGTCGCTGAAGTCTCCGGCCCGCTTCGTCGCGGTCGGCGACCGGCGCGGCGCCGCCGGCCTGGCCAAGACGCTGCACCTGGAGTCGCCGAGCGTGGCCACCACGGTGGTCACCCTGCCGCTGGCCGACGACCTGCCGGCCGAGCAGGTGGAGCACGTGGTCTCGCGCATCGTCAAGGACGTCGCGGCGACCGAGCGCTTCGCCGAGGTCCAGTACGACGCGGCCGGCGTGCGCCGGGTGCCCGTGCTGCGGCCGCTGGCGCCGACCGCCGAGCCCGACGCGGCCATCCCGCTCGGCAAGGGCGACGTGCTGCTGGTCACCGGCGGCGGCAAGGGCATCACCGCCGAGTGCGCCCTGGCCCTGGCCCGCGACACCGGCGTGGCGGTCGGCCTGATGGGCCGCTCCGACCCGGCGGACGACTCGGAGCTGGCGGCGAACCTGGAGCGCATGCAGGCGGCCGGCGTCACCTTCAAGTACGTGCACGCCGACGTCACCGCGACCGACGAGGTCAAGGCCGCGGTCGGCGAGGTCGTCAAGGCGCTCGGCCCGGTCACCGGCGTGCTGCACGGCGCCGGCCGCAACCACCCGCAGGGCCTGACCAGCCTGGACGAGTCCTCGTTCAAGCGCACCCTGGCCCCGAAGATCGACGGTCTTGAGGCGGTGCTCACCGCCGTCGATCCGGCCAACCTGAAGCTGCTGGTCAGCTTCGGCAGCATCATCGGCCGGGCGGGCCTGCGCGGCGAGGGCGACTACGCCACCGCCAACGACTGGCTGACCGACCTGACCCGCCGGGTCCAGGAGGACTACCCGAACTGCAAGTGCCTCTCGCTCGAGTGGTCGGTGTGGTCGGGCTCCGGGATGGGCGAGAAGCTCGGCGTGCTCGAGTCGCTGATGCGCGACGGCATCGACCCGATCCCCACCGAGGAGGGCATCGCCCTGCTCAAGCAGGTGCTGGCGAACCCGTCGGCGCCGGACACGCTGGTGGTCATGGGCCGCGCCTCCGGGCTGCCGACCCTCGAGCTCGACCAGCGCGAGTTGCCGCTGCTGCGGTTCGTGGACCGCGCGCAGGTGTACTACCCCGGCGTCGAGCTGGTCGTGGACGCGGACCTGTCCGCGGACGCCGACCTGTACCTCGCCGACCACCTGCTCGACGGCGACCTGCTGTTCCCGGCGGTGCTCGGCATGGAGGCGATGACCCAGACGGCGTCGGCCCTGACCGGCCGCCAGGAAGCCCCGGTGCTCGAGAACGTCGAGTTCCTGCGGCCGATCGTGGTCCCGGTCACCGGCACGACGACGGTGCGCATCGCGGTGCTCGCCAAGGACGCGAACACCGTGGAAGCGGTCATCCGCAGCGCCGACACCGGCTTCCAGGCCGACCACTTCCGGGCCACCCTGCGCTACGGCGCGGCCCTGGAGGGCGAGGCGAGGCCGGTGGCCAAGGAGACCCCGTGGGTCCTGCTGTACCCGGACCGCGACCTCTACGGCCCGGTGCTGTTCCAGGGCGCCAGGTTCCAGCGGCTGCACGCGTACCGCGAGCTGGCCGCGAAGCACTGTGTCGCGCTGATCGAGAACCAGCCCACCGCGCCGTGGTTCGCCGGGTTCCTGCCCGCGGACCTGGTGCTCGGCGACCCGGGCACCCGCGACGCGATGATGCACTCGATCCAGTGCAACGTCCCCGACGCCACGCTGCTGCCGTCCGGCATCGAGCGGCTGTACCTGGCGGACCCGGGCACGGTGCGGCCGATGGAGCAGGTGTACCTGCACGCGACCGAGCGTTGGCGTGACGGCGACACCTACCTCTACGACCTGGACGTGACCGACGTCGAGGGCAACCTGGTCGAGCGCTGGGAGGGCCTGCGGCTCCAGGCGGTGCGCAAGCTGGACGGCTCCGGCCCGTGGAAGCCGGCGCTGCTCGGCCCGTACCTGGAGCGGCGCACCGAGGTCGTGCTGCCCGCCGAGCTGCGCGTGGTCGTGCACCCGGACGGCGACAAGCCGATCAAGGGTGTCGAGGCGCGGCGCAAGCAGACCGCGAAGGCGGCCACCATGGCGCTGGGCGTCGGCACGGTGGTGCGCCACCGCGCCGACGGCAAGCCCGAGGTCGAGGGCGGGATGAACATCTCCGCCTCGCACGGCGCCGGCGTGACGTTCCTGGTGGCCGGCGAGCGCAAGGTCGGCTGCGACATCGAGCTGGCCGAGGCCCGGTCCGACGAGGACTGGACCGGCCTGCTCGGCGCGGACGGCTTCGCGCTGGCCAAGCTGGTCTCCCAGGAGAACGGCGAGGACCTCGCGGTCTCGGCGACCCGCGTCTGGGGCGCGATCGAGAGCCTGCGCAAGATCGGCTACGCCAAGGTCCAGCTGTCGGTGGACGCCAAGCCCGCCCTGGACCGCTGGGTGGTCCTGCGCTCGGGCGACGCGCGCATCGCCACCTTCCCGACCGCGGTGGACGGCGTCGCCGCGCCGGTCGTTTTCGCGATGCTGACGGAAGGCGAGTAATGGCGGAGATCCCCTACTACGAGTACAAGCACCTGGTCGGATTCGAGGAGACCAACCTCGTCGGCAACGTGTACTACGTCAACTACGTGCGCTGGCAGGGACGGTGCCGGGAGATGTTCCTCCTGGAGAAGGCCCCGTCGGTGCTCGAAGACATCCGCGACGACCTGAAGCTGTTCACGCTCAAGGTGGAGTGCGAGTTCACCGCCGAGATCACCGCGTTCGACGAGCTGTCGATCCGGATGCGCCTTGAGGACCTGACGCAGACGCAGATCGGCTTCGCGTTCGACTACGTGCGGATCAGCAAGGGGTTCGACGAGCTGGTCGCCCGCGGCCGGCAGCGGGTCGCCTGCATGCGCGGTCCGAACATGGACACCAAGCCGTCGAGGGTTCCCGAGGCGCTGCGCGCCGCGCTGGCGCCGTACTCGCTCGGCACGCCCGCCGCCGCGGCGGCGGGCAGGCAGCTGGTCGGTGTCAGGAGCGAAGGATAGGACGATGACCACGACCGATCAGACGTCGTTCGCCGATCCGAGACCGTTGGTAGAGAAGCTGTCAGAAGTCGTTCACGACCGCAACGAACTGCGCGGCGTCTTCGGCAAGTTCGCCACGGGCATCACCGTGGTGACGGCCGGCAAGGACATTCCGCGCGGCATGACCGCGAACTCGTTCACCTCGGTCTCGCTGAGGCCGGCGCTGATCCTGGTTTGCGTGCTGCGGGAAGCCGCCATGCACGAGGTCATCCTCGACACCGAGGCGTTCGCGGTCTCGATGCTCTCCGCGCGGCAGGAGGAGGTGGCCAAGCACTTCGCCAACCGCCACCGGCCGCGCGGGGAGGCGGAGTTCGAGGTGATCGACTCCATCGCGGGCAAGCACACCGGCGCCCCGATCCTCACCGACGCCCTGGCCTGGCTCGAGTGCCGGCTCGCCGCCGTCTACGACGGGGGAGACCACTCGATCTTCCTCGGCGAGGTGCTGGACATGGGCCACGGCCCGGAGAGCGACGCCCTGCTGTTCTTCGGCGGGAACTTCCACCGGCTGGAAACCCCCGTCACGCAGCAGTAGGCGCACTGGCCATCGTCCCCTAACCGCACAGCCGGAACATAAGTATCCGCCCCTGACGCGGCGCGTTCTCGAAGCGCCGCGTCAGGGGGCGGATACACGGCTGTCCCCGACTGCTCGACCCGGCCGAGTCCGGCGGACGCCGAGATGGGGCGATTTGGAAGAAGCGCTCCCGGTCGAGATCCTGCATCGTTCTCATTAGTGCAGTATCTACAGATCCTCGTGGGCCGAGTCGCGCCACGCTGCGGATCGCGACCGAAAGGGTGAACAACCTTGAGCCAAGCGCTGCGGAAGGGTACGACCGCGCACGCCCTGATCGTCGGCGCCGGGGTGTCCGGCCTGACCACGGCACTTGAACTGCGCGAGCGCGGCCTGCGCGTCACGGTGATCGCCGAGGCGTTCGCGCCGGACATCGTGTCGGTGGTCGCCGGCGCGCTGTGGGAGTGGCCGCCCGCGGTCTGCGGCTACCACAGTGATCAGGGCTCCCTGGAGCGCTCGAAGGAATGGTGCATGGTCTCCTTCAAGCGCTTCCGCGAGATGTCGGAGCGCTCAGTGCCCGGGGTCCACCTGCGGACGGTGAACTTCTACTTCAAGGACCCGCTCGAGTCCGACCCGGTGAACCTGGACAAGATGCGGGAGATCGCCGCGAACGTCCCGGGCTTCGAGCGGCACACCGAGAAGGACCTCGCCGAGGTGGACCCGGCGTACGGCGTCGTGGACGGCTACCGGCACCTCGCGCCGATGGTGGACACCGACGCGTACATGGCCTGGCTGATGGCCGAGGCGCGCCGCCTGCGCGTCGCCATCGAGCAGCGGCGCATCACCGGCGCGCTGCGCGACCAGCGCGAGGCGCTGCTCGCGCAGTACGACGCGGACTTCCTGGTCTGCTGCGCGGGCCTGGGCACCATCGAGCTCGGCGAGGCGGACATGTACCCGCTGCGCGGCGCCCTGGTGCGGGTCAAGAACGACGGCAAGCGCCTGCCGCGGGTCACCGAGGCGCACTGCGTCTCGCAGAGCCCCGAGGAGGGCCGGCAGGACATGGTCTTCATCGTGCCGCGCGGCGAGGACATGCTGATCCTCGGCGGGCTCACCCAGCCGCACGAGTGGGAGACCGGGCTCACCCTCGACTACCCGCCGGTGCGCGAGATGTACGAGCGCTGTCTCGCCTTCATGCCCGAGCTGGCCGCCGCCGAGATCGACGCGATCGAGCCGGTGCGCACCGGGCTGCGCCCCTTCCGGGGCGGCGGCGTGTGCGTCGAGTACAACGCCGAGGACGGCGTCATCTACAACTACGGCCACGGCGGCTCCGGCGTCACCCTGTCCTGGGGCTGCGCCGAGGAGGTGGCCGGCCTGGTCAAGCTCGCGGTCGAGGCCTGACGCCGCCGCCCGGCGGCGACCCGCGCCCCGACACCGACGCCAACCGAATACAGCCGCCGTGAGCATGATTCGGACTCCCGGCGGCGAGCAGCGCGCGCCCGCGCCGCCGCCACGTGTGCCC
>JBKOWZ010000002.1:0-5632 GCA_046724665.1 Actinomycetota bacterium
CTCGTCTACGTCGTGCCCAGTGGCGGCGGCTATGTGTACTCCTCGACGGCCACCGGACTGTGCGGGAACGTGGTGTTCACCCCGGGCGCGACCCTCAGCGCGACCGGCGCGTCCTCGTGGGGCGCGAACTCCGGTGCCGCCGCGGCGGCTGCGGAGACCAGCGCCTACAACGCATTGATATCGGCGGCTAACTCACGCGGCTACTCGACCTGCATCAACGTCTCGTACAGCGACACGCTCGTCTACGTTGTGCCGAGTGGCGGCGGCTACGTGTACTCCTCGACGGCGACCGGCACCTGCGGCACGCAGTCGTTCCAGTAACCGTCCGACGTCCAGCGTTCGAACCCGCGGCGTCGAAGCCTTGAGCGGGTTGGGCCCGGTCCTCGCGAAGCCGTGCGGACCCGGGCCCCGTGCCGTCCGCGGCGGCCCTGCTTTCATCCGGGGAATGAGCCTCTTTCCACCTTTTGCGCAGCTTCCGTCGCCGACGGCGGCGCCGAAGGGGCGCCTGGTCTAAACCGGCGACTACAGCTAAGGCAACGGCGTTGCTAGCTTGGAAGGCATCCGCGGTGACGTTGTCGCCGTGGCCGGTCAGTGAAAGGAGACGGCATTGATCAAGGTCGCCCGCCACTACGTGAAGTACGCATTTTCGACATTGAGCAGCGCTATGTTCTCACTCGTCCAGGGCTGACAGGACACATCGGCCTTTCGGGCGTTCCGGGCCGTGCGCCGGCGGCCCGGAACGCCGCCACCGGGGAGGGGCCGTGCTCGGCAGTGCTTTCAACCAGTTGCGGTACGTCGCCGACGTGCTGCGCGGGCGGACCGACCCGCGGGTGCTGACCCGGATCTCCCGGGACCTGGTCGCCACGCTCGCCGAGTTCGGTGCGCCCGGCGAGGACTCCGCGCTGCTGCCGGGCGGGCGCGGGGTCGCCGTCGATCCGGAGGTCCGGCGGACCGTGGCCAACCGGGCGCTGCGTGCCACGGCGCGCGCCGCCGACGAGACCGCCTACTACCGGCAACTGTTCGAATCCTGCGGCCTGCGGTCCGCCGAGCTCTCGCTGAGCACCTGGACGCGGCTGCCGGTCACCCCGAAGCGGGCACTGCGCGCCATGCCCGCCGCGTTCGTCTCCGCGCGCGCCAACCCGGTGCTGCTGGCGGCCACCACCGGGACCTCGGGCAGCCCCACCAGCGTCTGGTTCTGCGCGGACGAGATCGAGACCGCCACCGCGCTGAGCACGATCGCGCTCGCGGTCGCCGACGGTCTGCGCCCGCACCACGTGCTGGCCAGCGCAGTCTCCTCGCGCGCGGTGCTGCCGGGCCTGGTGGTGGGCGAGTGCGTCCGCCGGATCGGGGCCGGGCTGGTGCACCTGGGCACCATCGAGCCCTCGCTCGCGCTCGAACGGCTGGCCGCCCCGCTGAACCTGCCGGGCAAGGCCCCGCAGATCACCATGCTCAACTGCGCCGCCTCGTACCTGGCCGCGCTGGTCGCCGCGGCCGAGCGGGACGGCTGGAGCCCGGACGACTTCGGGCTCGAAGTCATCACCGTAGGCGGCGAGGTGCTCACCGGCGCGCTGCGGCAGCGTGCGCAGCAGGCGCTCGGCGCGCGGGTGCGCAGCACGTATCTGATGACTGAGATAGTGCCGGTCGGCGGCGCCTACTGCTCGCAGGGCCATTTGCACTACCCGGCCGAGTTCGGCCACGTGGAGTTGCTCGATCCGCTGACGTCGCAGCCTGCGGCGCCTGGACAGCTCGCGATGCTCGTCGTGACGCCGTACGCACAGTACCGTCAGTGCACGATATTGCTGCGTTACGGCACCGGCGACCTCGTTCGCGTCCTCGACACGGAGCCGACGTGCGAACTGGCGGGCATACCCGCGTCCGGCGACATCGTCGGCCGCTACTCGGGGCCGCTCAGCCTGGCGGTTCCGACCCGCTCGGTCCTCGAGCTGCTGGAAGCCGAGCGGGAGATACCGCTGCCGGTGCGCTACAGCCTGGTCGGCGATCCGGCTGACCCGGACGATCCGAGCAAGGCGATGCTGCACGTCGCGGTCAACCGGGCCTCGCCCGCGCTGCTCGGTCGGCTGGAGGACGGCGCGACGCGTGCGGGCCTGCCGATTGGCGGCATCGTCCTGCACGAAGACGCCGCGACACTGCCGTCACCGACCCCGCTGCGTGTTGACCTGCGGGAGCACACCTTCGAGCTGGCGGGGCGTGCGGGGCGGGCCAAGCGGGCACCGCGTGCGACCGGCACGACTGAAGTGACTGACATGGCTGGAGTCGCCGGGGTCGCTGACGCAGCCGAGGTCACCGACGTGGGCGATGCAGCCGACGTGGCCGAGGCGGCACGTGCGTGAGTCCGGGACCTGAACTGGGTGCGCTGTTCGTGCTCACCGCAGTTGTCGCCGGGCTGGTGGCCGTGGCGTGGGCGTACCTCGTGCGGATCGAGCTGCCGCGCCCGCCGATCGGGGTTTATGGGGGTTCGGACATCGTGATCATGTCCGCGCTGGTGGTCGCCGCCCCGCTGGCCTATCTCGCGCTGCCGAAGTCCGCCGTGGCCGCCGTGTTCGGGGTGGTGGTCTTCGCCGCCGTCCAGCTCGCGCTCGCCCCCTTGCTCGGCGGCCGGCTTTCCGCGCTCGCGGCGGCGCTGCTGTGCTCGGCGGTCGCGGCGGCGTGGCTGCTGCACCACGCGGGCGCGACCGAGGTGCTCAACGACGCGGCGCTGGCGGTCGCGGTCGTGGGCGTCGCCAACCTCTGGGTGCAGAGTGGCATGCGCGCTTCGCAGATCACCGCGTTCGCCGTGCTGCTGACCGGATACGACCTGACCGCCACCAGCCTGACCACCGTGATGAGCCGGTTCGCCGACGAGGTCTCGGGGATCGCGTTCGCTCCGCAGTTCGTCATCGCCACCGGCCGGGCGCCGCTCGGCATCGGGCTCGGCGACCTGCTGATGCTCGTGCTGTTCCCGCTCGCGGCGGTCAAGGCGTTCGGCCGGGCCGCCGGGCTGGTGGCCGCCGTCGCCGCCGTCGCGGTGACCGCCGTGGCCGCGGTTCTGCTCGGCCTCGGGGCGCTCGGCGCGCAGGTGCCGCTGCTGACGCTGCTCGGCCCGGTCATCTGCGTTCAGTATCTGCTCTGGCGGCGTGCCGGGTATCGGGAACGCACCGTCGCGCAGTGGCGCGCGGGCACGCCTGCGCGTCGCGCCGCCGCGTCCGCCGCCGACGCTGACACCGACGCACTCAGCGCTGCGCTGCGGGCCGCCTGGAGCCTGCCGATCCCCGCCGAGTACGGCGAGGGGGAAGGCGAGGACGACGGCGCGTGGGTGGCGATCGACGAGGGTCGCGTCGTCGGCAGCGGCGCGTCGATGGGACTGGCCCGCAAGTCGGCCCGCCTGAACGGGCACGCGGGTGTGCCGATCGTCAGGGGAACGCGGGAGAGCTGAGGAAGGGGTCTGTGGCGGCCGCTCGGACGCGTCACAGACCCCTTCGTTGGACTCAGGCTGCCACCTGTACGGCCGCTATCCGACCGTGCAGGTCATGCCGTTCACGGTGAAGGCGGTCGGCGCGGCGTTGTTGCTCGACCAGGTGCCCTGGAAGCCGAACGACGTCGAGCCGCCGGCCGGGACGTTGCCGTTGTAGCTCATGTTGGTCGCGGTCACCTGGTTGCCGTTCTGGGTGATTCCGGCGTTCCACGGGTAGGTGATCTTCTCGTCGCCGGGCCAGGTCCAGGTGACCTTCCAGCTCGTCCACGCGGTGGTGCCGGTGTTCGCCAGCGTGACGCTCGCGGTGAAGCCGCCGGGCCAGAAGTTCGCCGTGTACGTGACCTTGCATCCGCCGGTGGTCGGCGGGCTCGTGGTCACGGTGACCGTGCCGGAGCGCGCGGAGCGGTTGCCCGCGTTGTCCTTCGCGTAGACGGCGAAGGTGTAGCCGGTCGCCGGAGTCAGGCCGCTGATCGTGGCCGAGTTCGTGGTCGGCGACGCCACCACGGTCTCGGCGGTGCCGTTCACGCTCACCACGTCGTACCCCGCGATGCCGAGGCTGCTGGTCGAGGCGGTCCAGCTCAGGTTGACCGAGGTGGAGGTGACGCCGGAGGCGACCGGCGTGCCGGGCGTGGTGGGCGGCGTCACGGACGAGCCGGGCTGGAGCGTGATGACGACCGCGCTGTAAGGCGCGACGGTCTGCGACGACGAACTGCCGTTGGGCGCGGTGCGGATCGACGTGCCGGGAGGCGCGAGCGTGGAGACGGTCGGCACGCCCGAAGCGGGCGTGAAGCCGGCGTAGCTGAGCGAGGCCCCGTAGGTGACTGCCGGGTCGTCGTTGATCAGCAGGACGCGCAGCGAACCGTCCGGCGCCTTGGCCGCGTAGGAACGCAGCAGTGACTGGTTGGAGGAGGCCGCGACCAGTGTGTCGCCGGGGTGGATGAACATGCTGAGAAGCTGCGTGCCGTAGTACGCCGGGAACGGGGTGTCCGCGGCCGGCTCGCAGACCTGTGTGCCGTTGATCGTGCCGCACGAGCCGTCGGCCAGGATGCCGTAGTCGCCGTAGGTGGCGGTGCCGTAGAGCGAACTGCCGTTGTCGCCGCTGGTCACGATGCCGTTGTGGATCTGCCACCAATCGACGCTGGTCACGCCGCTCTGGAGCCAGCCGAGGTAGTCCTGGTTCAGATACAGGGCGTTGACGATGCTCAGGGTCTGCTTGCCGGGGTTCGACGACACCGAGTTGGTCTCGGTGATCATGATCGGCACGTTCGCGCTCCCGCTGTACTGGCCGAGCAGCGAGCGCAGGCTGGAGACCATTCCCGGGATCTGCGCGCTGGCGCCGAGCAGCCCGGCGTCGGTCGGGCCGGGCGGGGTGACGGTGCTCGGGTTCTGCGGGTACCAGTGCACGTCGGCGAAGCCGATCTGGTTGCCGAGGGCGGAGAGCACCGTCTGGTTCCACGCCTGCGGGCTGCCGCTGTTGGTCACGCCGTCGGGCCAGTTGCCCGGGGCGGTGAGCACCACGCCGATCACGATGCTCGGGTCCACCGCCTTCATGGCGCTGATGTACGCCTTGACGTTCTGCGCGTAGACGGCCGGGCCGCAGTCGGTCGGGTTCGTGGCGGTCGAGCAGTGCTTGTCCGGCTCCCAGTTGGCGCCGTAGGTGCCGTTGCCGTAGATCTCGTTGCCGATCTCCCAGTACTTGATGCCGTAGTTGTGCGTCACGTTGGCGTACCGCACCCAGTCCGCGGCCACCTGCGCGCCGGTCTCGGCAGGGCTCTGCGACGCGCCGACCGCGTCGCCGGTGCCGTAGTTGACCGTGATCATGCCCTGCGCGCCGGTCTGGCTCAGCAGCGTCGCGTACTGGTCGAAGTTCGTGGCCTGAACCCGGCCGGACAGCACGTCGGTGTTGTTCTTCCAGTTGTACTGGTCGGACTCGGTGCCGCCGGGGAAGCGGATCAGGCCGATCCCGGCGTTCTTGAGCAGGCCGGGCACCGCGGCGTCGGTCAGCTTCGCGTCGTAGACCGATCCGTTGCCGCCGATGGCGATGGACGGGACGGTGGCGAGCGCCTGCGCGGTGTTCACGCTCACCGTCGCGGCAGTCGCCGCGGCGGGGGTGACCGCGTGCGGGGCGGCGACCGCGCCGGCTACGGCGCCGGCCTGCGC
>JBKOWZ010000180.1:0-29418 GCA_046724665.1 Actinomycetota bacterium
GATCTGCCCTGGCCGCTGCCGTGCCCGCGCCACCGCCTCCACGGCACCCAAGCCAACCGCCCCGACCGCCGCGCCGAGCCCGACCGCCCTCGCGCCGCGGTGCGCGGTGAGCGCCGCCCCCGCGACGGCACCGATCGCACCCGCCGTCAGAACCTGCTGCGTCCTGCTCGGCCCCGTGCCACGCTCTCTCGCCACGCGGGTAACCTACCCCTTCGCGTCGCAACGCCCTACCAGCCGCGTGCACGCCATTCGGCGAGGTGCGGACGCTCGGCGCCCAGCGTCGTGTCGCGGCCGTGGCCCGGGTAGACCCACGTCTCGTCCGGCAGGACGTTGAAGAGCTTCTCGACCACGCCGTCGTAGAGGGCGGCGAAGCGGTCGGGATCGTCTTGCGTGCCGCCGACTCCGCCCGGGAACAGGCAGTCGCCGGTGAACAGGTGCGGGTGGCCCTTGGGGTCGTCGTAGAGCAGGGCGATCGAGCCCGGGGTGTGGCCAGCGAGGTGGATTACGCGCAGTGGGATGTAGCCGGCGTGGATCGTGTCGCCGTCGCGTAGGCGCAGGTCGGTGCGGACCGGGATCGCGTCCGCGTCGAACTCGCCGGCCGCGGTGCGGGCACCGGTCGCGTCCACGACGGCTTGCAGCGCCTGCCAGTGGTCCGGGTGCTGATGCGTCGTCACGACCGCGGCCAGGGAGCCGTTGACGGTCTTGAGCAGGCGCTGCGGCTCGGCCGCCGCGTCGATGAGGAGCTGCTCGTCGGTGAGGCGGCAACGCAGCAGATAGGCGTTGTTCTTGTGCGGGCCGACCGCCAGCTTGGTGATCATCAGCGGGGCGAGCTCGCGCACGTCGGCCGGGCCGCCGACCGTCACGTTGCCGTGGTAGCTCACTGGTCGCTCACATCACATCCAGGCCGGCACGGTCGGCAGCGCGTCGAAGGGCTCGACGACCAGGCCGTCGCCGTCGCTGCGGCCGAGCAGCCAGGCCAGCAGCGCCGCCTCCGGTCCGCGCACCATCAGGTTGTCCTTCTCGAGCGGGTCGCACCCTACGCCGCACGCGCGCGCCGTGTCCTCGGCGTAAAGGCGGAAGGGCGTCGCCACCACGGCGCCGTAGGACGCGTCGGTGAAGCGTTCCGCCGCCATCTCCAGCGTCGGGCCGGTGAACTGCGCGGGCCAGTGCGCGGGGGAGAAGCCCGTGTCGAGGTCCACGTGGTGGATCAGCACCTCTTCGAGCCGCCACCACGGGATCTTCGCCGCGGGCTGCGGGCCGCCGACGCGGCGCTCCACCTTCACGGCCCACTGCTCCGGCGTCATGCGCGCGGCGGCCTCGGTGAACCGCTGGCTCGACTCGCGCAGGTCCGCGGCGAGCTGCTCGGCGGTGCGCGTGGCGCCCTGCGCGATGTCCGCGTCCCGTGTCTCGGGATCGGGGTACATCGTGTGCCGCTCGCCGGTCGCCGCCCACGCCAGCAGGTTGCACAGGCCGTCCGCGTTGCGCGCGACATGGGTCAGCAGATGGCCGCGGGTCCAGCCGGGCAGCGCCGAGGGCTCGCGCACCGCCTGGTCGTCGAGCCGCTCGACCGAGCCGAGCAGCTGCGCCGTCGCGTCGGTGACCTCGGCCAGCAGTGCGGCCGGGTCGAAATCCGGGGATCGCGGATCAATCGTCATGCCACCACTCTCGCGCAGTCCGGCAGGTCGGCGCCACGCGTGCGCGGGCCGGACCGGAAGGTTCGGCGGGCAGCCGCGGTCGGCGGTTATCGGGAACGGAGCGAGTCTGTCGGCGGGGCCGCCTAGCATGTGTTGGGGAGTGCTCGGCGGGTTTGAAACAGTCAAAAGTTGGGAGCCACCGGTGGCGGACAAGCTGGTCGTGCGCGGGGCGCGCGAGCACAATCTGAAGGACGTCTCGCTCGATCTGCCGCGCGACGCCCTGATCGTGTTCACCGGTCTGTCCGGTTCCGGCAAGTCCTCGCTCGCCTTCGACACGATCTTCGCCGAGGGGCAGCGGCGCTACGTGGAGTCCCTCTCGGCGTACGCCCGGCAGTTCCTCGGGCAGATGGACAAGCCGGACGTGGACTTCATCGAGGGCCTGTCGCCCGCGGTGTCCATCGACCAGAAATCGACCTCGAAGAACCCCCGCTCGACCGTGGGCACCATCACCGAGGTCTACGACTACCTGCGCCTGCTCTACGCGCGCGCCGGCCGGCCGCACTGCCCCGAGTGCGGGCGGCCGATCGCCCGGCAGTCCCCGCAGCAGATCGTCGAGCGGGTGCTGGAACTGGCGGAGGGCACCCGCTTCCAGGTGCTCGCCCCGGTGGTGCGCGAGCGCAAGGGCGAGTACGGCGAGCTGTTCCGGGACTTGCAGGTCAAGGGGTACAGCCGGGCCCGGGTGGACGGCGTGGTGATCCAGCTCGCCGAGCCGCCCACGCTCAAGAAGCAGGAGAAGCACACGATCGAGGTGGTCGTGGACCGGCTCGCGGTCAAGGAGTCGGCCAAGCGGCGGCTGACCGACTCGATCGAGACCGCGCTCGGCCTGGCCGGCGGCATGATCACGCTCGACTTCGTGGACCTGCCGGAGGACGACCCGCAGCGCGAGCGGATGTACTCCGAGCATCTCTACTGCCCGTACGATGATCTTTCGTTCGAGGAGCTCGAGCCGCGGTCGTTCTCGTTCAACTCCCCGTTCGGCGCCTGCCCGGAGTGCACCGGCCTCGGCATCCGGATGGAGGTGGACGAGGAGCTGGTCATCCCGGACCCCGACCTGTCGATCGAGGCCGGGGCGATCGCGCCGTGGACCGCCGCGGGCCAGGGCTCCGAGTACTTCGGCCGGCTGCTCGAGGGGCTGGCCGACGAGCTCGGCTTCGATGTGAGCACGCCCTGGCGCAAGCTGCCGCCCAAGGCGCGCAAGGCGATCCTCCAGGGCCACAACCACAAGGTGACGGTCAGTTACACCAACCGCTTCGGCCGTACCCGCTCCTACTCCACCGGCTTCGAGGGCGTCATCCCGTGGATCGAGCGGCGGCACGCCGAGGCCGAGTCGGACAGCGCACGCGAGCGGCACGCCGGGTACATGCGTGAGGCCCCCTGCCCGGCCTGCAAGGGCACCCGGCTCAAGCCGCTGGTGCTGGCCGTGACGCTCGGCGGGGAGCCGGGCGGCGGTGGCAAGTCGATCGCCGAGGTCGCCTCGATGCCGGTCGGCGACTGCGCTCGCTTCCTGAAGGAGCTGAAGCTGACGGCCCGTGAGGCGCAGATCGCGGAGCGGGTGCTCAAGGAGGTCAACGAGCGCCTCCAGTTCCTGGTCGATGTGGGACTGGACTACCTGTCGCTGGACCGCGCCTCGGCGACGCTGGCCGGCGGCGAGGCCCAGCGCATCCGGCTGGCGACCCAGATCGGTTCCGGCCTGGTCGGCGTGCTCTACGTGCTGGACGAGCCGTCAATCGGGCTGCACCAGCGGGACAACCACCGGCTGATCGAGACCCTGGTGCGGCTGCGCAACCTCGGCAACACGCTGATCGTCGTCGAGCACGACGAGGACACCATCAAGATCGCCGACTGGGTGGTGGACATCGGCCCCGGCGCGGGCGAGCACGGCGGGCACGTCGTCGTCTCCGGCCCGGTCTCCGACCTGCTCGACTCGGCGGAGTCGCTGACCGGCGCGTACCTGTCCGGCCGGATGCGCATCGAGCTGCCCGCGCAGCGCCGGCCGGTGGACCGCAAGCGGGTACTGACCGTGCACGGCGCCCGTGAGCACAACCTCAAGGACATCGACGTCAGCTTCCCACTCGGCTGCTTCGTCGCGGTCACCGGCGTCTCAGGATCCGGCAAGTCAACGCTGGTCAACGACATCCTCTATACGCACCTGGCGCGTGAGCTGAACGGCGCGCGGGCGGTGCCCGGCCGCCACACCCGGGTGGGCGGCATCGAGCACCTGGACAAGGTCGTGCACGTTGACCAGTCGCCGATCGGCCGCACTCCTCGGTCCAACCCGGCGACCTACACCGGCGTGTTCGACCACATACGGCGGCTGTTCGCGGAGACCACCGAGGCCAAGGTGCGCGGCTACCTGCCGGGGCGGTTCTCCTTCAACGTCAAGGGCGGGCGCTGCGAGAACTGCCAGGGCGACGGCACCATCAAGATCGAGATGAACTTCCTGCCGGACGTCTATGTGCCCTGCGAGGTCTGCCACGGCAAGCGGTACAACGAGCAGACGCTCCAGGTGCACTACAAGGGCAGGACCATCTCCGAGGTGCTGGAGATGCCGGTGGCCGAGGCGCTGGAGTTCTTCGAGTCGATCCCCGGCATCGCCCGGCACCTCAAGACGCTCAACGACGTCGGGCTCGGCTACGTGCGCCTCGGCCAGAGCGCCACGACGCTGTCCGGCGGCGAGGCGCAGCGGGTGAAGCTGGCCTCCGAGTTGCAGCGCCGCTCCACCGGGCGCACCGTGTACGTGCTCGACGAGCCGACCACCGGCCTGCACTTCGAGGACATCCGCAAGCTGCTCGGCGTGCTCGGCCGGCTGGTGGACGCCGGGAACTCGGTCATCGTGATCGAGCACAACCTCGACGTCATCAAGACCGCCGACTGGATCGTGGACATGGGGCCCGAGGGCGGCAACGGCGGCGGCCGGGTGGTCGCCGAGGGCACCCCGGAGCAGGTGGCGAAGGTCAAGGAGTCGCACACCGGCCGCTTCCTCAAGGAGATCCTGGCGAGCTGAGGCGGCAGCGTGAACGACCGGCGGCGGCTTGCCGAGGGCCGCGGATCCGGACCGCGGGCGGGGATGCGGACGGCCGAGGCTCGGCCGAACCGGTGAATCGGCCGGAAGCCTGAACCGTGGACCGCGGTGGCGCGTTCAACAGGGCATCGAGGCAAAGTCGGGCGATCAGGGGTGGTTACCCTGTCGCCCGACACCCGTTTCTCCGGAAGGAAATCCGATGACCCTGGATGTGACCCGGCCTCAGGCCGCCGACGAGACCGGGGCCGACGGCGGTTCGAGCCGCCGCACGGTGTTGCGCGCTGCCGGGGTGGGCGGCGCGGCCGTCGCGGTCGGCCTGACCGCTGCGGCCTGTGGCAGTACGTCGAACAGCGACACCGGCAGCAACCCGGCACCCAGCGCGCCCACCAGCGGTTCCACGGCCGGATCGGGCGGCGGCGCCCCGCTGGCGCAGACCTCGGAGGTCCCGGTGGACGGCGGCAAGATCGTCACCGCGGGCGGCGGAGTCGTGATTACCCAGCCCGCGGCCGGTACGTTCAAGGCCTTCTCCGCGATCTGCACGCACCAGGGCTGCACGGTCAGTTCCGTGTCGAACAACAAGATCATCTGCCCCTGCCACGGCTCCCAGTACAGCGCCACGGACGGCTCGGTCCTCCAGGGCCCGGCCACCGCGCCGCTCGCCGCCAAGGGCATCTCCGTCTCCGGCGGGCAGATCTTCCTCGCGTCCTGACGCTGCGGCGCCGCGAGTGCACGCTCGTGGCGCGCCCCCCTAGTGCGCCGCATCGTGTCCCCCCGGCGCACTAGGGTGGGGACGTGACCGATCCGGCGACCTACCGGCCGGCCCCCGGCTCGATCCCCACTCAGCCAGGGGTCTACAAGTTCCGCGATCCGCACGGCCGCGTCGTCTACGTCGGCAAGGCCAAGAACCTGCGCTCGCGGCTGTCCAACTACTTCCAGGACCTGGCCGCGCTGCACCCGCGGACCCAGGCCATGGTGACCACCGCCGCCGCGGTGGAGTGGACGGTGGTGGCCACCGAGGTCGAGGCGTTGCAGCTGGAGTACGCCTGGATCAAGGAGTTCGACCCCCGATTCAACGTCCGGTACCGCGACGACAAGTCGTATCCGAGCCTCGCCGTCACCGTCGGCGACGAGATCCCGCGGGTTCAGGTCATGCGCGGCCCGAAGCGCAAGGGCGTGCGGTACTTCGGCCCCTACGCGCACGCCTGGGCGATCCGCGAGACGGTTGACGCGCTGCTGCGGGTCTTCCCGATGCGCAGCTGCTCCAACGGCGTCTACCGCCGCGCGCAGCTGTCCGACCGGCCGTGCCTGCTCGGCTACATCGGCAAGTGCTCGGCGCCCTGTGTCGGGCGGGTCAGCGCCGAGGAGCACCGGCGGATCGTGGACGACTTCTGCGCGTTCCTCGGCGGACATACGGCCGCGTACACCAAGCGCCTGGAGACCGAGATGCGGCAGGCCGCCGCGCAGCTCGAGTTCGAGAAGGCCGCCCGGCTGCGCGACGACCTGGCCGCGCTGGAGCGGGTGCTCGAGCGCAACGCGATCGTGCTCGGCGACGGCACGGACGCCGACGTGGTCGGCATAAGCGAGGACGAACTCGAGGCCGCGGTGCAGGTCTTCCACGTGCGCGGCGGCCGGGTGCGCGGCCAGCGCGGCTGGGTGGTGGACCGGGTCGAGGAGCTGGATACCGGCGGCCTGGTCGAGCACTTCCTCCAGCAGCTCTACGGCGACCAGTCCGGCGAGGCGGTGCCGCGCGAGATCCTGGTGCCCGCGCTGCCGGAGGACGGCGCCGCGATAAGCGCCTGGCTGACCAGCCTGCGCACGGCGAACGCGGCGAACAACGGCTCGTCCCACGCGGCCGGCCGGGTCGATCTGCACGTGCCCCGGCGCGGCGACAAGCGCGCCCTGATGGAGACCGTCGAGCGCAACGCCAAGCAGGCCCTCGTCCTGCACAAGACCAAGCGCGCCTCCGACCTGACCACGCGCAGCCAGGCGCTCCAGGACATCGCCGACGCCCTCGGCATGGACCAGGCTCCGCTGCGCATCGAGTGCTACGACATCTCGAACCTCCAGGGCACGAACGTGGTCGCGTCCATGGTCGTGTTCGAGGACGGCCTGCCGCGCAAGTCGGAGTACCGCCGCTTCACCATCAGGTCCTTCGAGGGCCAGGACGACGTGCGCGCCATGCACGAGGTGCTCACTCGGCGGTTCCGCCGCTACCTCGCGGAGACCTCCCGGCGCGGCGAGGCCCTGCTGCCGGGCGACGCCGGGGGCGGTGACGCCGGCGCCCTCGACGACGTGGCCGTGAACGACGACATCCCCGACGGCGAGAAGCTCAGCCGCAGCGCCTACCCGCCGCAGCTGGTGCTGGTGGACGGCGGCCCGCCGCAGGTCGCCGCCGCGGCGCGGGCGCTGGCCGAGCTCGGCATCGACGAGGTCGCCGTCGCCGGCCTGGCCAAGCGGATGGAGGAGATCTGGCAGCCGGGGCAGGACGACCCGGTCATCCTGCCGCGCACCAGCGAGGCGCTCTACTTGCTCCAGCGGGTGCGCGATGAGGCGCACCGGTTCGCCATCGCCTTCCACCGGCAGAAGCGGTCCAAGGCGATGACCGTCAGCGCGCTCGACCAGGTGCCCGGACTCGGCGAGACGCGGCGCAATGCGTTGGTGAAACACTTCGGCTCGGTGAAGGCGCTGCGGGCCGCGACCGTCGAGCAGCTGACCGAGGTGCCCGGCATCGGCCCGGCCACCGCGGCCTCGATCGCCGCCGCGCTGGCTCGCCCGGTCGGCCGAGGGGACGGGGCCACTCGGCCGTACGCGATCAACACCGCCACGGGTGAGATCCTCGAAGAGGGTGACAATTGAGAAGAAACGGACGGGTCGCCCCGGCTGGCGTGGAAGAGCCGACACAGCACCGTCCGTGAGCGCGACCGCACCGGCACGCCGAGTCCAAGGGGGACGGAGAGACGATGGTGAGTGCTGTAGAGCCGGGCCCGCAGGAGCCGGAGCCGGACCAGAACGGGGTCGAGCCGCCCGAGCTCGTCGTCATCTCGGGCATGTCCGGGGCCGGCCGGTCCACCGCGGCCAAGGTCCTGGAGGACCTCGGCTGGTTCGTGGTGGACAACCTGCCGCCCAGCCTGATCCCGACCATGGTCGATCTGGCCGCGCGCACCCGGGGGAGCGTGCCGCGGATCGCCGTGGTGGTGGACGTGCGCGGCCGGTCCTTCTTCGAGCACCTGCACGAGGCGCTCGGGCACATCGACTCCGGCGGGCTGCGCCACCGGATCCTCTTCCTCGAATCGACGGACGAGGTGCTGGTGCGCCGGTTCGAGAACGTACGCCGCCCGCACCCGCTGCAAGGCGACGGCCGGATCACCGACGGCATCGCCCGCGAGCGTGAACTGCTGCGCGAGCTGCGCGGCGAGGCCGACATGGTGCTGGACACCTCGAGCCGCAACGTGCACGAGCTGCGCGCCGCGCTCGAGGCGGTGTTCGCCGAGTCCGGGCAGCCCGAGCTGCGGGCCACCGTGATGTCCTTCGGCTTCAAGTACGGCCTGCCGGTGGACGCCGACCTGGTGGTCGACTGCCGCTTCCTGCCCAATCCGCACTGGATCCCCGAGCTGCGGCCCAAGACAGGGCTCGACTCCGAGGTGAGTGAATACGTACTCGCGCAGCCCGGCGCGAAGGACCTGCTCGAGTCATACGGCGACGTATTGCGCACGATTTGCGCCGGGTATCGAAGGGAGGGAAAGCGTTACCTGACCCTTGCGGTAGGGTGCACCGGCGGGAAACACCGTAGTGTCGCGATGGCTGAGCAGATCGCGGCGCGTCTGATCGACGACGGTGTGGACACGACAGTGGTCCACCGGGACATGGGACGCGAGTGACCGACGACAGCGCGCAGTACCCGCCGAACCCTCCGACAAAGACGAAGACCGATAGGCCCACCGTCGTGGCCTTCGGCGGGGGCCATGGACTGCACGCCTGCCTCTCCGCGCTGCGCCGGGTGACCGATCGGCTGACCGCCGTGGTCACCGTGGCCGACGACGGCGGTTCCAGCGGCCGGATCCGCCGGGAGC
Source organism: Actinomycetota bacterium (assembly GCA_046724665.1). Lineage (GTDB taxonomy): Bacteria > Actinomycetota > Actinomycetes > Streptomycetales > Catenulisporaceae > Actinocrinis. Next base: position 8,787 of record JBKOWZ010000180.1, read on the forward strand.
TCGCGGTGCTGCCGCCCGGCGACCTGCGGATGGCGCTGGCCGCGCTGTGCGGCGACGACGAGTGGGGCCGCACCTGGGCCAGCGCGCTGCAACACCGCTTCTCCGGCGACGGGCAGCTGGCCGGGCACGCGCTCGGCAACCTGCTGATCGTGGCGCTCTGGGAGCAGCTCGGCGACCCGGTCGGCGCGCTGGACCTGGTCGGCCGGCTGCTCGGCGCGCAGGGCCGGGTGCTGCCGATGTCCGCGGTGCCGTTGGAGATCGAGGCGACCGTGCGCGGCGCCGACCCCGGGCAGCCGGACGCGGTCACCACCGTGCGCGGCCAGCACGCGCTGGCCAAGACGCCGGGCGAGGTGCTCGCCGTGCGGCTGCTGCCGGAGAACCCGCCCGCGGTACCCGACGCGGTCTCGGCGATCCACGAGGCGGACTGGGCGATCCTCGGGCCCGGGTCGTGGTTCACCAGCGTGCTGCCGCACCTGCTGGTGCCCGAACTGGCCGAGGCGCTGACCACGACCCGCGCCCGGCGGATGGTGGTGCTCAACCTGGTGCCGCAGGAGGGTGAGACGGACGGCTACACCCCCGCCGACCACCTTGAGGTGCTCGCCGCGCACGCCCCCGCGCTGCGCCTGGACGCGATCGTGGTCGATCCGACCTCGATACGCGGCGACGAGGAGGCCCGCCAGCTGGCCAAGGCCGCCGCGGCGCTCGGCGCGCAGGTGCAGACGGCCGCGGTCGCGGCGGACGGCGACCTGCCGTACCACGATCCGGAGCGGCTCGCCGCGGTGCTGCGGCCGCTGCTGGTGTAGCCGGGTCAGGTGTGAACGGCGCTGCGGCGGCATGGCGCGCAGCGACCCGGCATGCGCTGTCGGTGTCATCCCGGACGCCTTTCCGACGTCTCTTCGGTGAAGCTGCTGCGCATTAAGCCGTTCGAGTGTCATCCTGACCAGTGACGTGCAAGCGGATAGGGAAGGTCCGCGATACACGTGCCGTTACGCTACAGCGGTGCGCGGGCCCGGCGATCTTCGTCGCCGGCCCGTATCTCCGTTGGCGCGCCCGGGGAAGCCGGGGGGTCCGAAAACAGGCGAGGCAAGGAGGCCGCGAGGCGATGGCGATGACCGCGGCGGTCAAGGACGAGCTGAGCCGGCTCACCGTGGTGAAGCCGTGCTGCCGGAAGGCGGAGGCCGCCTCGCTGCTGCGCTTCGCCGGGTCGATCCACCTGGTGCAGGGCCGGATCGTGATCGAGGCCGAACTCGACACCGCGGCCGCGGCGCGGCGGCTGCGCAAGGACATCGCCGAGGTCTATGGCCACACCTCGGAACTCGGCGTGATGGCGCCCGGCGGGCTGCGCCGGGGGAGCCGCTACATCGTGCGCGTGGTCAAGGACGGCGAGGCGTTGGCCCGGCAGACCGGCCTGGTTGACGGCTGGGGCCGGCCGATCCGCGGGCTGCCGCCGCAGGTGGTGTCCGGGTCGGTCTGCGACGCCGAGGCGGCCTGGCGCGGGGCGTTCCTCGCGCACGGCTCGCTGACCGAGCCGGGCCGCTCCTCGGCGCTGGAGATCACCTGCCCCGGCCAGGAGGCGGCGCTCGCCCTGGTCGGCGCGGCCCGGCGGCTCGGCGTGTCCGCGAAGAACCGCGAGGTGCGCGGGGTGGACCGGGTCGTGGTCCGGGACGGCGACGCGATCGGCGCGCTGCTGACCCGGCTCGGCGCGCACGAGTCGGTACTGGCCTGGGAGGAGCGGCGCATGCGCCGCGAGGTGCGTGCGACCGCCAACCGGCTGGCCAACTTCGACGACGCGAACCTGCGCCGTTCGGCCCGCGCCGCGGTCGCCGCAGGTGCGCGGGTCGGCCGAGCGCTGGAGATCCTCGGCGCGGAGGCCCCGGAACACCTGGCCGTCGCCGGCCGGCTGCGCCTGGAGCACCGGCAGGCCTCGCTGGAGGAGTTGGGCGCGCTGGCCGAGCCGCCGCTGACCAAGGACGCGGTGGCCGGGCGCATCCGGCGCCTGCTCGCGCTGGCCGACCGGCGGGCCGCGGAGCTCGGCATGCCCGGCACCGAGGCCAGCCTGACGCCGGAGCTGTTCGCCGAGGCCGGCATCGGCGCCGAGTGAGCCCGTCGGCCAGTGCCGCCGCCTAATTAACAGGCCCACCCGCCGAAGGCGGAAGGTGTGGGGTGTGGTCTGTCGCTCTGAGACGCCTGAGGTGCGCGGGGTGTTCGACGCGTGCGCTGAAAGCATGAGCATGTGTGGTTGCCGAAGCGGAGTGCCCGTGACCACGAGTACGTGATTGCCGATGGAGTACCCGTGACTCTGTGGTGTCACAGTGTGCGGATAGTGGAGCGCCCGTGACCCTGGGGCCTCAGAGAGTGCGGGTGGTGGACTGTCCGTGACCTTGGGGTCTCACTATGTGCGGGTGGCGGAGCGCCCCTGACTCTGCTGGGGCTTCACAGTGTGCGGGTGGTGGAGTGCCTTTGGCTCTGGGGTCTCAGAGCGTGCGTGCGGTGGAGTGCCTGTGACACTGGGGTCTCATCGTGTGCGGGTGGCGGAAACGCTTATGACTCTGGGGGCTGACGGTGTGCGGGCGGCGATGTGCGGGTGGTGGTGTGCGCGTGGCTCTCTCTGGGGTCTCCTGGTGTGGCCATTCGACGGTTCGGTGCGGTAACGTTACGGTTACGCGGTAACCTCGCTGTAATATTGCGTACGAAATCTGATAATCTGATTTTATGCGCACCATGACCGCCACTGAAGCGTCCCGGAACTTTTCTGACCTGCTCGACCTGGTCGGGAGCGGTGAGACCGTCCGGATCACGCGGGGGAGCGAGCTGGTCGCCGAGATCGGGCCTGCCCGGCGGCGGACCGGCGCTTCGCTTGAGGACGCACTGCACGCCGCGTCGCTGCCGCCGCTTGATGACGACTTCGAACGCGATGTCGCGTCGGCTGTCGGGCTCGTCGCGAACGACGGGGACGGTTCGTGGCCCGGCGCCTGATCCTGGACGCCAATGTTCTGATCGCCTATGAGCGCGGCACCATCGACCGGGCGGTGTTCCAGTCGGACGAGCTGTCGATCGCGGCGGTGACACTCGCCGAGTATCGGCTGGCGATTGAGATGGCTGATACCGCGGAGCGTGCCGCGGTCCGCTCGCGGTGGCTGGACGTCGTTCTCGCCGAGGTCGAGGTGCTCGAGTACACGCACCGGACGGCTGATCATCACGCTCGCCTGCTCGCGCATGTGCGGCGGACCGGTCGGCCGCGCGGCGCCCACGACCTGATCATCGCGGCGCACGCGCTGGAGACCGCTCGGCTGGTGGTCTCCCGTGATGCGAAGGCGCGGTTCGACGATTTACCCGGCGTCTTGAGCCTCACCGCGACATGACTCACTCGGCTCACACGATGCAGCAGGTCAGCGCTGCGGCTGATCTTCATTACCAGTAGGTAATATCACATTCCGGGCCGGTTGGCTTAGCGATCCTCGCCCACGGTAAGTTGAGGCCTATCTATCACGGATATAACCAGCACGCCGGGTGCAGGAGCGGCAGAGGCCTGATCCGGCGACGGCGTGCCCCGAGCGAGGAGACCGGTTCGTGACGACCCGCGTTGGTATCAACGGCTTCGGCCGCATCGGCCGCAACTTCTTCCGGGCCATCCAGGCCTCCGGCGCCGACATCGAGATCGTCGGCATCAACGACCTGGCCAAGCCGGAGATCCTGGCCCACTTCCTCAAGTACGACACGAACCTCGGCCGGTTCCCGGGCACCGTGGAGGCCACGGAGTCCGCGTTGATCATCAACGGCCGTGAGATCAAGGTCGTCTCCGAGCGCGATCCCGCCGCGCTGCCGTGGAAGGAGCTCGGCGCCGAGATCGTGGTCGAGTCCACCGGCCTGTTCACCAAGGCCGAGGACGCCCGCAAGCACATCGACGCCGGCGCCCAGAAGGTCATCATCTCCGCCCCGGCCACCGGCGAGGACGTCACCGTGGTCATGGGCATCAACGAGGACAAGTACGACCCGGCGCAGCACCACGTCATCTCCAACGCCTCCTGCACCACCAACTGCCTCGCCCCGCTGGTCAAGGTGCTGCTCGACGAGTTCGGCATCGAGCACGGCCTGATGACCACCATCCACGCGATGACCACCGAGCAGCAGCTGCTCGACCAGATCGCGCTGACCCGCAAGGGCACCATCGATCTGCGCCGCGCCCGCGCCGCCGGCTCGTCGATCGTGCCGACCTCCTCCGGCGCCGCCAAGGCGCTGCCGGTGGTCATCCCCGAGGTCAAGGGCAAGCTGAACGGCTTCGCCTTCCGGGTGCCGGTCCCGGTCGGCTCGGTCACCGACCTGACCGTGGAGCTCTCCCGGGAGACCACGAAGGACGAGGTCAACGCCGCCTTCAAGAAGGCCGCCGAGCAGGGCTCGCTCAAGGGCTACCTGCGCTACACCGACGACGAGATCGTCTCCGCCGACATCGTCACCGACCCGGCGTCCTGCATCTTCGACTCGAAGCTGACCCTCGCCCAGGGCGCCCAGGTCAAGGTCGTCGGCTGGTACGACAACGAGTGGGGCTACTCGAACCGCCTGGTGGATCTGATCAAGCACGTCGCCGCCTCGCTGTAGCGGCGGCCGAAGCCGGATCGAACGCCAGTCCGCACGGGACACCCCGCCGTGTCCGCACCGGGACCCGCACGACAGACCGCGGCCAGACCGCCGTCGTGCGGGTCCTGGCATGCGTCCCCACTTACGGAGAAACGATGAAGACGATTGACGAGCTCGAGGTCTCCGGCAAGCGCGTGCTCGTGCGCGCCGACCTCAACGTGCCGCTGGACGGCACGCGCATCACCGACGACGGCCGGATCCGCGCCTCGGTGCCCACGCTCAGCGCCCTGCTCGAGCGCGGCGCGAAGGTCATCGTGACCGCGCACCTCGGCCGCCCGAAGGGCGACCCCGAGGGCGACAGGAAGTACTCGCTGGCACCGGTCGCCGCGCGCCTCGGCGAACTGCTCGGCAAGCCGGTGGCGTTCGCCACCGACACCGTCGGCGAGTCGGCCAAGGCCACCGTCGCGGCGCTGGGGGACGGCGAGATCGCGCTGCTCGAGAACGTCCGCTTCAACCCGGACGAGACCAGCAAGGACGCGGTCGCGCGCGGCCGGTTCGCCGACCGGCTCGCCGCCCTCGGCGACCTGTTCGTCTCCGACGGCTTCGGCGCCGTGCACCGCCGGCACGCCTCCGTGTACGACGTCGCGGAGTGCCTGCCCAGCGCGGCCGGCCACCTGATCACCGCGGAGCTGGACGTTCTCAAGCGGCTGACCGAGAACGTCGAGCGGCCGTACGCGGTCGTGCTCGGCGGCTCGAAGGTCTCCGACAAGCTCGGCGTCATCGACAACCTGCTGGACAAGGCCGACCGCATCCTGATCGGCGGCGGCATGGTCTTCACCTTCCTCAAGGCTCAGGGCCACGAGGTCGGCACCTCGCTGCTCGAGGCCGACCAGCTGGAGACCGTCAGCGGCTACCTCGAGCGGGCCAAGGACAGCGGCGTGGAGATCGTGCTGCCGGTGGACGTGGTCGCCGCGACCGCCTTCGCCGCCGACGCCGAGCACGAGGTGGTGGCCGCCGACGCGATCCCGGCCGACCGGATGGGCCTGGACATCGGCCCCGAGTCCGGCAAGCTGTTCGCCGCGAAGCTGGCCGGCACCAGGACCGTGTTCTGGAACGGCCCGATGGGCGTGTTCGAGATGGAGCCCTACGCCGGCGGCACCCGCGCGGTCGCGCAGGGCCTGATCGACTCCGGCGCGTTCACCGTGGTCGGCGGCGGCGACTCGGCCGCGGCGGTGCGGCAGCTCGGCTTCGACGAGGCCGCGTTCGGCCACATCTCGACCGGCGGCGGCGCGTCGCTGGAGTACCTGGAGGGCAAGCTCCTCCCGGGCATCACCGTGCTGGAGGGCTGAGCCGTGGCAGACGAGTCCCGTACCCCGCTGATGGCGGGCAACTGGAAGATGAACCTCAACCACCTCGAGGCCATCGCGCACGTCCAGAAGCTCGCCTTCACGCTCACCGACAAGGACTACGCGGCGGTCGAGGTCGCCGTGCTGCCGCCGTTCACCGACCTGCGCTCGGTGCAGACCCTGGTCGATGGCGACAAGCTGAAGATTAAGTACGGCGCGCAGGACGTCTCGAAGCAGGCCTCCGGGGCGTACACCGGCGAGGTCTCGGCGGCGATGCTGGCCAAGCTCGGCTGCGCGTACGTCGTGGTCGGCCACTCGGAGCGGCGGCAGTACCACGCCGAGTCCGACGAGCTGGTCGCCGCCAAGGCCAAGGCGGCGCTCGGCAGCGGCGTCTCCCCGATCGTGTGCGTCGGCGAGGGCCTGGACGTGCGCAAGGCCGGAGGGCACGTCGAGTACACCCTGACGCAGCTCAGGGGCTCGCTGGCCGGCCTCACGGCGCAGCAGGTCGAGAAGACCGTGATCGCGTACGAGCCGGTCTGGGCGATCGGCACCGGCGAGGTGGCCACCCCGCAGGACGCGCAGGAGGTCATCGGCGCGATCCGCGGGCAGCTGGCGGAGAGCTACGGCGGCGAGGTGGCGGCGAAGGTCCGGATCCTCTACGGCGGCTCGGTCAAGGGTTCCAACGCGGCCGGGATCATGGCCGAGGCGGACATCGACGGCGCGCTGATCGGCGGGGCCTCGCTCGACGCGGAGGACTTCGTGCGGATCGTGCGTTACCGCGACCAAGGCGTCAACGCGTAACTTACCCGGCACTGGCCTGGAGGGAAGGGGGCCGGTAAGCTCGGCCCCGGCCCCTGCCCTCAGAGCGGCCTCGTCCTCGCATCGGACCGTAGTAGAGAGAAGAACCGCACGTGGTCGTCGCAATGGAGATCATCCTCGCCGTCACCAGCCTGCTGCTGGTCGTCTTCGTTCTGCTGCACAAGGGCAAGGGCGGCGGCCTCTCCGACATGTTCGGCGGCGGCTTCACCTCGCAGCACGGCGGCTCGTCGGTCGTGGAGAAGAACCTCGACCGGATCACGATCGTGCTCACGATCATCTGGGTGGCCTCGATCGTCGGGCTCGGCCTCGCGTACAAGCCGTAGCCGCCCCGTCGTGCTCCGTATCAAGGCCGCAAGCCTCCCTTGACGCGCCGTCAACCGGGAGTTCCATCGGAATCTCCCGCGAGGTGACGGCGCGTAGCATGATGTGACATAAGCCCCGTCCTGCCCGACCGGAACCGGGACGACCGCCGTACACGTCTCCGTTTTCGCTCGTACACTGGTGCATCGCGCACCGTACGGGGCGAGGATCGATCCTGTCAGGGAGACGAACAGTGGCTAGTGGCAACGCGATTCGCGGAAGCCGGGTCGGCGCGGGGCCGATGGGCGAGGCCGAGCGCGGCGAGACCGCCCCTCGGATCTGGATAAGCTTCTACTGCTGCAACGGCCATGAGACCAAGCCGAGCTTCGCGTCCGAGGCGCAGATCCCGGACACCTGGGACTGCCCGCGCTGCGGCTTCCCGGCCGGCCCGGACCCCGACAACCCGCCCGCCCCGCCGCGTACCGAGCCGTACAAGACGCACCTGGCCTACGTTCGCGAGCGCCGCTCCGACGAGGACGGCGAGGCGATCCTGGCCGAGGCGCTGGCGAAGCTGCGCGGCGAGGCATAGCTGACGGCTCCCGCTGGTCCGGGCGCCGAGGCGACGTACGCGTACGCCGTAGGGCCCGCGCCGCTAGGATCGCCCCGTGGTTGAGGCGCTGCGCAACTTCCAGCTGTTCCTGTACCAGGAGGCGGCCAAATCCTCGCCGCTCTACTCCGCGCTGACCGCTCACGTCTCCGAGGACATCGAGGCGGGCGGCCCGGTCTCGCAGGTGCTCGTCGCGGCGCCGGAGCGCCAGCGCATCCCCAACCTGCTGTTCGCCGCGGTGCAGCGGACGCTGTTCGACGAACCGGACAGCGAACTGGCCGCGTACTACCCCTCGCTCGGCGGGACGCGCGCGCCTGACGCGGAGCTGGCCGACATCTTCTCCCGCTTCGTGCTCGAGCACCGGGAGCGGATCGAGCGGGTCCTGGCCACCGGCGAGACGCAGACCAACGAAGCCCGCCGCGCGGCGCAGCTCTTCCCGGCCTTCGGCTGGGCGCAGGCCTGCACCCGCCGGCCCCTCGGCCTGATCGAGGTCGGCACCAGCGCCGGGCTGCTGCTGCACACCGACCGGTACTCGTACGTATACGAGTTCGAAGACGGCACGGAACTGGCTGCGGGGGAGGGGAGCGCGGACGGCGTCCCGACGCTGCGCTGCGCGGTCGGCGGCCCGGCCGCGCAGGCGGTGAAGGCGCTGACGCCGTTCGTGTCGAAGGACCTGCGGATCGCGTCGCGCGTCGGCCTCGACCTGAACCCGCTCGACCCGGCAGACCCCGACGCCCGCGCCTGGCTCGACGCGCTGGTCTGGCCCGAACACGCCGAACGCCGCGCCCGGCTGCGCGCCGCCCTCGACCACGCGGCCCGGCGGCCGGTCCGGCTGCGCAAAGGCGACGCGGTGCGCATCCTGCCCGACGCGGTGGACTCGGTGCCCGCCAACGCGATCCCGTGCGTCTTCGTCTCCAACACGCTGGCGCACTGGAGCGCCCAGGGCCGCGCGGACCTGATCGACCTGATCCGGCGCCTCGGCGCGCGCCGCGACCTGGTCTGCATCGTCAAGGAGGGCTACCCGGTCGGCCTCGGCCTGTTCACCGGCCGCACCGACGACCTGACCGAGGACGAGTCGAGGCCGTACGAGGTCATCGGCGCGGCCGTCTTCCTCGGCGGCCGGGAGCAGCTCTTCCGCCTCGGCACCGGCGAACTGCACGGCGTCGGCATGACCTGGTCGCCGACCGCGCTACCGCCGGGCCGGTGACAAGCCGAACCGACCGCTACGGCGAGGCGGGGCGGTTCAGGCCCGGGGGCAGTTCGGCCGCGCAGGCGCGGTCGATCAGCCACAGGGTCCTGGCGCGGCCCAGCGCGCCCGCGGCGGGCACCTGCACCCTGCCGCCGCCGGAGAGCGCCATGTGCGCCGCGGCGGCCTTCTCGCCGCCGGCGGCGACGATCCAGACCTCGCGGGCGTTCTGGAGCGTGCGGAAGGTGAAGGAGAGCCGGTTCGGCGGGGGCTTGGGCGCGTTGTGCACGGCGATGACCGCCGGCTCCTCCTCGTAGACCCCGGGGTGCTCCGGGAACAGCGAGGCGACGTGCCCGTCCGGGCCCATGCCGAACAGCTCGACGTCGAACGCGGGCACGTCGCTGTCGTCCGCGGCGTGCTGGGACAGCTCGGCCGCGTAGCGCTCGGCGGCGGCTTCGGCGTCGTCGCCGTCCGGGCCGTCCGGCGCGGGCATCGGGTGCACTCGCGCCGGGTCGAGGTCCAGCTTGTCGAGCAGCGCCGTGTACGCCTGGGTGTCGTTGCGCTCCGGGTCGCCTATGGGCAGGAAGCGCTCGTCGCCCCACCACAGGTGCACCCGCCGCCAGTCCACGGCCACCCGCGCCGGCAGTTCGCCGACCGCGGACAGCGAGGCGATGCCGACGGTGCCGCCGGTCAGCACCAGGTGTGCCTCGTCCTTCGCGGCCAGCACGTCCACCAGCTTCGTCACCAGCCGCGCCGCCACGGCCTGCGCCAGGAGCGGGCCGTCGCGGTGGACGATGAGCTCGGGCGTGGCTCCGGCGCGCGGACGGAGCGAGGAGCTGGTCAAGCAGACTCCTTCGGGGACGCGTCGGCGGACGGCACGGTCTTGCCGGCCCGGCCGCCGGTGGTCTTCTTCGCGGCGGTGGCGGGGGACGCGGACGGCACCGGCGTGGGCTCGCCGAGCTTGGCCGCCTCCTTCGCCGCCTTCTCCACGGTCGGCCCGGCCACCTTCAGCGGCTCGGTGAACGGCACGTCCACGTCCTTGAGCAGCTTGGCGTAAACGTCGTCCGGGTCGAGCCGGCGCAGTTCCTCGGCGATCAGCTCGGCGGTCTCCCGGCGCTTGAGCGCGACCGGACGGTCCGGCTGGCCGGGCACCGAGAGCGTGGCCAGCTCACCGTCGGGGCGGGTCAGCGCGACCGGGCCGTCCGGGGTGTGCAGCTCGACGCCGGTGATGCCGGGACCCTCGTCCGCCGTGCGGCTGACCGGCACGTTCAGCCGCTGGCGCAGCCACACCGCCAGGATCCGCGCCGAGGGGTTGCCCTCCTCGCCGGAGACCGCGGCGCCGGTGATCTTGCGCGGGAACTGGTCGAGCGCCGCGGCCAGCATCGAACGCCACGGGGTCAGCCGGGTCCAGGCCAGGTCCGTGTCGCCGGGGACGTAGCCCTGGGCGCGGGCGCGCAGCTTGGCCATCGGCTTGTGGTACTCGGCCGCGTCGGTGATCCGCCGCTGCGCGAACCGGCCGAGCGGGTCGTCGCTGGGCACGTCCGGCCCGGCGTCCGGCCACCAGGTGACCACCGGCACGTCCGGCAGCAGCAGCGGTACGACGACCGAGTCGGCGTGCGCCGAAAGCTCGCCGTAAAGCCGCAGCACGATGACCTCGCCGGGGCCGGTCTCGTCGCCGACGCGCACCTCCGCGTCGAGCCGGGTGCGCGCGACCTCCGGGCGGCCGATCACCACGATGATGCGGGCCGGGTGCTCGCGCGCCGCCTGGCTGGCCGCCTTCATCGCGTCGTAGTGGTGCCGCTCCTCGGTCGAGACGATCAGCGTCAGCACGGCGCCGGTGGTCGGCGAGCCGGCCCGGCGCCGCGCCTGCACCAGCGTCGCGCCGATCTTGCTGGCGCTGGTGTCGGTCAGGTCGATGATCATGGCTGCGGCTCCGAGCCGGCGCTGGTGCCGGTCAAATCGATACTGCGCTCATCGAAAGTCATGGCCTTCTCCAGGACCGTCCGTCGCGGGCCAGCATCTCGTCGGCCTCGGCCGGCCCCCAGGTGCCGGCCGGGTACTGCGCGGGGGTGCCGTTCGCGGCCCAGTACTCCTCGATCGGGTCGAGGATCTCCCAGCCGAGCTCGACCTCCTCGAGCCGCGGGAACAGCGGCGGGTCGCCGAGCAGCACGTCCAGGATGAGCCGCTCGTAGGCCTCGGGGGAGGACTCGGTGAACGCCTCGCCGTACTGGAAGTCCATCGACACGTCCCGCACCTCCATCGAGGTGCCCGGAACCTTCGAGCCGAAGCGCACGGTCACGCCCTCGTCCGGCTGCACCCGGATGACCAGGGCGTTCTGGCCGAGCTCCTCGGTCATCGTGTCGGTGAACGGCAGGTGCGGGGCGCGCTGGAAGACCACCGCGATCTCGGTCACCCGGCGGCCGAGCCGCTTGCCGGTGCGCAGGTAGAACGGTACGCCGGCCCAGCGGCGCGTGTCGATCTCCAGCTTGATGGCCGCGTAGGTGTCGGTGATCGAGTCCTGCGCGATCCCGTCCTCCTGGAGGAAGCCGATCACCTTCTCGCCGCCCTGCCAGCCGGCCGCGTACTGGCCTCGCACCGTGTGCGTGCCCAGGTCCTCGGGCAGCTGCACCGCCGAGAGCACCTTGACCTTCTCGGCGAAGATCGAGTCCGCGTCGAAGGAGGTCGGCTCCTCCATCGCGGTCAGCGCCATCAGTTGCAGCAGGTGGTTCTGGATCACGTCGCGGGCCGCGCCGATGCCGTCGTAGTATCCGGCGCGCCCGCCGATGCCGATGTCCTCGGCCATGGTGATCTGCACGTGATCGACGTAGTTGCGGTTCCAGATCGGCTCGAACATCTCGTTGGCGAAGCGCAGCGCCAGGATGTTCTGCACCGTCTCCTTGCCCAGGTAGTGGTCGATCCGGAAGACCGACTTGGGCGGGAAGACGTCGTCCACCACCTTGTTCAGCGCCTTGGCGCTGACCAGGTCGTGCCCGAACGGCTTCTCGATGATGACCCGGCGCCAGGCGTTCTCGCCGCCCTCGGCCAGGCCGGACTCCTTGAGCTGCTGGACCACGCCGGGGAAGAACTTCGGCGGGACCGACAGGTAGAAGGCGTGGTTGCCGTTGGTGCCGCGCAGCCGGTCGAGCTCGTCGATCGTCTCGCGCAGCTTCTCGAAGGCCGCCGGGTCGCCGAACTCGCCGGGCACGAAGCGGAAGCCCTCGGCCAGCTGCCGCCACACCTCGTCGCGGAACGGGGTGCGCGCGTGCTCCTTGACCGCGTCGTAGACCACCTGCGCGAAGTCCTGATTCTCCCAGTCCCGGCGGGCGAAGCCGACCAGGGCGAAGCCCGGGGGCAGCAGCCCCCGGTTGGCCAGGTCGTAGATCGCCGGCATCAGCTTCTTGCGGGACAGGTCGCCGGTCACCCCGAAGATCACCAGGCCGCAGGGCCCGGCGATGCGCGGCAGCCGCCGGTCCTGGGCGTCGCGCAGCGGGTTGGCCCAGTCGGTGCCGGCGTGCTCCGCGGCGCTCATCAGCCGGCGCGCGATGGACTCGCCGAAGCCGCCGGCCGCGGCGGCGAGCGACTGCGAGCTCACGCGCCCTTCTCCCCGGCGGCCGCGGCCTCCTTCTCCAGCTCGGCGCGCACCGCGTCGAGCAGCTCGTTCCACGAGGCCTCGAACTTCTGCACGCCCTCGTCCTCGAGCACCTGCACGACGTCGTCGTACGAGACGCCCAGCGCGGCCAGGTCGCCGATCACCTTGCGGGACGCCTCGTAGGTGCCGTGCACCGCGTCGGCCTGCGGCTCGCCGTGGTCGGCCTCGGCGTCGAGGGTGGCCTCGGGCATCGTGTTCACCACGCCCGAGACGACCAGCTCGTCAACGTACAGCGTGTCCTTGTACGCCGGGTCCTTCACGCCGGTCGAGGCCCACAGCGGACGCTGCGGCTTGGCGCCCTTGGCTGCCAGCGCCTTCCAGCGGTCGGACGAGAAGACCTCCTCGTACGCCTCGTAGGCCAGGCGCGCGTTCGCGACCGCGGCCTTGCCAAGCAGCGCGTTCGCGTCCTCGGTGCCGAGCTTCTTCAGCCGCTTGTCCACCTCGGTGTCCACCCGCGAGACGAAGAACGACGCGACCGACGCCATCTTCGACAGGTCGTGGCCGTTGGCGTAGGCCTGCTCCATGCCGTCGAGGAACGCGTCCATCACCGCCTTGTACCGCTCGATCGAGAAGATCAGCGTCACGTTGACGCTCACCCCCGCGGCCAGCGTCGCGGCGATCGCGGGCAGGCCCTCGCGGGTCGCCGGGATCTTGACGAACACGTTGTCCCGGTCCACCAGCCACCACAGCTGCTTGGCCTCGGCGACGGTCGGCCCGGTGCGGTGCGCCAGGCGCGGGTCCACCTCGATCGAGACCCGGCCGTCCTGGCCCGCGGAGGCGTCGTAGGCGGGGCGCAGGATGTCCGCGGCGGCGCGCACGTCGCGCGTCGTGATCATCCGCAGCGCCTCGTCCACGCCGACGCCGCGCACCGCCAGCTCGCGGATCTGGTCGTTGTAGATCGCGGAGCCGCTGATCGCCTTCTGGAAGATCGTCGGGTTGGTGGTGACGCCCACCACGTGCTTCTCGCGCAGCAGCGCGGCGAGGTTGCCGGAGTTGATCCGCTCCCGGCTCAGGTCGTCCAGCCAGATCGCCACCCCGGCGCCGGCCAGCTTCTCAAGACGCTCACTCATAGGATCCTCATCTCCCGTTAGTCTCAAGCCCCGACCGCGGCGAGCGATTCCCGGGCGGCCGCCTCGACCGCCTCGGCGGTGAAGCCGAACTCCCGGAAGATCGTGGCGAAGTCGGCCGACGCGCCGTAGTGCTCCAGCGAGACGATCCGTCCGGCGTCGCCGACGAACCGGTACCACGGCTGCGCCACCCCGACCTCGACGGCGACCCGGGCCCGGACCGCCTTGGGCAGCACGGACTCCTGATAACCCGCATCCTGGGCGCCGAACCATTCCACACACGGCATCGAGACGACCCGGGCAGGCACGCCGGAGGCCTCGAGCCGCTCCCGGGCGGCGACCGCGAGCTGCACCTCGGAGCCGGTGGCGATCAGGACGACCCGCGGCGCGCCGCCGGACGCCTCGGCCAGAACGTACCCGCCGCGCTTGACGCCCTCGTGAACGGAAAGCGTCGCGCCGAGCGCCTCGCGGTCGAAGACCGGCACGTTCTGCCGGGTCAGCGCCAGCCCGACCGGGCCGTCCTGCTCCAGCGCCGCCTTCCAGGCCGCCACGGTCTCGTTGGCGTCGGCCGGCCGCACGAAGCTGAGGCCGGGGATGGCGCGCAGCGCGGCGTAGTGCTCGACCGGCTGGTGGGTAGGGCCGTCCTCGCCGAGGCCGACCGAGTCGTGCGTCCACACGTAGGTCACCGGCACGTGCATCAGCGACGCCAGACGTACCGCCGGGCGCATGTAGTCGGAGAAGACCAGGAACGTGCCGCCGAACACCCGGGTGTTGCCGTGCAGGGCGATGCCGTTGAGGATCGAGCCCATCGCGTGCTCGCGGATGCCGAAGTGCAGGATCCGGCCGTACGGCGAGGAGCCGCCGAACTCGGTGTCCTGGCCGTGGTACGGCAGGAAGGACAGGCCGCCCTTGATGGTGGTGTTGTTCGACTCGGCCAGGTCGGCCGAGCCGCCCCAGAACTCGGGCAGCTGCTCGGCGATCGCCTGGATCGCAGCCTCGGAGGCCTTGCGGGTCGAGACGTCCTTGCCCGCCGGGAACTGCGGCAGCTTGCTGTCCCAGCCGGCCGGCAGCTCGCGCCGGGAGATCCGGTCGAACTCGGCGGCGCGCTGCGGGTTGGCGGCCCGCCAGGCGTCGAAGCCCTCGCTCCACGCGGCGCGGGCGATCTTGGCGCGCTCGCCGACCTCGCGGGCGTGCTCCAGGACCTCGTCGGAGACCTCGAAGTGCCGCTGCGGGTCGAAGCCCAGCAGCTGCTTCGTCGCGGCCACCTCCGGCTCGCCGAGCGCGGAGCCGTGCGACTTGCCGGTGTTCTGCGCGTTGGGCGCCGGCCAGGCGATGATCGTGCGCAGCCGGATGATCGACGGCCGCCCGGTCTCGTTCTCAGCCGCGACGAGCGCGCGGTGCAGCGCCTCGACGTCCTCGACGTAGCCGTTCGGCGTGGTGAACTCGACCGACTGGGTGTGCCAGCCGTACGCCTCGTAGCGCTTCAGCACGTCCTCGGTGAAGGCGACCTTGGTGTCGCCCTCGATCGAGATGTGGTTGTCGTCGTAGATGACGACGAGGTTGCCGAGCTGCTGGGTGCCCGCGATGGAGGAGGCCTCGCCGGTGACGCCCTCCTCGAGGTCGCCGTCGGAGGCGAAAGCGTAGATCCGGTGGTCGAACGGCGAGGTGCCGGGCGCGGCGTCCGGGTCGAACAGCCCGCGCTCGTAGCGCGCGGCCATCGCCATGCCGACCGCGTTGGCCAGGCCCTGGCCGAGCGGCCCGGTGGTGGTCTCCACGCCGGCGGTGTGGCCGTGCTCGGGGTGGCCGGGGGTCAGCGAGCCCCAGGTGCGGAAGGACTTCAGGTCGTCCAGGGTGAGCCCGTAGCCCGCCAGGAAGAGCTGGATGTAGAGTGTCAGACTGCTGTGTCCGGGGGACAGGACGAACCGGTCGCGGCCGGTCCACCGCGGATCGGACGGGTCGTGCCGCAGGTGCCTCTGGAAGAGCAGGGTGGCGGCCGGGGCGAGCGACATCGCGGTGCCCGGGTGGCCGTTGCCGACCTTCTGCACCGCGTCCATCGCCAGCACCCGGACGGTGTCTACGGTGCGCCGGTCCAGCTCGTTCCACTCGAAGGGTGTGGGCGTGCTCACAGTCACGCGCGTCCTTTCCTGATGTGAAAACGTCAGCGCATCGGGGCGGACGGCGACGCTGCCAACCAGGGCTGTGCGTGGGTGAACAGCCTGGCCCCGCGCGACGAAGCAACGATTCTGTTATCTCACGGCCACCCTACCCTCCCTGCACTCGCGGACCCGTCGCAAGGGGGCCGGACGTGTCGGCGGCGCTTCCGGCGATTCGCGGCGACCCGCCCGCGAGTGCCGCGAGGCCGGGGTCTAGAGTTTCGTCGGATCCAGTTCCAGCGTGTATGAGCAGTAATAGAGGCCCGCCTGTGACAGCCGTCGAGTCCCGCCCCGTGATGACCGTGACGCATGTCGTCACACCCGTGGCGCCCGACGCTGTCCTCGGCGAGACCGCGCCCGCGGCCGCGCGGGTGTCCTGGCGCGAGACGCTGAGCGCCTACGTCGCGCTGACCAAGCCGCGGATCATCGAGCTGCTGATCGTCACCACGATTCCGGTGATGTTCCTCGCCGCGCATGGCGTGCCCTCGCTGCGGCTGGTGCTGGCGGTCACGGTCGGCGGCTACCTGTCGGCGGGCAGCGCGAACGCGCTCAACTGCTGGGTGGACCGCGACATCGACGCCGAGATGCGCCGCACCCGCCGCCGTCCGCTGCCGCGGCACAGCGTGACCGCCACGCAGACGGTCGTCTTCGGGCTCGTGCTCGGCGTGGTCTCGACGCTCTGGTTCGGCTTCCTGGTCAACTGGCTCTCCAGCGGCCTGGCGCTGGCCGCGAACGTCTTCTACGTCGTGGTCTACTCGATGGTCCTCAAGCGGCGCACGGCGCAGAACATCGTGTGGGGCGGGGCGGCCGGCTGCTTCCCGACGCTGATCGGCTGGACGGCCGTCACCGGCCGTCTCGACTGGCCGCCGGTCGTGCTGTTCATGGTGGTCTTCCTGTGGACCCCGCCGCACTTCTGGTCGCTGGCGCTGCGTTACCGCGAGGACTACGCGGCGGCGAAGGTCCCGATGCTGCCGGTGGTCGCCACCGAACGGCACGTTGCCTGGCAGATGATGCTGTACACGTGGGCGACGGTGCTCTGTTCGCTCGCGCTGTGGCCCATCGCGCACACCGGCCCGGTTTACGCGGTCGGCGCGGCGCTGCTCGGCGTGGCGTTCCTGGCCGAGGCGCACCGGCTGCACCAGGCCGCGCGCAAGGGCGTGGCGGGCACGGCGTTGCGGCCGATGCGGATGTTCCACTTCTCCAACAGCTACCTGGCGCTGCTGTTCGTCTGCGCCGCGATCGATCCGCTGGTGCACTGACACGTGGATCCACTGCACAACACCGTACAGCCGTATGCCTGGGGTTCGACCACGGCGATTCCGCGACTGCTCGGCGTCGGCAATCCGGACGGCACGCCGCAGGCCGAGCTGTGGATGGGCGCCCATCCGAGCGGCCCGTCCGGACTGCGCCGCGGCGGCGCCGCGACGACGCTGGACGCCGTCGTCGCGGCCGACCCGGTCGGTGAACTCGGCGCCGCGACCGCCGAGCGCTTCGGCGGCCGTCTGCCGTTCCTGTTCAAGGTCCTGGCAGCGCAGAAGGCCTTGTCCATCCAGCTGCACCCGGACCGCGCACAGGCCGAGGCCGGATTCGCGGCCGAGGAGGCGCGGGGCGTGCCGCGCGGCGCGCGCGAGCGGGTGTACGTAGACGACTGGCCCAAGCCCGAGATCCTGTGCGCGCTGACCCCGTTCGAGGTGCTGGCCGGACTGCGCCCGGCGGCCGAGGCCGCGCTGGTCATCGACCGGCTCGGCGTCGAGGCGCTCGGCGGCCTGGTCAAGGAACTGCGCGCTGCACCGGAACCCGCGTCCGTCGCACGCGCGCTGGCCGCGCTGCTCGCGTGGCCGCAGGACGAACGCGAGGCGCTCGTCGATGAGGTCGTGTTCGCCGCTGAGCGTTCGGCCGGCGAACCGGAGGCGTTCCAGGGCGCGTACGCGGCGATCGGGCACATGGCCCAGGACCACCCCGGCGACATCGGCCTCGTCTGCTCGCTGCTGATGAATCACGCGATCCTGCGGCCCGGCCAGGCGCTGTTCATGGGCGCCGGCGGCCTGCACGCGTACATCCGCGGCACCGGCGTGGAGTTGATGGCCAACTCGGACAACGTGATCCGCGCGGGCCTGACGCCCAAGCACATCGACATCCCGGAACTCGTGCGCGTCCTCCACCCCGAGGTCGAGGTCCCCATCCTGGCGGCGCGTCAGGTCGCGGCGGGCGTGCAGGAGTTCGACGTGCCGGTCCCCGAATTCCGGCTGCGGCGCTTGACCGTCCGCAACGGTACCGACCGGCGGGACCTTCGCGTGCCGGGGGACGGGCTGCCCCGCATCCTGCTGTGCGTCGAGGGTGCGGCTACGGCCGAGTGCGGCGAGCAGACGTTGGAGTTGGCGCGCGGCCGCTCGTGCTTCCTGCCTGCGGCTGACGAGGCGGTCACGCTCACCGGCGAGGCCGAGCTGTTCCTCGCCTCACCCGGCGACTATTCCTGAACAGCGTGGTTGGTGGCCGACGGCCCGCCGAGGCCTGAGATCCGGTCCATCAGCACGCCCGCGAGATAGAGGACGTGCCGCTCGGTCTCGGTGAGTCCCTCAAGCGCGACGGCCAGCCACCGATCGCGCGACGCCATGTCCTCGGCCAGCGCGCGTCCGCCGTCCTCGGTCAGTTCGAGGACGTATTGCCGGCGGTCCCGCTCGTCCCGCGACCTGGTGATCATCTCGGCGGCTTCGAGTTCCGCGATGGCCCGCGTCAGCGACTGCGGTTGCAGGCGTTCGGCGGCGGCGATCTCCCCGGGCGTCGTCGCGCCTCGGCGCCGCAGGTGCGCGAGCACGATGATCTTGGTCGGGCTGAGCGCGTCCGTCGGCCGCTCCATGCGCAGCCTTCTGGCCAGCCGGGTCGTGCCACGGCGGATCTGGGCGACGGTCTCGGGAGAATCGACTTCCACGGTCGTACGCTATCACTTACTATTTTCGGCGGGCGCTTCCCGGATAACCTCGCTTCACAACGGGACTGGACTTCATCGTGACGTCAAAATCGTACGTTGTGCGTAGTATCCCTCCGGCGATCATCCAAGCAGTCGGCGTGCTGCTCTGCTTCGGCTCCGGGCTGCTGCTCGACCACTTCTTCCTGCCGGGGCCCGCGATCGTCATCCTCACCCTGGTGCTGGGGCTCACCCTCGGCCGCAGCCAGCGGCGCACCGGGACGCGCGAACGGCTGGTCGGGCTGGTCACGCTGCCGTTCGTCGCGGTCGCCTGTAGCGAGATCGGCCGCCTCTTCCTGCACCATCCGACGGTCGCGGACACGCTGTTCACCCTCGGCCTCGGCCTGGCCGTCTGGCTGCGGCGCTTCGGGCCCTGGGGCACGCGGATCGGCACGCTGGTCTCGCTACCGTTCGTCGCGGTGCTGGTCACGCCGGTCCCGCCGGTTCCCGGAGCGCTGCCGTCGCAGGGCCGCGCGATGCTGTGGAGCGCGGTGGCGTCGGTGATCGCCTTCCTCTGGGTCTGGGCCGCACAGGCCGTGGCCGCCCGCCTCGGCTTCCCGGCCGCGGCACCCGCCAGCGCCGCCAAGAGCACGCCGCGGCTCGGCAGCCGGATCCTGACGAGCGACCGGATGGCCGTGCAGATGACGCTGTCCCTCGCGCTCGCGTTCGTCATCGGCCGCACAGTCTTCCCGACGCACTGGACGTGGATCGTGGTGACCGCGTTCGTCGTCAACAGCGCGAACCGCGGCCGCGGCGACGTCGCGTACAAGAGCGCGATGCGTGTAGTCGGCGCCTCGACCGGTACGGTCGCGGCAACGCTGCTCACCGGCCTGTTCCCGCCGCGCGACAACACGGCCGTCGCGATCATCCTGGTCGTGCTGATCCTCGGCAACTGGCTCCGGACGATCAGCTACACGTATTGGGCCGCGTGCGTCACGTCGGTGCTCTCGCTGTTGCAGGGCTACTTCGGCGAGAACGAGGTCGTGCTGATCGGCGAGCGCCTGCTTCAGATCGTGCTCGGCGGCGCGCTCTCGGCGGCGATCGCCTGGTTCATCCTGCCGGTCAAGAGTCGGCAGGTGCTGCGCCGCCGCCTCGCCGACGTCCTCGCCCCGCTGACCGACGCGCTGGTAGCGGCTCAACGCGCCCCCGGAGAATTCGCGCGGCATCAGCGTTCGTTCGAGGAGGGACTGCTCGCGCTCGAGCAGGTCGCCCCGACATTCAAGGCGCACCGTCGCGTGCAGCGGCTACGGCTGCGCGGCGCGGTCGTCGGGCATCCGGCGGATGCGATAGACGCCGTCGGCGGCTGCGTGCAGCCTCTGGCGGTACTCGCGGCCGAGGCGGATCAGTGCCCGGAAACCTTCGCCGAGCCCGCGGTGGCCGGCCTGCTCAAGTCGGTCACCGGCAACGTCGTGGGTGCGCGGCGGTTCATCGGACGCCGACCGGAGGCGCGCTATCGGCCACTAGCCGCGGTCGCCGAGGACGGCGCCGTCATCGCCGCGTTGTCGCTGATAGACGAGCACATGCGCGTGATCTGCGACCTACGCTGGGACGACGGCCCGCTCCGGCAGGTGCGGGCGCACGCGCATCGAAGTCAGGATGCGCAGGGCGGCGATCCAGGTCAGGCAGGCGCCGACCATGTGCAGCAGGACCAGCCACGCGGGCAGGCCGGTGAAGTACTGCGTGTAGCCGATCGCGGCCTGGGCCGCGAGCACCAGGAGCAGGTCGCGGGTGGCGCGCAGGACGGCTGACGGTGCGTCGGTCGCCTTGAGCGCGAACCAGAGCGCGGCGGTCAGCCCGACCACGATGAACACCAGGTCGGCGTGAGCCTGGGTGATGTCCGCCGCGTTGAGTCCGAGGCGCCGCGCGGCGTCGGCCGCTCCGGCGTGCGGTCCGGTGCCGGTGACCAGCGTGCCGGCGACGACGACCGCGCCGGCCGCGGCGACCAGCGTGCGCGCCAGCCAGCGC
>JBKOWZ010000192.1:0-6551 GCA_046724665.1 Actinomycetota bacterium
CTGCTGTACTGGTACCTCTGCTGGATCCTGTCCAGCGCGGTGGTCGCCAACGCGGACGCGGCCAACATCTCGCTCCAGGGCTGGGACCTGTGGCACGGCAATCCGAAGCTGCGGCACTGGATCACCGGCGACGCCAACTTCTACACCTTCGAGACCCCGCTCTACGCCGCCGTCGAGTGGGTCATGGGCCTGCGGGCGACCACGATCCACGTCGTCGGCGCGCTGACCTACACGCTGGTCATGCTGGCGGCCGCATGGCTGGCCAGGGGGGACGAGCGCGGCCTGCGCGCGTGGGCGCGGTTCGGCCTCGTCGCGGCGTTCCTCGCGTTCCCCGTGTTCGACGGCTACCTCAGCCCGACCCTGCTCAACCCGCCGGACCACATCGGGACCGCCGTCTTCATGCTGCTGGCCTACCTGCTGTGCGATCGCGCGGCCGGACGCAGGTGGGCGACCTGGTGCCTGTTCGCGTTGCTGGTGCTCGGGCAGCTCGGCGACGCGACGGTGAAGTACGTCGGCGTGCTCCCCGTCGTGCTGGTCTGCCTCTCGCGGCCGCTGCTCGCCCGGCGGCTGGTCACCGCGGACCTGTGGCTGGCGTTCGCCGCGGCCGCCTCGGTGCCCGGCGAGGCGATCCTGCGCGCGGCGATGCGCACCTGGGGCGCGTACTCGATGGTGCCGCCCAAGACGCAGGTGGCCGATTCGAGCCTCTGGCTCGGCCACCTGCACTCGACCCTGCTCGGGCTGCTGACGCTGTTCAACATCCCGATCCACCGGCCGACCGCCCCGTTCTGGCCGGTCGCGGCCGTACTCGGCGCGTCCGTGCTGCTCGCGGGGCTCTACGGGTTCGTGCGCACGCTGCTGCGCTGGCGGCGCGCCGCGGCGGCCGACCAGCTGCTGACGGTCGGCATCCCGGTGTACCTGGCCGCCTACGCCTTCTCGACCATGGTGGTGCCGGGCGTCGGCGGCGCCTACGAGTTCCTCGGCGTGGTCCCGATGATCGTCACGCTCGCGGTCAGGAACCTGCCGCTGCCCGAGGCCCGGCGGCTGCCGATGCTGGTCGCCGCGACCGGGGTCACCGCGGTCGCGGTGCTCGCGACCGGCATCAGGCCGGGCGTGGTCAGCTCGCAGGAGACGCTGGCCGCCTGGCTCAAGGCGCACGGGCTCAGGTACGGCATCGGGGAGTACTGGAACGCCTCGTCGATCACCGCCGACTCCGGCACCGAGATCGGCGTGGCGGCCGTCGTCCCGCTGCCGCAGCGGCGTTACGGCGTCTATGTCTGGGTGACCAAGACCAGCTGGTACGACGCCACGAAGCACGACGCCCGGTTCTTCATCGCGGACGAGGGCATGCCGGGCTACCGGATCGCGGACGTCGAGGCGGCGTTCGGCAAGCCGGAGGCGATCTACCACGTCGCGGGCAACGACGTCATGGTCTATCCGACCAACCTGCTGCGGTACGTGGTCAAGGCCAAGGTGCCGGACTACTGACCAGACGTAGACGTCAGGGGCCCGGCCGCGGTGGCCGGGCCCCTGACGCATGGGTTCCGTTACGCCGGCAGCGACGCGAGGCCGACCGGCAGGAAGCGGTGCCCGGTGACCTTCTCGGAGATTCCGGTCCGGTCCAGGTACGGCGTGACGCCGCCGAGGTGGAACGGCCAGCCGGAGCCGAGGATCATGCACAGGTCGATGTCCTGCGCCTCGGCCACCACGCCGTCCTTGAGCATGAGGTCGATCTCCTCGGCGATCGCCGCGAGGGCGCGGTCGCGCACCTCCTCGGCGGTGGACGGCTTGTCGCCGACCTCCAGCAGCGCCTCGACCTCGCGGTCGAGCGTGGTCGTGCCGGGCAGGTAGAACGCCTTCTTGCCCGCCGCGACCAGCCGTCTGACGTTCTCGGACACGCTGAAGCGGTCCGGGAACGCGGCGTGCAGCGTTTCCGCGACGTGCAGCGCGACCGCGGGGCCGACCAGCTCCATCAGCACCAGCGGCGGCATCGGCAGGCCGAGCGGTTCGAGCGCGCCGTCCGCCACGTCCACCGGCGTGCCCTCGTCCAGCACCTCGTTGACCACGCCGAGGAAGCGGGTCAGCAGCCGGTTGACCACGAACGCCGGGGCGTCCTTGACCAGCACGCTGGACTTCTTCAGCGCCTTGGCCACCGCGAAGGCCGTGGCCAGCGCCGCATCGTCGGTCCGCTGCGCCCGCACGATCTCCAGCAGCGGCAGCACCGCGACCGGGTTGAAGAAGTGGAAGCCGACCAGCCGCTCCGGGTGCTCGAGGCCCGCGGCCATCTCGGTGACCGACAGCGAGGAGGTGTTGGTGGCCAGCACGCAGTCCGGCCGCACGACCGCCTCGACCTCGGCGAACACCTGCCGCTTGACCGAAAGCTCCTCGAAGACGGCCTCGATCACGAAGTCCGCGTCGGCGAAGGCGTCCTTGGTCAGCGAGCCGGAGACCAGGGCCTTGAGCCGGTTGAGCTTGTCCGCGTTGATCCTGCCCTTGAGCGCTTGCAGGTCCAGCTGCTCGTGCACGTACTTGACGCCCTTATCGACCCGCTCCTGGTCGATGTCGGTGAGCACCACCGGCACCATCAGCCGCTGCGCGAACAGCAGCGCGAGCTGAGAGGCCATCAGCCCGGCGCCGACGATGCCGACCTTGGTGACCGGCCGGGCCAGCGCCTTGTCCGGGGCGCCGGCCGGGCGCTTGGCCCGCTTCTGCACCAGGTTGAACGCGTAGATGCCGCTGCGCAGCTCGTCGCTCATGACGCGGTCGGCCAGCGCCTCGTCCTCGGCGGCGAAGCCCTCGTCGCGCGAGGCGGTGCGCGCCATGGCGATCAGGTCGAGCGCGACGTACGGCGCCGCGGTCGCGCCGTGCACCTTCGCGTCGGCGACCTGGCGGCCGCGCACCAGCGCCGCGTCCCACTCCGCCTCCGGGAACGTCCTGCGCTCGACCACGAGCTCGCCGCGCAGCACGCTCGACGCCCAGGCCAGCGAGTCCTCCAGGAACTC
The DNA here is from genome assembly GCA_046724665.1 of Actinomycetota bacterium. GTDB lineage: Bacteria > Actinomycetota > Actinomycetes > Streptomycetales > Catenulisporaceae > Actinocrinis. Next base: position 3,000 of record JBKOWZ010000192.1, read on the forward strand.
GGCCGGCTCGAACAGCGCGTCGGCGATGCCGAACTCGTATGCCTTCGCGCCCTTGAGCTGCCGGTTCTGCGAGAGCGGGTTCTCCACGATCACGGTGACCGCCGCGTCCGGGCCGATCAGCCGCGGCAGCAGCTGCGTGCCGCCCCAGCCGGGGATCAGGCCGAGGAAGACCTCAGGCAGCGAGAGCGCCGGCACGCCCGACGAGATCGTGCGGTACGTGCAGTGCAGCGCGATCTCCACGCCGCCGCCCATCGCCGCGCCGTTGACGAACGCGAAGGTGGGCACCGGCAGCTCGCCGAAGCGGCGGAACACGTCGTGCCCCATCTTGCCGATGCCGTACGCCTCCTCGCGTCCGGTCACCGCCTCGATGCCCTTGAGGTCGGCACCGACGGCGAAGATGAACGGCTTGCCGGTGATCCCGGCCGCGACGATCGCGCCGTCCGCGGCCAGCTGGGCGACCCGGTCGAGCGCGGCGTCGATGTTCGCCAGCCCGCGCGGGCCGAAGGTGGTCGGCTTGGTGTGGTCGAAGCCGTTGTCCACGGTGATCAGGGCGAACCCGCCCGCCCCGCCGGGCAGGTCGAGCACCCGCACCGGGGCGGCGGTGACCACCTCGTCCGGGAAGGCCTCGGCCGCCCGCGCCATCAGCTCGCCGCTCACTTGCCCTCTCCTTCGAAGTGCGGGTTCTCCCAGACCACGGTGCCGCCCATGCCGGCCCCGATGCACAGGGTGGTCAGGCCGTACTGCACCTCGGGGTGCTCCTCGAACTGCCGGGCCAGCTGGGTCATCAGCCGCACCCCGGAGGCGGCCAGCGGGTGGCCGAACGCGATGGCGCCGCCGTACTGGTTGACCCGCGGGTCGTCGTCGGCGATGCCGTAGTGGTCGAGGAAGGCGAGCACCTGCACCGCGAAGGCCTCGTTGATCTCGATCAGGCCGATCTGGTCGATGCCCAGCCCGGCGAAGGCCAGCGCCTTCTCGGTGGCCGGGATCGGGCCGTAGCCCATCACCTCGGGCTCGACCCCGGTGAAGGCGAAGGAGACCAGCCGCATCCGCACCGGCAGGCCGAGCTCGCGGGCCACCTCCTCGGCGGCGATGATCGAGGCGGTCGCCCCGTCGTTCAGGCCGGCGGCGTTGCCCGCGGTGACCCGGCCGTGCACCCGGAACGAGGCCTTGAGCCCGGCCAGCGCCTCAAGGCTGGTGTCCGGGCGCGGCGGCTCGTCCGCGGTGGCCAGGCCCCAGCCGGCGCCGGCCGCGGTCCGCGACTCGAGCGAGTTGCGCACGGCGACGGGCACCAGGTCCGGCTGGATCTTGCCGTCGGCGTAAGCCTTGGCGACCTTCAGCTGGGAGTTGAGCGCGAACGCGTCGGCGCGCTCCCGGGTGATGCCCGGCAGCCGGTCGTGCAGGTTCTCCGCGGTCGAGCCCATCACCAGCGCGGACTCGTCGATGATCTTCTCGGAGACGAAGCGCGGGTTCGGGTCCATGCCCTCGCCCATCGGGTGCCGGCCCATGTGCTCGACGCCGCCCGCGATCGCCACGTCGAGGGCGCCGAGCGCGATGCCGCCGGCCACGTTGGTCACCGCGGTCATCGCCCCGGCGCACATCCGGTCGATCGAGTAGCCGGGCACCGACTTGGGCAGCCCGGCCAGCATCACCGCGGTGCGGCCGAGGGTCACGCCCTGGTCGCCGATCTGGGTGGTCGCCGCGACGGCGACCTCGCCGATCCGCTCGGGCGGCAGCTCGGGGTGGCGCCGCATCAGTTCCCGGATGCACCGGACGATCAGGTCGTCGGCGCGGGTCTCGGCATAGATGCCCTTGGGGCCCGCCTTGCCGAACGGAGTACGGACGCCGTCCACGAAGACGACGTCGCGAGCGGTACGAGGCACGGGCTCTCCTCTGCATGTACTACGACGCAGGCTGGTTACGCCGCCATGCTACCCGCCAGTAACAAGAAGTGGTACCCGTACTCTGCCCGCCGGAGCCCGACCGTCACAGCGCCGGGGGCCGCCCGGCCTCACGTCGCAGCGCCGAGGCGATCACATGCGCGGTCAGCTCCACCTGCCACGGCCGCGCGCCGCCGGCCCGCAGGGTTTCGGCCACCACGTCGTCGTCCAGCTGCTCCGGGGGAGACCAGCACAGGCGGCGCAGCAGGTCGGGGGAGAGCAGGTTCTCCACCGGGATCAGGTGCTCGTCCGCGATCGCGGCCACCGCAGGCCGGGCGGCAGCCAGACGCGCGGCGGCCTCCGGTGCGGTGCGCTCCCAGGCCTTGGCCGGCGGCGGTCCGTCGTGCGGGGGCTGCGAAGCGGGCAGCTGACTCTCCGGCAGTTGGAGCGCGGCACGCAGCGCGGCGTGGTACCCGACCGCGTCGGCGGAGCGGGTACGGCCGGAGAAGCCCGGCACCTCGCGCATCAGCTGCACGGTCGCCGGCAGCACGACCGCGGCCTCGACGATCGCGCTGTCCGGCAGGACCCGGCTCGGCGTCATGTCCCTTCGGCGCGCGAGCATGTCGCGTTGCTCCCAGAGCGCACGCACCACGGCGAGATTGCGCGGCCTGCGCACCTTGTGGATGCCGGACGTACGCCGCCACGGCTCAGTGCGCGGCGGATGCGGCGCGGCGGCGAGTACGGCGGCGAACTCCTGCTCGGCCCAGTCGAGCTTGCCCTGGGCGACCAGGTCGCGGTGTACCGCGTCGCGCAGATCGACCAGGAGTTCGACGTCGAGTGCGGCGTAACGCAGCCACGGTTCGGGCAGCGGCCGGGTGGACCAGTCGTCGGCCGAGTGGCCCTTCTCCAGCGAGTAGCCGAGTAGTTCCTCGACCATCGGACCGAGCCCGACGCGTGGGTACCCGGCCAGCCGCCCGCCGAGTTCGGTGTCGAAGACACGTGGCGGGTTCAGCCCGAGTTCGCGCAGGCAGGCCAGGTCTTGGGTGGCCGCGTGCAGTACCCACTCGGTGTCCGCGAGGGCGGCGGCGAGCGGGCCGAGGTCCGGGCAGGCGATCGGATCGACCAGCACCGTGCCCGCTCCCTGGCGGCGCAGCTGAACCAGGTAGGCGCGTTGACTGTACCGGTAGCCCGAGGCGCGCTCGGCGTCTACCGCGACCGGTCCGGTGCCGGCCGCGAACGCGGCCACCGCGGCGGCGAGCGACTCGGCGTCGGCGATGACGTCCGGTACACCGTCGCGCGGTGCGAGGAGGGGCACGGCGGAGGGGTTCGGCGGCTGCTCGCGGGCGTCAACGGTCACGTCCCTTACCGTAACGCGCGCGAGCGTCGCTTAGAGCGTGTGCCGGGTGCTCGACGTCGCGGTGTCGCCGAGTCCGCAAGCAGCGTCGCCGACCTGTCAGGCGATGATGCCGCCGCGCATCGCCACGGCGACCATGCCGGCCCGGTCGCCGGTGCCCAGCTTGCGGGCGATCCGGGCCAGGTGGCTCTTCACCGTCAGCGCGGACAGGCCCATCGTCTGGCCGATCGCCTTGTTGGAACGGCCGTCCGCGACGAGGCGCAGGACCTCGATCTCACGGGCCGACAGCTCGCGGCAGCCCGCGTTCATCGTGTTCGGCAC
>JBKOWZ010000108.1:0-7436 GCA_046724665.1 Actinomycetota bacterium
CCGCTGAACAACTTCCTGCTGATGGTGATCATGATCTGGTCGCAGACCGGGTTCGCCATGGTGGTGCTGTCCGCGGCGATCAAGGCGATCCCTGACGACATCATCGACGCGGCGAGGGTGGACGGCGCCCGCGGCCTGGCCATGGCCTTCAAGATCACCTTCCCGATGATCCGCAACACCCTGATCGTGGTGCTCACCACGGTCATGATCATCACGCTGAAGCTGTTCGACATCGTGCGCACGATGACCGGCGGCAACTTCGGCACCGAGGTGCTGGCCAACGACATGTACTCGCAGACCTTCGTGCAGTTCGACAACGGCAAGGGCAGCGCGCTCGCGGTGATCCTGTTCGCCGGGGTGCTGCCGCTGGTCGCCTACAACATCGTCCTGCTGCGACGCGAGAGGCAGATCCGGTGAGTACTCCCGCCGAGGTGGTGTCCCCGACCGCCACCCGCCCCGGGCCCGCGGTGAAGGCGGTACGCCGCTCCTTCTCCTCGCCGCTGGCCTCGGCGCTGGTGGTCCTGCTGTCCGTGCTGTGGACGGTGCCGACCTTCGGGCTGCTGGTGGCCTCGTTCCGGCCGGCCGGCCAGTCCGCCACCTCCGGGTGGTGGACCGCGTTCGCGCATCCGCAGCTGACCCTGTCCAACTACGACACGGTGCTGTTCCACAGCGCGAGCTTCGGCGGGACGACCGGCATCATGCCGTACCTGGTCAACTCGCTGGCGATCGCGATCCCGGCGACGTTCTTCCCGCTGGCGATAGCCTCGGCGGCCGCTTACGTGCTGGCGTGGGTGAGGTTCAAGGGCAGCGACGCGCTGTTCTTCTTCATCTTCGCGCTCCAGGTCGTGCCGTTGCAGATGTCGCTGATCCCGCTGCTCCAGCTGTTCTCCGGCGGGGCGCACATCGGCACCGTGGCGCTGGTCCCGGCGCTGAACGTCAGCGGCACGTACGTGTCGCTGTGGGCGGCGCACACGATGTTCGCGCTGCCGCTGGCGATCTACCTGCTGCACAACTTCATCGCGCAGATCCCCCGCGACGTGGTCGAGGCGGGCCTGGTCGACGGCGCGTCACACCTGCGGGTGTTCCGCACGATCATCCTGCCGCTGGCGACCCCGGCCCTGGCCGCGTTCGCCATCTTCCAGTTCCTGTGGGTGTGGAACGACCTGCTGGTCGGCCTCACCTTCGCGGGGGGCACGCCGCAGGTGGCTCCGCTCACCGTCCGGCTTGCCCAGATGACCGGCTCCTTCGGCGGCCGCTGGGAACTGCTGACGGCCGGGGCGTTCATCGCCATCGTCATTCCGCTGGCGGTGTTCTTCTCGCTGCAACGCTACTTCGTGCGCGGCCTGCTGGCCGGGTCGGTGAAGGGCTAGCACCGGGTCACCGGCGTGGCCGGCGCCGGCCGGCCGGATGAACGACGGATCGACGGAACTGGAGGCGGAGGCGGGGCGGGATGCTCACCGGAACTCTGGTCGGCGAGAGTCTTCGGGTGGGGGCGAGGCTGGACGGCCTGCCGCTGCGGCTGCACTGGGTGGCCAGTGTCGAGCCGGCGGCCACGGCGCCCGGCCAGCCGCCCCGCTGGACGCTGCTGGAGTTCGGGGCCGACGACAAGACGGCCCCGGACCTGGCGGCGGCGCTCGCGCAGTGCCTCGACCCGGGCCCCTGGTACGCCAACTTCAGCACGGACGAGGAGATCTACGTGGTCTTCGCCGACCGGGTTTTCCGCTACGAGCGCGGCGACCGCTCCGGCCGCGCCCGGGCGGCGCAGTACGCGCGTACCGTGGGCGTGCCTGAGCCACAACTCGACTGGAGCGACTGACGCGCGAGACGTCCGCTGCCATCGTCCCTGGTCAAAGGGGGTGGGCAGCGCTTCGTCACTGATCCGTGATACGAACGGCGCGAATACTCGCGTGGTGAGGAGACGGATGATGACTGACGCGGCGGCGCGCGCGGACGGTGCGACGGCGAACGGCTTCGGGCTCGAACGGGCCGCCTGGCCGGCGCTCGAGGGCCTGGCGTACGGCGGGGACTACAACCCCGAGCAGTGGCCCGAGGAGGTGTGGGCCGAGGACGTCAGGCTGATGCGCGAGGCCGGGGTGAACCTGGTCAGCCTCGCCATCTTCTCCTGGGTGCGGATGGAGCCGGAGCCCGGCCGGTACGAGTTCGGCTGGCTTGACCGGATCATCGGCCTGCTGCACGAGAACGGGATCCGGGTCGATCTGGCCACCCCGACCGCCGCTCCCCCGGCCTGGTTCCTCAAGGCGCGCCCCGACATCCGGCCGGTCACCCGCGACGGCCGGGTGCTCGGTGGCGCTGCGCGGCAGACGTACTGCCCGCACGCCCCGGAGTACCGCGCCGCGTGCCGGCAGATCGCCGAGAAGCTCGCCGAGCGTTACGCGCACCATCCGGCGGTCGTGCTCTGGCACATCCACAACGAGTACGGCTGCCACGTCTCCGAGTGCTACTGCCCGACGTCGGTGGCCGCGTTCCAGCGGTGGCTGCGGGACCGGTATCAGACCATGGACGCGCTCAACGAGGCTTGGGGTACCTCGTTCTGGGGGCAGGCCTACACCGCGTGGGACGAGATCGACGCGCCGCGCGAGGCGCCGACCGCGGTGAACCCGGCGCAGCGGCTGGACTTCGCCCGCTTCAGCTCGGCCTCGATGCTCGAGCTGTTCGTGGAGCAGCGCGACACGGTCAAGGCGCACAACCCGGCGATCCCGGTGACCACGAACTTCATGGCCGTGCTCAACAAGACGATGGACCTGTGGGCCTGGGCGCGCGAGGTGGACCTGGTTTCCGACGACCACTACACCACGTCCGGCTCGCCGGTCCGGCACATCGAGCTGGCGATGGCGGCCGACCTGGTGCGCTCGCTGGCCGGCGGCGCGCCATGGCTGCTGATGGAGCACTCGACCGGCGCGGTGAACTGGCAGGACCGCAACGCGGCCAAGCGGCCCGGCGAGATGATCCGCAACTCGCTGACGCACCTGGCGCGCGGCGCGGACGGCATCCTGTTCTTCCAGTGGCGCGCCTCGCGCGCGGGCGCGGAGAAGTACCACTCGGCGATGCTGCCGCACGCGGGGACGGACAGCCGGATCTGGCGGGACGTGGTCGCGCTCGGCAAGCAGTTGGCCGAGTTGCGCGAGGTGCGCGGCTCCCGGGTGGCGGCGGACACGGCGATCCTGTGGGACTGGGAGTCGTGGTGGGCGTTGGAGCTGGACTACCGGCCCTCGGTGGACGTGCAGTACCTGCCGGCGCAGTTCGCGTACTACGAGCAGCTGTGGCGCGCGCACGTGACGACAGACTTCGCGCACCCGGGCGCGGACCTGTCGCGTTACCGCATGGTGGTCGTCCCGCAGTCGTACCTGATGCGTACCGAGTGGGCGGAGAACCTGCGCCGCTATGTGGAGGGCGGCGGGACGCTGGTCGTCTCGTACTTCTCAGGCATCGTGGACGAGAACGACGCGGTACACCTCGGCGGCTACCCGGGTGCGCTGCGCGAGGTGCTCGGCGTGCGCGTCGATGAGTTCATGCCGCTGGCCGAGGGTGAGGCGGTGACGGTGCAGGTATCAGCGTCCGTCGGTGGCGGCGGCGGGCTGCGCGGTACCGGGACGATCTGGAGCGAGCCGATCGAGCTGCGCGGGGCGCAGGCCGTCGCGACGTACGAAGACGGCCCGGCGGCGGGCCATCCGGCGGTGACCCGGCACGCGGTCGGCGACGGCTGGGCGTGGTACGTCTCGACGACGCCGGACGCGCAGACGCTGCGGGAGATCCTGCGGCGCGCGGCGGACGACGCGAAGGTCGTGTTCGATACGGAGACGCCTGACACGCTTGAGTCGGTGCGGCGAGTCGGCCCGGACGGCACCGAGTACCCGTTCACTCTCGACCACGGCGTTGGCGTCTGATTGCGTTAGGCGATGATGAGATGGCGGATGTGTTCGGCGGCCTCGGCGCGCGCGGTGTCGGACAGTCCGCCGTCCGTCACCCACGTGTCCACCGAGGACAGCGGGGCGAAGCTGGACAGGCCGGCCAGCCCCCACTTGCTGTGGTCGGCGACCGCGACGATCCGGCGGGCCGCCGCGATCAGCGCCCGGTTGGTCTCGGCCTCGGCCAGGTTCGGGGTGGACAGCCCGGCGGCGATGGAGATGCCGTGGCAGCCCACGAAGGCCAGGTCGAAGTTGAGCGAGCGGATCGCCTGGTCGGCCACCGGGCCGACCAGCGCGTCCGAGGGGGTGCGCATCCCGCCGGTGAGCACCACGGTGGCGCCGTGCCGGGCGCCGGGCGGGCGCAGCCGCTGGGCGAACAGGTCGGCGATCCGGATCGAGTTGGTGACCACGGTCAGGTCGGACACGTCGGTCAGCCGCCGGGCCAGCGCGTACGTGGTGGTGCCCGCGGACAGCGCCACCGCGCCGCCGCGCGGCACCAGCGCCGCGGCCGCCTCGGCGATCGACTCCTTGGCCGCGGTCTCCAGGGTGCGCTTGGCCTCGAATCCGGGCTCGTGCGCGCTGGACTCGCCGAGCGCGACCGCGCCGCCGTGCACCTTCTCCAGCAGCCCGTCGCGGGCCAGCGCGTCCAGGTCCCGACGCACCGTCATGTCGGAGACGCCGAAACGCAGCACCAGGTCGGTGACCCGCACGCCGCCGCGGGCGCGCACCTCGGCCGCGATGGCGGCGCGGCGCTGCTCGGCCAGCAACCCCCTGCCGTCGTCGGTCTCGACTTGCGCCATCGAAGCTCCTTCTCGAGTGGCCGTGCCCCGCACCCGCCCGTCCCGTCACCCGCGCCCGCGTTCGCGGCGACCGGGCTGTCCAGCCGTCAATACCCACAGTCGCCGCACTCACCGTGACTGCCCATTGTGGCACCGTCGGATGCTGTGGCCGTCGGCGGCACGGACTCTCGTTCGACCAGCAGTGTCGAACGTTCGAAAGTATGCCAGGGCTTGTGAGTTATCGTTCAGGCATGTTTGAATATGTTCGATGAGGGAGCTACCGGTGAAGAAGACCGTCACGCAGCTTGCGGACGGCCGCGAGCTGATTTACTACGACGCCGGCGACGCCGAGAGCCGGGACTCGTTCGCCGATCTGCGGCCGCTCGAGGCCGTGGACACCACGAGCGAGACCAGGCTCGATCCGGTGCAGGGCGAGTGGATCGCGGTCGCCGCGCACCGGCAGGGCCGGCCGTACCTGCCGCCGACGAACAGCTGCCCGCTGTGCCCGTCCACCGGGCAGTGGCTCAGCGAGATTCCGGCGCCGGACTATCAGGTGGTGGTGTTCGAGAACCGCTTTCCCTCACTCAGCGGACCGCCGGCCGCGCAGGACACGCTCCTCGCCCCGCTTCCGCACCGCACGCGGCGTGGCGGCGGGCGCTGCGAGGTAGTTTGCTTCACCTCCGACCACAACGCCACCTTCGCCCGCCTCGACGAGGCGCGGGTGCTGCTGGTCCTGGAGGCGTGGACCGACCGCACCGCCGAGCTGTCCGCGCTGCCCGGCATCCAGCAGGTGTACTGCTTCGAGAACCGCGGCAACGAGATCGGCGTCACGCTGACGCACCCGCACGGCCAGATCTACGCCTTTCCTTACCTGCCGCCGAAGACGGCGCGCGCGGCGCAGAGCGCTGCGGCCCACCGCGCGCACACCGGCCGCAACCTGTTCGACGACCTGCTCGCGGCGGAGCGGGCCGGCGGCCGGGTGGTGCTGGAGAGTGAGGAATGGACGGCGTTCGTCCCGTTCGCCGCGCGCTGGCCGTACGAGGTGCACATGTACCCGAACCGCCGAGTGGGTGACTTCACCCGGCTGGACGAGGCGCAGCGGGCGTCGTTTCCGGCGGCCTACCTGGAACTGCTCGGCCGTTTCGACCGGCTCTTCGCCGGACGCTCGGCGCCGACCCCGTACATCGCCGCGTGGCACCAGGCTCCGGTCGCCCCGACTGGGACCGAGCCCGAACTTGCCCTGCACCTCGAGCTGTTCACCGTGCTGCGCACCGCGGACAAGCTCAAGTACCTGGCCGGGACGGAATCGGGGATGGGCGCCTTCATGAACGACGTCTCGCCCGAACGCGCCGCGGAACGACTGCGGGAGGTAGCGTCATGACCATGTCCGGCGAAACCGCGTCCGAAGACAAGCGTGTCCTGGTCACCGGCGGCGCCGGCTACGTCGGCTCCGTGGTGGCGGCGCGGCTGCTCGAATCCGGACACCGCGTGACAGTGCTCGATGACCTGTCGACCGGCCACCGCGTGGCAGTACCCGAAGGCGCCGAGTTCGTCGAGGGCCGCGTGCACGACACCGCCGCGAAGCTGCTCGACCCCTCGTACGGCGCGGTGCTGCACTTCGCCGCCTTCTCGCAGGTCGGCGAGTCGGTGGCCAAACCCGAGAAGTACTGGGCCAACAACGTCGTCGGCACGCATCTGCTGCTCGACGCGATGCGCGAGGCCGGGGTGCGGCGCCTGGTGTTCTCCTCGACCGCCGCAGTGTACGGCGAGCCGGAGGCCGTGCCGATCCCGGAGTCCGCGCGCACCGCGCCGACCAATCCGTACGGCGCGACGAAACTGGCCGTGGACCACATGATCTCCGCCGAGTCGGCCGCGCACGGGCTGGCCGCGGTCTCGCTGCGGTACTTCAACGTCGCAGGGTCCTATAAAGGTCACGGCGAGCGGCACGACCCTGAGTCGCACCTGATCCCGCTGGTGCTGAAGACGGCGCTCGGCGAGCGGCCGGCGATCACCGTCTTCGGGACCGACTATCCGACCTCTGACGGTACGTGCGTGCGCGACTACATCCACGTCGCCGACCTGGCCGAGGCGCACCTGCTCGCGCTGCGCCGGGCGCGCGCCGGCGAGCACCTGATCTGCAACCTGGGCATCGGCAAGGGCTTCACGGTCCGCGAGGTGATCGAGGCCGCGCGCCGGGTGACCGGCCGGCCGATCCCGCAGTCCGAGGCGCCGCGCCGGACCGGCGACCCGGCCGCGCTGGTGGCCGGCGCGCAGCGGGCAGGAAGCGAACTCGGCTGGCGGCCGCGACACACCGATCTGGCCGACATGATCGCGGACGCGTGGACGTTCACCCGGTCACTTACCGTATAATACAGAATACTGATATTCGGCCGCGGTAGAAGAGAGCATCCCGTTGAACAGCCCCGTGAACCCGACCGGCGCCCTCGCCGCGGTCGAGCCGATCGCCGCCGAGGCGAGCCGCCTGTTCGAGTCCGCATACGGCCGCGCGCCGTCCGGCGTGTGGGCCGCGCCGGGCCGGGTGAACGTCATCGGCGAGCACACGGACTACAACGAGGGCTTCGTCCTGCCGATGGCGATCGACCGTTACACCGCGGTCGCCGCGGCGCCGCGCACCGACGGCTCGCTGCGCGTGGTGTCGGCGGCCGGCGACGGCCGCGTGATCGAGATCCCGCTCGCCGCACTGGCCCCCGGCCTCCCGCACGGCTGGCCG
>JBKOWZ010000160.1:0-46316 GCA_046724665.1 Actinomycetota bacterium
CGCCCCGGCCGGCGCCTGGCCGGTGGCCTGCCACCTGCACGACCGGCGCCACGCGGCCGAGGGCGGCAACGCGAGCGCGCAGGGGAGCGGACGATGAGCGCGCTGACCGTGACCGATCTGACCGTGGACTACCGGCAGCGCGGCGGCGGCCGCCTGCGCGCGGTGGACGGCCTGTCCTTCGCGCTGGAGCCGGGCCAGACGCTGGCGCTGGTGGGGGAGAGCGGCAGCGGGAAGTCCACCGTCGTCAGAACCCTGAGCCGCTTCGTCAAGCCGAGCTCCGGCAGCGTCGAACTCGATCCGGGGGAGGGTCCCGGCGGCGGCCGCCGAGCCGACCGCCGCGCGTATCACAAGACCCTGCAACTGGTGTTCCAGGACCCGTTCGCGTCGCTCAACCCGATGCACACGGTCGCGCACCACCTGCGCCGCCCCCTGCTGCTACACGGCGGCCACAAACGAGGAAGTCGCCTCGACGCCGCGGTCCTCGACCTGCTGCGCTCGGTGAACCTGACCCCGGCCGAGGACATCGCGCGCAAGCACCCGCACGAGCTGTCCGGCGGCCAGCGCCAGCGCGTGGCGATCGCCCGAGCGCTGGCCACGAACCCCAAGGTGCTGCTCGCCGACGAGCCGGTGTCAATGCTCGACGTCTCGATCCGCCTGGAGATCCTCAGCCTGCTGGACCGCCTCAAGCGCGAGCGCGACCTGGCGCTGCTCTACGTTACCCACGACCTGGCGACCGCACGGCACTTCTCGTCGCGGATCATGGTCATGTACCGCGGTGAGGTCGTGGAACGAGGCCCCAGCGACCAGGTGATCCTGCATCCCGCGCATCCGTATACGCGGATGCTCGCCGCCGCGGCCCCCGACCCGGCCCGCACCCGTGCCCAATCCGCCGAGGCACGCGAACAGCGCATCGCGCGCCGCGACACCCGTGCGGCCGAACACCGCGAGGCGTCCCTCGACGTCGGCTGCCGCTTCCGCAGCCGCTGCCCCTTCGCGATGGACGCCTGCGCGACCCGCCCGCCGGACCTGCCGGCCGGCGAGCGAGCCTCGACCCACGTCGCGCGCTGTTGGCTGCTGGATGGATCGACAGCTGCCGCACCAGCCGCCGACCCACGTTTCTAACAGGGTTCTACGAAGGCGAATCTGTTACACGTACTTCAGACGGCTCCTTGGTGACGGTGGCGGCGAACGCGAGCGCGAGGGGCACATGGTGCACCTCGCCGCCCTCGTGGCCGTTGTAGGGGTAGACCACCATCTCCTTCGGGCCGGCGTAGTGGTTGTAGGACGCGTACACGGTGGACGGCGGGCAGACCTCGTCCATCAGTGCGACGGAGTACAGCGCCGGGGTGTGCGAGCGCGCCGCGAAGTTCAGGCCGTCGAAGTAGGACAGGGTGCTGAAGACCAGCTCGACCTTGTCCCGGTGGATCTTGCAGAAGTTCGCGAGTTCCTTGTAGGGGAATTCGTCGGTGATCTCGCTGGCGTGCCGGAAGTGCTGGAGGAAGGGCACCTCCGTGATCAGCCCGGACACGTCGTCTACGAGCCCTGCGACCGCGATCGCCAGTCCGCCGCCCTGGCTTATGCCGTAGAGGACCGTGCGTGACGGATCAGCGTACGGATGCGTGCGCGCCGCCTCGAGGGCGCGGACCGCGTCGGTGTAGAGCCTGCGGTAGTAGTACGTCTCCGGCGCGTAGATGCCGCGCGTCATCACGCCGGGGTACTCCGGGCCGCCGCCCTCCGCGAAGGTGTCGGGGGTGTCACCGACCTTCCATACGCCGCCCTGGCCGCGCGTGTCCATGATGAAGTGCGCGTATCCGGCGCTGGCCCACAGCAGCTTCTCGAAGGCGAGGCCTCGGCCGCCGTTGTAGCCGATGTACTCGACGATGGTCGGCAGCGGTCCGGTCGCCGCGGCGGGCCGCAGGAACCAGCCCTTGATCGGTTGGCCGCCGTAGCCGCGGAACGTGACGTCCTCGACGACGACCGTCGTCAGCCCGACGTCCCGGGGCTCGAAGACCGCGTCAAGCGGGAAGGTGCGGGCCTCGCGCAGCGTGGCGGCCCAGAATTCCGCGAAATCATCCGGTTCGGTACGTTCCGGCCGGTAATCGACCAGTTGGTCCAGGCCCATGTCCACGAACGCCATATCCAGACATTACCTGCGCGAGACGATGTTGGAAACGGCGGATACCCGGCGTCTGGATCAGTGCCGTTCGCTGCGCAGGTCCAGCCGCCGCATCACCCGGTCCACCAGTTCCGGGTCCACGCCCGGCTCGACGCGCGCCGCCTGGAGCTCCCGGCGCCCGGCCGCGATCATCTCCTGGTCCAGCCGGTGCAGCAGCCTCGCCTCGCCGACGCGCTGGCCGAGGTTGGCGCGCAGTTCCTCGTCCACCGCATCCGGGAACGCCTGCGCCAGCCGGCCGGCCCGGCGGCTGGAGAGCCGCTCGTACAGCTCCTGCGGCACCTCACCGGCCTCGGCGGCCTCGTTGAGCTGCCGCAGTTCCGCCTTCGCGACGCGGTACCACAGCCTCCGCTCGGCCTCCCGCTGCGCCTTCTCGTCCGCCCCGACGTTCAGCATGCGCACCAGCGCGGGCAGCGTGAGGCCCTGGACCACCAGCGTGAACAGCACGACGGCGAACGCGGTGAACAGTATCTGGTCACGGCCCGGGAAGGCCGCGTCGCCGTCCACGGTCAGCGGGATGGCCAGCGCCAGCGCGACCGTCACCACCCCGCGCATCCCGGCCCACCACATGACCACGGTCTCCTGCCAGTCGATCGGCTTGTCGCCGCTCTCCTGCCGCCGCAGCCCCAGCCGGTTCGCCAGCCACGCCGCGGGCAGCAGCCAGGCCAGCCGGACGAACACGACCACCGCGACCACCGCCAGCGCGTCGCCGAGCAGCGAGGTCCAGGTGTCGCCGACCTCCTTGACCACCACGTACAGCTCCTGGCCGATCAGCCCGAAGGCGAAGCCGGTGACCAACAGCTCGACGATGTCCCAGAACGCGGTGCCGACCAGCCGGTAGGCCACGTCGTCCGCCTCGACCTTCTCGGAGAGGTAGAGGCCGTACACCAGCACCGCGAGCACGCCCGAGCCGTGCAGCCGGTCCGCCGCCTCGTACGCCGCATAGGGGATCAACAGGCTGAGACCGACCTGGAGCGTCGCGTCGCCGAGCAGTCCCATCGCGCGGCTGGAGAACCAGCCGAGCCCCAGCCCGCACACCAGCGCGATCACCGCGGAGAGTGCGAGCTCGCCGAGCGCCCCGGCGGCGGAGAAGTGATGCGAGACCACGGAGGTGACCGCGAGGGCGTAGATGACGACCGCGGTCACGTCGTTGAACAGCCCCTCGGTCTCCAGGGTGCCGATCAGCCGCCGCGGCAGCCTCAGGTCCCCGGCCACCGCCGTCGCGGCCACCGGGTCCGGCGGCGAGATGAGCGCGCCGAGCAGCACGGCCGCGCCGATCGGCAGCTCGGGCCTCAGCAGCCGGAAGACTCCGGCGACCGCGGCCGTGGTCACCAGCACCAGCAGCACCGCCAGCAGCAGCACGGTGCGCCAGCCCGCCCGGAACTGCCGCCAGTGCGTGCGCCGGGCCGCGGCGAACAGCAGCGGCGGCAGCACCAGCGGCAGGATCAGGTCGGGTTGCAGGTTCGGGTTCGGCACCTGCGGCAGCAGCGCCATCCCGGCCCCGAACAGCGTCATCAGCACCGGCGACGGCAACCCGATCCGCCGACCGACCGGGACCGAGAAGATGGTGGCCAGGAAGATCACGAACAGGATGGTCAGCTGATCCATACGTGTGATGCTAATGAGCGGTGCCCGTGAATCGAGGTGACGACTCACGGGCACCGAATGTTCCGAGCCTGATGTGCGGTCAGGCGTGGAACATTTCGTTATGTCGTTGTGGCTTGCGTTACGGCTTCAGGTCGTCGCCGTAGGGGTGCCGAGCTGAGCCAGCTGTTCGTTGATCGTCCGCTCGTGCGCCGCGACGTCCTCGCGCGCCTTTCGCGGACTCCAGCGCCCCGCCATCAGGAAGATGAACGGTATGAATACGGCCTCGCCGCCGACGCAGACCCACCACCAGTGCTGCCACTCGCCCGGGTTCTTCGCCGCGGCCTGCTGGACCGCCGGGCCGTACTGGTTGAGCACTGCCAGTTGCGGCGCGGCCTTCTGCACCGTCAGCAGATCCGGGAGGCCGACCTCTTGCACCGCCTGCGCCTGGAGCGCCGCCGGGATCTGGTTCGGCGGGAACTGCTGGAGCTGCGCGAACAGCTGCGGGTGCGCCTGCACGATCTCCAGCGCCGGCCCGGCCTGCGCCTGGGCCTGTGCGACCTGCGCGCCATGGTCAACCAGCGGCGTCGCGCTGGACACGACCAGCGGCAGGATGGCCGACGAGGCGGCCACCACCACGCGGATGATCCAGCCGTACACGGCCAGTCCGGTCGCGGTCGCCGCCGGGTTGCGCCGCTCGACCGTCTCGGTGAACCCGGCCATCCACGGCGCGTACGTGAAGCCGCCGAAGATTCCGATCCCGGCGACCAGCAGCGCGAAGGTGTAGTAGCTCGTCTGCGGCCGCGTCGCCGCGAGCGCGAACGGGATCAGTACTGCGATCGAGGCGAGCGCCCCGAACAGCATGAACGGTTTGCGCACCTTGGCCAGGTCGGACAGCAGGCCGACCACCACGAGGCTGATCGCGTTCGCCGCCCAATACCAGTTGAGCAGCCCGGCGGTGCGTTGCACCGAGTACCCGAACGTCGTCACGTAGTAGACCGTGAACGAGGCGACCGCGGCGAAGTACAGCAGGAGGAACAGGCTGATGGCCAGCGCCGAGCCGACGACGTCCACGTGCAGCATCTGCCGCCAGCGCCCGCGCAGCGCCGCCTCGGTGTCCAGGCCCTGGGCCCGCGCCTCGATCAGCGCGCGGTCGCGCAGCGCCACCATGATCTGGTCGCGCAGCTGCGGGGAGAGCTCGCGCAGCCCGAACAGCGCGATCAGGAACATCGCCAGCCCGGCGAATCCGGCGTAGCGGAACTCGTCCTGCCATGTCGTCGAGCCGGTGTAGGTGTGGCTGGTGACCGCGGTGACCACGAGGCTGCCGACGACCGGTCCCATCGTCCAGTAGCCCATCGCGCCAGCCCGGCCCAGCTGCGGGGAGAAGTCCCGCACCAGCGCCGGCGTGGTGACCAGGATGACGCCCTCGACGAAGCTGACCACCGCGATCAGCGCCAGGAACATGCCCTTCGACGAGGCGTTGGGCACCGCGAACGCGACGAGCGCGCCGGTGACCAGCAGGCCGTACACGGTCAGGTTCGCCCGCCCCCAGCGGTCGGCGAGGCCGGCCAGCAGCGAGGCGAACGCGCCGACCGCGTTGCCGACGACCGACACGTACACGAAGTAGGTGAAGGTCATGTTGTAGTGCGTGATGATCGCGGTGGAGACCGCGTACTGGATGTAGAGCTCGTAGTAGAGGACGATCGTCGCGGCGACGACGATCGCGAGATACGCGTAGCGGGCCGCGGTGTCCGGGTACCGGGCGAGCTGCCGGTTCCACAGCGGGCGTGCGGCGCGCGGGGCGGCGGGACGTGGAGCGGGAATTCCTTCCGTTGCCGAAGCGGACATTGCTCTGCCTCCTGAGCCGAAGGAGAGACGCACGGTGCCGAAACCGATGCGGACCGCACGACGACCGCACGACGCTGTGCGGTGGCGTGAGCGTAGTACCGACCGGCCGGTATGGCTATAAGGTGCGGGTGCTCTGAATGGCCCGTGAGCTCAGAGGTCGCAATCGCGCGCCCAAGGGCGTGGCCTGCTGCGGCTGAGGGGCTGTCAAGAAGGCCGGGACGGTGTAGTAACGGCGTGCTGCGGCCGGCGGCGTGTCAGGAGGCGAGTCCGTGCAGGCGGGTGTGGGTCGGAATGCGGCGTCGTGGCTCCGCGGCGCGCTGCGGCCGATGGCGTGCGACGAAGGGTAAGGGTTCCGCGCAAGCGGGTGCTGGTTGGGGATGCGGATATCCGGCTCGGCGGTTGGTTACGGCTGGAGGCGCGCGACGACGAGTAAGGGCTCCGCGTAAGCAGGTGCTGAGTGGGGGTGCGGAGATCCGGTCCGGCGGTTGGTTACGGCTGGAGGCCCGCGACGAAGAGTTCCGCGTAGTGCTCGGCGATCTGGCCCCGGGTCAGTTCGCCCTCGCGGTGGTACCACGTGCCGAGTTCGTTGACCGAGCCGAAGAAGAAGTGCACCGCGACGTCCGCGGGCACGTCCTTGCGGAACGCACCCTCGCGCTGGCCCTCCTCGACCAGCGCGCGGAAGCGCTCGTGGTAGCGCCGCCGCTCCGAGCGGACCTGCGTTCGCTGCGGGTCCGGCAGCATGTGGATCGACCTGAAGGACACGATCGCCTCCTCCAGCGAGCAGAGCGTGCTCTCCACCACGTCCGCCGCCGCCGCGCGCACCCTTTGCGCCGCGGTGCCCGGACCGTCGGCGATCGCGTTCAGCCGCTCGGTCTGCAAGCCGAGCAGCCGGTGGTAGATCTCGTACAGCAGGTCGTCCTTGGACGCGAAGTAGTGGTACATCGCGCCCTTGGTGACGCCCGCCGCCGCCACGATCTCCTGCACGGATGTGCTCTCGAAGCCCTGCTGCGCGAAGAGCCGCAGCGACGCCGCGAGCAGACGCTCCTGCACCGGCAGGCGTGCCAGCTCCGGTTCGGGTTGCGGCGAGGCGACCTTCGCGAGTGTGCGTGTCATGTCGGAAAGGCTATCGACTCCCTCAGATTCCGTACTCACTTTCCGGCACCTGATCGTTCCAGGTACGGCGCCAACTCGTGCCGCGCGACCGACCTGACGTGCACTTCGTCCGGGCCGTCGGCGATACGCAGGGTGCGCAGCGACGCCCACATCGCCGCCAGCGGCGTGTCGTCGGCGACGCCGGCGCCGCCGTGCACCTGGATCGCCCTGTCCACCACGTCAAGCGCCACGCGCGGCGCGACCACCTTGATCGCGGCGATCTCGGTGCGCGCGCCCTTGCTGCCGTAGCGGTCGATCAGCCACGCGGTCTTCAGCGTCAGCAGCCTGGCCTGCTCGATCGCCATCCGCGACTCGGCGATCCACTGCTGGACCACGCCCTGCGCGGCGAGCGGCTTTCCGAACGCCACCCGGCCGGCCGCGCGCTCGCACAGCAGTTCAAGCGCCCGCTCCGCCATGCCGAGCGCGCGCATGCAGTGGTGGATCCGGCCGGGGCCGAGCCTGGCCTGCGCGATGGCGAAGCCGCCGCCCTCCTCGCCGATCAGGTTCGCGGCCGGCACGCGTACCGCGTCGAAGACGATCTCGGCGTGGCCGTGCTGGTCCTGATATCCGAACACCGGCAGGGCCCTGACGATCTTCACGCCCGGCGCGTCCAGCGGGACCAGCACCATCGACTGCTGACGGTGCGCCGGGCCGTGCGGATCGGTGCGGCCCATCACGATCAGGATCCGGCAGCGCGGATCCATCGCCCCGGTGGTCCACCACTTGCGGCCGGTGACGACGTACTCGTCGCCGTCGCGCTCGATCCGGGTCCTGATGTTCGACGCGTCCGAGCTGGCCACCTCGGGCTCGGTCATCGCGAAGCCGCTGCGGATCTCGCCGCGCAGCAGCGGGGCCAGCCAGCGCTCCTTCTGCTCGGGGGTGCCGAACAGGTGCAGCACCTCCATGTTGCCGGTGTCCGGCGCGGCGCAGTTCAGCGCCTCCGGGGCCAGTTCGACGGACCGGCCGGTCAGCTCGGCCAGCGGTGCGTAGTCGAGGACTGACAGACCGTGCCGCGGCTGCTCGGCGTCGGGCAGGAACAGGTTCCACAGGCCGCGCTCGCGGGCGGCGGCCTTCAGCTCCTCGACGACCGGCGGCACGCCGTGCACGTCCCCTGCCTCGGCCAGCGAGCGGCGCTGCGCCGCGTACACCGGCTCGGCCGGGTATACGTGCTCGTTCATGAAGGCGCGCAGACGCTCGAGGTACTCCTTCGCCCGCGCGCTCGTCTCGAAGTCCATGGCCGGCTAGCCGGCGATCTGCTGCGCACCCGGCACGCGGTCGAGCTTGACCACGTCGAGGGCGCCCTCGCGGTGCCGCGCGCGCAGCAGCTTCTTGTCGAGCTTGCCTACCGTGGTCTTCGGCACCTCGGCGATGAAGGACCAGTACTCCGGCACCTGCCAGCGCACCACCTTGCCACTCAGGAACAGGGCGAGCGCCTCGGGCGTCAGCGCCTCGCCCTGCGGCCCGGGGCGGCGCACCACGCAGGCCAGCGGCCGCTCGTCCCAGCGCGGGTCCGGGATGCCGACGACCGCGGCCTCCAGCACCCCGGGGTGCCCGAGCAGCTGGTTCTCCAGTTCCACCGAGGAGATCCACTCGCCGCCCGACTTGATCAGATCCTTGACGCGGTCGGTGATCTGGAAGTACCCGCGCCGGTCGATGGTGCCCAGGTCCCCGGTGCGCAGCCAGCCGTCGTGGAACCGGTCGGGCGCCGGATCGCGGTGGTAGGACGCGGTGATCCACGGCCCGCGCACCTCGATCTCGCCCACCGCCTCGCCGTCCCAGGGCAGCTCGCGGCCGTCCTGCACGTCGGTGATCCGCATCTCCACCCCGGCGCCGACCCGGCCGGTCTTCATCCGCCAGTCCAGGTCCTCGGCGGTGCCCGGCTCGACTCCGGCCGGCGGATGCGCCATGCCGCAGACCGGGCTGGTCTCGGTCATCCCCCAGCCCTGGATGATCCGCACGCCGTGCCGCTTGTCGAAGGCCTCGAGCAGCGACCGGGACGCGGCCGCGCCGCCCGAGCTGGCCAGCCGCAGCGAGGAGAGGTCGATCTCGTGTTCGGCCCCGTAGTTGAGGATCGCGGTCCAGACCGTCGGCACGCCCGAGGCGACGGTGGACTTCTCCGTCTCGATGAACCGCACCAGCATGTCAGGGGTCATGTAGGGTCCGGGCATGTGCAGCGTCGCGCCGTTGAGGAACGAGCCGAACGGGATGCCCCAGGCGTTCACGTGGAACATCGGCACGATCGTCAGGACCCTGTCGGCCTCGGTGCATCCGGTCAGCGACGCGGACAGCCCGGCGAGCGCGTGCAGATAGGTCGAGCGGTGCGAGTACACCACGCCCTTCGGCTCCCCGGTGGTGCCGCTGGTGTAGCACATCGCCGCCGCGGACCTCTCGTCCAGATCCGGCCACTGATACCCGGGCTCCTCGGCGGCGAGCAGCTCGGCGTAGTTCAGCACCCTGGTTCCCTCGGGCAGCCCGGCCAGCAGGCCCGGGTCGCCCTGGCCGATCACGATGTACGTATCCACCCCGGACAGCCCCGGGGCGACCCGCGCCAGCAGCGGCAGCAGGCTGGCGTCCACCAGGATCACCCGGTCCCCGCCGTGCACGACGGTGTGCGCCAGTTGGTCGGGTGGCAGCCGGATGTTGAGCGTGTGCAGCACCGCGCCCATGCAGGGCACCGCGAAGTAGGCCTCGAGGTGCTCCTGCGAGTTCCAGGCGAAGGTGCCGACCCGGTCGCCCGCGCCGACGCCGAGCCGGGCCAGCGCCGCGGCCAGCCGCTCGGCGTTCTCGGCCACCTGTGCGAAGGTCGCGCGCCTGGCCCCGGTGCCGGCCCAGGTCACGCACTCGCTGCCGCCGAACACCCGGGCCCCGTGGCGCAGGATGGAGGTGATGGTGAGCGGGTAGTCCTGCATCGTGCTGGCGATCATCTGCATGCCTCTTCTGACAGCGCCTTCGCTGGTCGCTCCTGCTGTAGGGCGCGTCCACGTCGCGGACACGCCCATAGCCTTACCCTCCGCGGGCCCTGCGACGCCTCGGCCGCCGGGGCACTAGCACACGTACCGACTAGTCGGTACTGTTCCACCGAGCCGTACTCTCCGCAAGACCCGAGCGAGGCGCCGAGATGATCACCGAGCACGGCGGGACCGAGCAGGGCCGCCAGGATCCGCCCGGGCTGCCGCTCGGCCCGCTGGCAGCGTATCTGGCCGAGCACCGGCCCGGCCTGTGCGACGGGCCGTTGGCCGCCGAACTGATCGTCGGCGGAAAGTCGAACCTGACCTACCTCGTGCACGGCCACCGCGGCGGGCGGCGTGATGATCAGACCGCGGACGGGGCCGTCCCGGTCACCCGGGTGCTGCGCCGTCCCCCGCTCGGCCACGTCTTGGCCACCGCGCACGACATGGCGCGCGAGTTCCGCGTGCTTTCCGCGCTCGCGCCGACCGCCGTGCCGGTGCCCGAGGTGTACCTGCTGTGCCAGGATCCTGAGGTGATTGGCGCGCCCTTCTACCTGATGCAGCGGGTCGAGGGCACCGTGTACCGCCGCACGTCGCAGACCACGCAGTTGACCGCCGAGCGGGCGCGGGCGATGTCCTGGGCGCTGGTGGACGTACTCGCCGACCTGCACGCGGTCGATCCCGCCGCGGTCGGGCTGGCAGACTTCGGCCGCCCGGACGGCTATCTGGACCGGCAGGCCGCCCGCTGGGGCAAGCAGCTGGCCGCGTCGCGCAGCCGCGAGGTGCCGGGGATCGACGAGCTGCACGCGGCGCTGGGCGACGCGGTGCCCGCTTCGCAGCGCGCTGCGATCGTGCACGGCGACTATCGGCTGGACAACGCGATCGTGGACGAGCACGACCGGATCGCCGCCGTGCTCGACTGGGAGATGGCCACGCTCGGCGACCCGCTGGCCGACCTCGGGCTGCTGTGCGTGTACTGGACCGCGCTCCAGACGCTCGGCGGCGGCGTGCTCACCTCGGCCGTGCGCGCCGTGGCCGGCTTCCCCGGCCACGGCGAGCTGGTCGAGCGTTACGCGCGGCGCAGCGGGCTCGACGTGGACCCGCTGCCCTGGTACATCGCCTTCGGGTACTTCAAGCTGGCGGTCATCGCCGAGGGCATCCACTACCGCTTCCTGAGCGGCCAGACCGTCGGATCAGGCTTCGAAGGCATGGGCGACCTCGTGCCCGCGCTGGTCGAGCGCGGCAGGCAGACCCTCGCCTCCGGCGGCTGAGACAGAAGGCAGAGAGCTGACAAGGTGACTGAGGGATGATACGGGCGATGCTGCTCGAACGAGTGAGTACCCTGCTCGCCGAGCACGATCCGGCGACCATGCCACGGCTCGACTTCCTGCGCGCGCGGTTCGACGCCGGGCTGGCCTGGGTGCACTTCCCGACCGGGCTCGGCGGGCTCGACGCGCCGCGCGAGGACCAGCGGATCGTGGACGAGGCGCTCGCCGCGGCCGGCGCGCCGGCCAACGAGCCGCAGCGCATCGGCATCGGGCTCGGCATGGCCGCGCCGACGATCCTGGCCCACGGCACCGACGAGCTGCGGCGGCGCTTCCTGCGGCCGCTGTGGACCGGCGAGGAGGTCTGGTGCCAGCTGTTCAGCGAGCCCGGCGCCGGCTCCGATCTGGCCGGGCTGGCGACTCGGGCGGTACAGGAGAACCCTGACTCAGCAGGCGACTGGATCGTCACCGGCCAGAAGGTGTGGACCTCGATGGCGCACGAGGCGCGTTGGGGCATCCTGCTCGCGCGCACCGATCCGGACGTACCGAAACACAAGGGCCTGACGTATTTCGTCTGCGACATGACGGCCCCCGGCGTGGAGGTGCGGCCACTGCGACAGCTGACCGGCGAGGCCGAGTTCAACGAGGTCTTCCTGAGCGGGGTGCGCATCCCGGACGCCCACCGGCTCGGGCCGGTCGGCGCGGGCTGGAGCGTCGCGCAGACCACGCTGATGAACGAGCGGGTCGCGATCGGCGGCGGCGCGCAGCCGCGCGAGGGCGGCATGATCGGCGTCGTGGCGCGGCATTGGCGCGAGCACCCCGAGCTGCGCACCCCGGCGGCGCACGACGCGCTGCTCGACCTGTGGGTGCAGGCCGAGGCGGCGCGGCTGACCGCCGCCCGGCTGCGCCAGCAGCTCGCCGCCGGGGCGCCCGGGCCGGAGGGCTCGGCGGTCAAGCTGGCCTTCGCGCGGCTCAATCAGGAGATCTCCGGGTTCGAACTCGAGCTGCTCGGCGAGGAGGGGCTGCGTTACGACGGCTGGTCCACCGACGACTGGCAGACCGAGCGCCCGGCTAGCGTCGATTTCGCCGGGCGGTCGCCCGGGTACCGCTACCTGCGGGCGAAGGGAAACTCGATCGAGGGCGGCACCTCGGAGATCCTGCGCAACATCATCGCTGAGCGCGTACTCGGCCTGCCCTCGGAGATCCGGGTCGATAAGGACCGCCCCTGGAAGGAGCTGGCCCGGTGAACCTGCTCTACTCAGAGGACGAGGACGACCTGCGCGCCACGGTCCGCTCGCTGCTGGCCGACCGCAGCCCGTGGAGCGCGGTGCTCGCCCGCTGCGAGACGGATCAGGTCTATGACGCGGCGCTGTGGCGGACGCTGGCCGCCGACCTCGGCTGCGCCGGCCTCGCCATCGCGGAGAAGCACGGCGGCGCCGGGGCGTCGTGGCGTGAAGCGGCCGTCGTCGCCGAGGAGATCGGCCGTGCCGTCGCGCCGCTGCCGTACCTGACCAGCGCTATCGTCGCTACGGCTGTCGTGCTCGAACTCGACGACGCAGACCTCGCCGAGCGGCTCGCCACCGGGCAGACCACCGCCGTGCTCGCGGCGCCACTCTCGACCGCGCCCGACGCGCCGTTCCCGAGCACGGTGGCCGCCGACGAACTCGGCCGCCTCTCCGGGCAGGTCACCAGCGTCGCCGACGCCGGTGTCGCAGACCTCTTGCTCGTCCCGGCCACGACGCCGGACGGCCCGGCGCTGTTCGCCATGGACGCGAATGCAAGTGGCCTGATTCGTGATGCCGTGATCTGCCTCGACCTGACGCGTCCGCTGCACGACCTCGCGTTCGTCGGCGTTTCCGGGCGTCGGCTCGCGGTCGGTGACACGGCCGTCGCCGCGCTCGCCAGGGCGCTGACGGTCGCCGCCGCCGTGCTCGCCTCCGAACAGCTCGGCGTCGCGCAGGCCTGCCTCGAGATGACCGTCGACTACCTCAAGACCCGTTTTCAGTTCGGCCGGCCCATCGGCTCGTACCAGGCGCTCAAGCACCGTGCCGCCGACCTGTGGGCCTCGGTGACCCAGGCCCGCGCCGTCGCCAGGTACGCCGCGGCATGCGTCGCCGACGAGAGCCCCGACACGCCGGTCGCCGCCGCGCTCGCTCAGGCGTACTGCTCGGGCGTCGCCGTCCGCGCCGCCGAGGAGTGTGTGCAGCTGCACGGCGGCATCGGCTTTACATGGGAGCACCCGGCGCACCTGTACCTCAAGCGCGCCAAGTCCGCGTCGCTCGCACTCGGCACGGCCGCCCGGCATCGCGCCGCGCTCGGCCGACTGATCGATCTGCCCGTGGCTACCGGCTGACGCAGTCGCTAGGGTAGCGCGGGTGACGACGACGCGAACGAAGGTGCGGCGCGCCCCGGCGGTCACAGCGATCATGCTTGCTGGCATCACGGCCTGCGCCGGCTGCCAGGGCAACGCGGCCGGATCCCCGACCGCTCTCGCCGTGGGCACCGGCGCGCCGGGGGCCGGTGCGAGCGGCGCGGCTTCCGCTTCCGCTCCCGCGTCGTCGGCAACGGCTTCCGGCCCGGGCCCAGCCTCGCCGAGCCCCCGCGTTTCGGCACGTGCCACGGTGGTCGTGCCGAGCCCGGTCTCGCCGCTGGCCGGGAAGGTCGTCGCGCTCGATCCGGGCCACGACGGCGGCAACGCGGCGCACGCCACCGAGATCGCCCAGCTCGTCCCGCAGGGATTCGGCCTGTACAAGGAGTGCGACACCACCGGCACCGAGGGCGCGGACGGCTACACCGAGCACGCGTTCAACTTCCAGGTCGCGCTGCTGGTCAAGGCGCAGCTCCAGCAGCACGGAATCATCGTCGTGATGACCCGCACCGCCGACGACGGCGTCGGGCCGTGCGTAAACGTGCGCGCCGCGATCGGCAACAAGGCGCACGCCGCCGCGGCGGTCTCGATCCACGCGGACGGCGGGCCCGCCGGCGGCCACGGCTACCAGCTGCTCGAGGCGAGCCCGTCCGTCGGCGGCGCGGCGGTGGACTCGGCCTCGCACCGGCTCGCCGGGGCCCTGCACACGACCTTCGACCGGGAGTCGGGGCTGGTGGCCTCGACGTACGCCGGCACGGACGGCTACGAGCCGCGCGACGACATCGCGGGGCTGAACCTGAGCACGGTGCCGAAGATCCTGGTCGAATGCGGCAACATGCGCAACGCGGGCGATCTCGCGCTCGAGGAGTCGGAGTCGGGGCGCCGGCGCATCGCGACGGCGATCACGGACGGGATCATCGCGTTCCTGTCGGGGAAGTGAGACGGACCCCGGCCTCGTCCCCGACTTCACCGAGAGCCACGTCACCGCCGACGGCGGCTGCCGGCTCCGGACCGCGCGCCGCGCGAATTCGTGAGCTGATCCTGAGTGGCCCGCCGGCCCGGTCGGAGCGGACCGGCGGGCCACGGGCGGGTCGTCACACCCGCCGGCCCGGTCGCGAGCGAGCCGTCATGCCCCCGTGGACAGTCACGACGGGTGCGACCGGGCAGGGAACCGGCCGTGGCGCGACGAGTGCGGGGCGCCGCCCGCCGCCTCCGCAGCGTGGGGTGGGATCACGCAGGGGACAGCAGCGCACGGACCGTTCCACTCGACAAGTCGGCCGGAGCGAACCGAAGGTTGCTTCAAGGGAAGGTAAAGTCTGTCCGCGTCTCGCGGCGGCAACCGGCCCGGAACCTCGTACGCGCCCCCGGTCGCGACTGATTCAGGGATCGGATTCGCGCAGTCCGCCCCACGGCCCGGTCAGGGCACTAACATGGCGCCATGACTGCGATCGAAGGTTCCACGGCCCTGGTCACCGGCGGCAGCCGCGGCATCGGAAAGGCGCTGGTCGAGGCGCTGTGCGCGCGCGGCGCCGCGAAGGTCTACGCGACCGCCCGCGACCCGCGCGCCGTCACCCACCCCGAGGCGGTGCCGCTCGCCCTCGAGCTGGCCGACCCGGCCTCCGCCGCGGCCGCCGCCGAGCAGGCGCAGGATGTCACGATCCTGATCAACAACGCCGGCGTCGCGCTCGGCCCCTCGCTGCTCGACGGGCCGGTCGAGCAGATCCGCCGCGAGTTCGACATCAACTTCTTCGGCACGCTGCACGTCACCCGAGCCTTCGCGCCGGTCATCGAGCGCAACGGCGGCGGCCACATCCTCAACATCCTCTCGGCGCTCTCCTGGCTGGTGCTGCCGGACACCGGCTCCTACAGCGCGACCAAGTCCGCGCTGTGGGCCCAGACCAACTGGATGCGCCTCGCCCTGCACCCGCGCGGCATCAACGTGACCGGCCTGCACGCCGGCTACGTGGACACCGACATGGCCTCCCACGTGGACGTGCCGAAGACCGCTCCGGCGAGCGTCGCCGAGCAGGCGCTGGACGGCATCGCGAAGAACGCCCTCGAGGTGCTCATCGACGACACCGCGCGCCTGATCAAGTCGGGCCTCTCCGCCGATCCGTCCGTCTTCTACCCGCAGGTCGTCGCGGGCGGGTAAGCGCGCCGATCAGCCCACTGAGTCAGGCCGCTGCCGTGACCGCGCGGCCGAGTGCCGCGCCGGCCACGGCGCGTCCGCAGTCCACCGCGCGGCGCAGCACCTCGGGATCGCGCTCGACCCGGCCGATGACCGGGGCGTCGGCCGGCGGCCGGATCTGGAGCGCCGCCGGATGGCCGGCCAGTGCCTGCTCCTCGTCTGCGCGGCGCTCGCGGCGGTTCAGCCACATCTCGAGAGCTCCCGGCGCGTGCCGTGCCAGGTAACGTCCGACGATGCGCCGCTCCAGCCGTGACGGCGGGGATACCAGTTCGGGCCGCCGGGTCCGCAGCGCGACGATGTGCGTCGCGCCCTGCGCGACGGCGGTGTGGATCGGCACGGTCTCCGAGATGCCCGCATCGATGTAGCTCTCGGCGCCGAAGCTCACCGGCGGCCCGGCGAGCACCGGCAGGCAGGTCGTGGCACGCAAGGCGAGTTGCAGTCGCGCCACGTCGGTCAACAGCGGGTGCAGGTCGGTCGAGGCGCCGGTGTGCGCGTTGGTCGCCAGGGGATGGAACGTGACGGCGCTCTCCAGGATGTCCAGGAAGCCCATCGGCATGACGTGCTCGTAGACGTGGTGCACGAGGTGCCGCGTGTCGATCACCGGCTTGCCGAGCAGGGCACGCCGCGGGTCGATCACCGTCCGCATCACCTCGGGATCCCACCAGCCGCGAACGCTGAACGCCGCGCGTCGGCTCAGCAGCCACGCGGCGTTCAGCGCGCCGGCCGACGAGCCGTACACCGCGTCGAAGCAGTCGAGCAGTCCCAACTCCTCGACGGCCGCGACCATGCCGTTGGAGAACGCGCCGCGTGAGCTGCCTCCCTCGACCAGCAGCACCAGCCGGGCCTGGTCGGTGCGTCGGCCGGGACGGCTGTTCTCGGCGGCGCGCGCCGCGAGGAGGCTGACGACCGCGTCGGCGGCGGTGTCGTGCTGCGCGCTCTCCTGGAGATCCGTCATGGATGTATCGAAGCGCATACGGACGGACTAGTGCGCGAAAGCCGGTTGGCTGACGCGCCGTGTGCGCGCGTCGGCCAACCGGCCCGGATGTTCCGCCAGCGGTATCTCAGTCTTCGTGTCAGTGCGGTGTGCAGCGCAGCTCTGGCAGGGAGGTCGGTGCCGCGCCGTTTCCGATCATGCCGAAGGTTATCGAGGCGCCTGGTGCCAGCGCGCCGTTGTAGCTCACGTTCTTCAAGGTGACCGCGGCCCCGGACTGGCTGGCGGTCGCGCTCCAGATTTGCGAGATGGTCTGCGAACCCGGCCAGGAGAAGTTGATCGTCCAGCCGCTGATCGGCGTCGTGCCCGTGTTGGTGACCGTGAGGTTCAACTGGAAGCCGCCGGTCCACGAGCTGGCCACCGACCAGGTCGCGCTGCATGAGCTGGTCGCGCCGGTGGAGCCGGCCGAGGGCGAGGCCGACCGCGACGGGCTGGCCGACGCGGAGGGCGACGACGACGCCGAGACGCTCGGGGAGGGCGACGCCGAGGCCGACCGCGAGGGGCCGACGGACGCGGAGGGCGACGGCGAGGGCGAGCTGCCGGAACCGTTGGACAGTACGACCACTGACTCGGCCGGAATCGACACGGTGGTGCCGGTGAACGTACTCTGCGTGATCGTCGGGTTGGCCGCGCTGTAGACGTATTCGGTCTCCGAGGTGCTGGTGATGCCGAGGCTCGCCGTGTTGATCGTGTAAGCGTTCGACGGGTCGGCGTTGGCCAGCAGCACGGCGTACGAGCCGCCCGGCAGGCTGGAGGAGAACCCGTAGATGTTCGGCGTCGAGACGTTCAGGGTACTGATCTTCGCGCCGCTGACCGCGAGCTTCGAGGCCAGCAGGTAGCCGTAGTACGGCGCGTACGGCGTGTTCATCGCCGGCTCGCCGCTGGTCGCGGAGGAGAACATGCCGAAGTCGGCGGTCGGCGTGCCGTAGTTGTGCACGTCCCACCACTCCACGCTCTGCGCGCCGAAGGCCAGCCACTCCAGGGCGTTGGCGGCCGAGAACAGCGCGCCGACCGGCTCCTCGTTCCACTCGTTAGCGGTCTGCGAGATGTTCGTCTCGCCGACCACGAAGTACTCGGTCGGGTCGTACGCCGCCAGCGTCGCCTTTACCTCGGCGGCCGCGGCCGGGATGTTGTCGATCAGCTCCATGATCGACTGCACGCTCTCGGTCGGCACGCCGTTGACCGGGTACCAGTGCACGTCGGCGCAGTCGATGGAGGCGGCGTCGGCCTGGAGGATGGTGCTGTTCCAGGCCTGCCAGTTGTCCACGCCGGAACCGGGGGCCAGGCCGCCGTCCATGCCGTAGTCGTAGCAGATCTGCGCCTTCGGGTCGGCCGCCTTGATCGCCTGCATGTAGGCCAGGCCGTTGCTCGCGTACGCGGCTGCGGTGTGCGCGCCGGTGTGGTTGTCGGTCTCCCAGGACCCGTAGTTCTCGTTGGCGATCTCCCACAGCGCCACGTTCTGGCCCGCCGTCGTCGCGGCCTGCCGTGCCCAGGCGCCGGCGCTGGCCGCGGTGTCCTGGCCGTAGTTGACCGTGACGAACCTCTGCCCGCCGCTGATCGAGTCCACCTGGCTGGAGTACTGGGCGAAGTTCACCGGCTGGGTCTGGCCCTTGGCGGTGTTGGTCTGCCAGAAGTACTCGTCGGCCCACGAGCCGCCGGGGTAGCGGATCAGGCCGGTGTGGGCGTTGTTGAGGTAGGTGGAGATCGCCGGATCGACGAAGTTGGTGTCCCAGGACGCGGTGTTGATGCCGAGCGGGGTGAGCGGTCCGGAGAGCGTGGAACTCGACGAGCCCTGGCTCGGCCCGGCGCAGCTGACCGTCGGCACGGGGTTGGACGTGCCGTTGTAGGTGCCGTGGAAGCCCCAGGTGGTGCTCGCGTTCGGGGCGAGCGTGGCGTTGTAGCTGCCGCCGGGGGTCGCCGTGACCGTCGAGCCGTTCTGCGTCACCGTCGCGCTGTACGGGCTGCCGGGGATGATCGCCTGGCCGGCGGTGTACGTCCACGAGACGGTCCAGCCGGTGATCGGGTACGAGGACTTGTTGGTCACCGTGACGGTGACGCCGAAGTCGGGCGGATTGTTGGACGGCGTCTGCCAGCCGATGGTGTAGGCGGCGGTGCACAAGGCGCCGGTGTCGGCCGGGGCGCTGGCCGCCCCCACGGTCACCGCCGCGACGGTCGCCGCCGCCGTCAGGGCGAGCGCCGCGGCGCTGCTGGCCCAGCGTCTGGTTCGAATGGTCATGCGGGCCCCTTGGTGGTGGAGGGTCTTCGGAGTGCTCGCCGGAACTGCGCCGCGGCGTGCTTTACCGGTTAAGTTGACCGCAGGGGCGATGGTCTGCACCGTGGCGGCCGGAATACGGCGATGCTACGGCGGGCGCAGTGTAAGTCAAGGACCTGCGAAACTTTCACGGCGCCCGGCCGGCCCGCCGGGCGGGAATCGCGCGAATCGCGGGGCGGGGCCGCGGCTGCGGCGCTACCTTGAATTCAGGACTCTGTCGAGTTCGTTGGGGAGGGCCGGACGGCGTCGTCCGGAACAAGGGGAGGGATTCACCGAATGCTCGGTAGAGCGCTGCGGCGTGCCGTTTTGTCCGGCGCGATCGCACTGTCCGTGGGGCCGGCGAGCCTGCTGGCCCCGGCCGCGTCCGCGGCCACCGCGGTCACCACGCCGGTCTCGGGGGAGATCAAGTACACGGACA
Source organism: Actinomycetota bacterium (assembly GCA_046724665.1). GTDB lineage: Bacteria > Actinomycetota > Actinomycetes > Streptomycetales > Catenulisporaceae > Actinocrinis. Next base: position 19,208 of record JBKOWZ010000160.1, read on the forward strand.
CCGCGGGCGGCCTGCACCCGTCCCGGTCGATCACGGTCCAGATCATGGACGCGAACACCGCCGGCGCCGTGCTGAAGGTCGCGGCCACCGACGCGACCGGCAAGTACTCGACGACCGTGCCGACGTTCCGCGCCGACGGCAAGACGCCGAACCGGCTGTTCGTGCGCGCGCTCGCCGCCGACACCGCCGGGTTCAGCGTCCACGCGGCCGGCTCGACGGCCGCCTACAGCAAGGACTCTGCCACGGTGGCCGCCGCCGGTACGGCGATCACCGCCGACATCACCGCCAACAACACCGATGTCGCGGACACCGCGTTCGAGACGGCGGACGTGCTGGTCACCGCCGACGCGTACGGACAGCGCATCAACGGCGGCGCCGCGTTGCCGGCGTTGAGCGTCGAGTACCCCTCGCCGGCGACCCAGTACCGGGTCGGCAGCAGCCCGCCGACCGTTCAGCTCGAGCGCACCGACCCCGCCGACTGGGACGTCATCCTGCACGAGTTCGGCCACTACGTCGCCGACCGGCTGAAGTTCCGCTCGCCCGCCGCCGGCGCGCACCGGTTCGACCAGAACCTCGGCGACACGCTCGGCAACAAGCAGTTGGGCATCCAGGTCGCCTTCAAGGAGGGATACGCCACCTTCTTCGCGCTGCTGGCCGAGCAGGTCGAGAACGTCGGCGCGCTGAAGATCCCCAACGCCGGCGACACGGTCTACGACGACGTCGAGCCCGGCGGCGGGCTGCACGTGGACATCGGCGGGAACACCGGGCTGAGCAGCCTCGGCGAGGACAACGAGCTGAGCGTGGCGCGCATCCTGTGGCAGTTCCACGCCAACCCGAAGATCGCGCTCTCCGACACCGACATCATGGCGACCCTGAAGTCGGACGCCCCGTTCTCGCTCTCCGACGCGGTCAAGTCCTTCATGAAGAAGGCGGGCGCCGCGCCGTTCGACGACAGCGCCGCCGTCAACCCGACCGCTATGCGGCGCGCGATCGACTTCGGCTGCGTGCTCACCGACCAGCACGTCGCGCCCAAGATCACCAAGCCGGCCGACGGCACGGCGGCCAAGGCGGACACCCCGCCCGAGTTCACCTGGGACCCGAACGGCGCGGGCAAGTCGAACCCGCTCGACAAGTTCACCGTGCAGTTCTGGAGCAACAACTTCGACACGCTGATCTTCGAGTCGCCGCAGCAGACCGCGGCCACCTACACCCCGACCGTGGACGACTGGAAGAACAAGATCCTCGGCGGCAAGGACAAGAACGGCAAGTTCCCGGCCACGCTGCGCGTCGTGGTCAAGGGCACCGGCTCGCACGCCCCGGTCACCGGACCGTACAAGAGCTGCGACATCTCGCTGACCGTGCAGCGGATGGACGTGGTCTTCGCCATCGACACCACCGGATCGATGGCTCCTTACATCGCCTCGGTGGTCGCCTCGGCCGGCGCCGCGGTGGACAAGCTGTCCACGGACGGCATCGACTACCGCATCGCGGTGGTCGATTACAAGGACGTGGACTCGGACCCGTCGGTGGCCCCGGACTGCCCGGCCGACCCCTACGCGGCCCGCACCGATCTGGACTTCTCCAACGTCAAGGCCGACATCCAGAAGGCGCTCGGCACGCTGCCCTCGGCCGTCGGCGGCGGCTGCGACATTCCCGAGGACGTCTACTCGGGGATCGAGCAGGGCGTCGCGATGAAGTGGCGCAGCGGGGTGAAGAAGGCGATCATCCCGCTCGGCGACGCGGCCGGGCACGACCCGGAGAACCACTCCGGCTACACCCTGGCCAAGGTGCAGGCCGACACCATGAACCTCGACCCGGCCGAGGTCTTCCCCATCCTGATCGGCGGCAGCACGCGGGCGCACGACTTCTTCCGCGCGCTGGCGGCGGCCACCGGCGGGCAGACCATCGACGCGACCGCCAATCCGAGCCAGGCCGGGCCCGCGCTCGTCACCGCGCTCGAGGCGATCGCCGCGCTGCCGACCGCGGACGCCGCGGGCCCCTACACCGGCGCCGTGGGCATGCCGGTCACCTTCGACGCGAGCGGGTCGTTCGCGGCCGAGGGCACCATCACCAAGTACGAGTGGGACTTCACCGGCTCGGGCAGCTTCACCGTCGCGCCCGGCCCGGTGACCACGTTCACGTACACCGCGCCCTTCAGCGGCGACGTCATGCTGCGCGTCACCGACTCGTCGGGCAGGACCGCTCTGGCCACCGCGAAGGTCACCGTGACGTCCAGCGGCGCGCACCCGACGCTCGACAAGGTGTTCAACGCCAGCGAGCTGACCGGCACGTCGCCGATCGTCTCGCCTCCCGTCACCACGACGAGCGGCAACGAACTGCTCCTCGCGTTCATCAGCGCGGACGGTCCGGGCGGCGTGCGCCAGTCGGTCACCGGCGTCACCGGCGGTGGCCTGACCTGGCGGCTGGCGGCGCGCGCCAACAGCGTGATCACGACCGGTACCGCAGAGGTCTGGCAGGCCTACACGCGCGCGCCGCTGACCGGCATGCATGTCAGGGCCACGTTGCAGCACACCGCGTGGGACGGCGCGATCACCGTCGCGACCTTCACCGGCGCGGCGCCGACCGTCGGCGCGACGGCGTCGAATGGCGGTCTCACCGGCGCACCGATGGTCGCGCTGAAGACCACCGTGGACGGCTCGCTGGTGTTCGCCGCCGTGCACGACTGGTCGCGCGCCGTCGTGCCGGTCCCGCTCGCCGGGCAGGTGATCGTGAAGAAGAACCTTGACTGGCGCGTCAACGACACCTACTGGACCCTGCGGGTCGCCGACTCGGCGGGCCCGATCGCGGCCGGGACCGCGCTCACCGTCGGCGCGAGCAGTCCCACCACCGACCGGTGGGAACTGGCGACCGTGGAGGTGAGGGCCGCTTCCTAGCGGTGAGGGCGATCGGCTGATCGATCATCGCGATTCCCCGGGCCCGGATCCCCTCCGGCCCGGGGAATCGCGCGTTTACCGGGTTCTTACACCCGCACTGCGACAGTTGCCTCAGTCCACAGCGATTCGGGTTGGAGGAACGGTGAGACGAGCGACCGGAGCGGCGGTTGCCGGGGTGATGGCGGTTGTGTGCGCGGTGGCGCTCTCGGGATGCCGCGAGCATTCGCTGGCGTCACGGCCGGCGAACGGCGTGGTGACCAGTACCGATACGACCGCGGTGCCGCCTGCCGGAAACGCGAACGGCTCGACCGCGTCCGCGGACACCGGAGCCGAGAACTTCGGGCTGGACGCGGTTGACAGCCAGCTCGCCGGGCTCGACTCGGCGTTGGCGAAGGCCACGCAGAGCCCGTCCGACGGCGGCTGACGCCGTACCTGCGACCTCGAAACGCCCCGAGACGACTCAGACAGGAAACCACCGTGAACAGCTTCTCGCGCCTCGCCGTGGCGGCCCTCGCCACATCAGCGCTCACCGCGGCGGCCGCGTTGCCGGCGCAGGCCCAGACCGCGCATACCGCAGGCGGCACCGGCGCCGGGCTGAAGGCCGCCCAGGAACTGACGACCGCACGCATCGACGGCCGACTTTCGACCCTGCATGCGCTCGGCCTGGTCGTGAACGACGCCAAGCGCCTGACCTCCGCCGACCGCGCCACGCTCAGCAGTCTGATCAACAGCGACACCGACGGCCTGAGGTCCCTGCGCGCCAAGGTCGCCGAGGAGACGACGCTGGACGCCGTGCACGCGGACGCGTCGGCGATGATCAACGACTACCGCGTCTACCTGCTCGTCGTGCCCAAGGTCCACCTCACCACGGTCTTCGACATCGAAGCCGCCGCGACGGCGACGCTCCAGAAGGTGCACGACGAACTCGCCACCCGCGTCGCGGCCGCCCCCGGGGGCGGCACCGAGCAGGAGAAGTCGGAACTGGCCGACATGCAGTCGCAGATCGACGCCGCACGGCAGGCGGACTCGGGCAAGGTCGCCGCGCTGCTGGCCATCCAGCCGGGGCCGGACGCGAGCGCGATCCGTGGCGCGCTGACGCCGCTGGTCAGCGCAGCCAAGGAAGCGCGCAAGGACCTTCGGCAGGCACGCGACGACGCCAAGAAGATAGCCGCCGCGCTCAAGTAGGAATCAGGCAGCAAGTACGCAGCGCGACGGCAAGGCGCGGCGCAACCGCAGGTCAATCCCTCTTGACCGATCCAGAAACCCGAGGTTACTGTATCGATCCAGAAGGAGGGGCCATGCCGAAGACGACGCTCGCCACGCTCGCCGAGACGCTCGGCGTGAGCCGCAGCACGGTGTCCAACGCCTTCTCGCGCCCCGACCAGCTGTCCGCGCCGCTGCGCGAGCGGATCCTGGCGACCGCCGAGGAGTTGGGCTACCAGGGGCCGAGCGCCGCGGCCGCCTCGCTGCGCACCGGCCGCACCGACACCGTCGGGGTGCTGTTCACGGACAGCCTCGGCTACGCGTTCACCGATCCAGTCTCAGGCCTCTTCCTTTCCGGGGCCGCGGAGGCGGCCGAGGCCGCGGGGCTCGGGTTGACCGTGCTGTCGAATCCGCGCGGGGCGCGGCGCAGCGCGCTGTCCAAGGCGATGCTCGACGGGCTGATCGTCTACTCGGTGGACGAGGACAGCCCGGGCCTGGCCGTCGCCCGCCGGCGCGGCGTGCCGCTGGTGCTCGTCGATCAGGCCCCGCAATCTGGCGAGACCTGCGTGAACATCACCGATCAGGCGGGCGCCGCGTCGGCGCTCACGCATCTCGTGCGGCTCGGCCACCGGCGGATCGGCGCGGTCACGGTCGCGGCGGGGCCGGCGCGGTGCGAGCCGGTGAGCCCGGACGCGTCGAGCGAGAATCACGTGGTGCGCGCGCGGATGAGCGGATGGCGTGAAGCGGCCGAGGCCGCCGGGCTCGAGCCGCTGCGCGTGATCTCGTGCCCGGTGAACCTGCGCGAGCATGGACGTAGCGCCGCGGTGTTGCTGCTGCGCACGCCGGTCACCGCGATCGTGTGCCTGAGCGACGAGTTGGCGCTCGGCGTCATCGACGAGCTGACCGCGCACGGCATCGCGGTGCCGGACCAAATATCAGTGGTCGGATTCGACGACTCCCCGCTGGCCGCGCACGCGCGCCCGGCGCTGACCACCGTCCGCCAACCCGCGCGCGACAAGGGCAGGATCGCCGCACGAGAACTGATCGCGCGGGTCAGCGGCGCCCAGGGCGGCGCGCACCACATGCTGCCGACGACGCTGGTCATGCGCGAGAGCACCGCGGAGTGCGGCTGATGCTCGCGATCGAGATCGCCACGCACGGCGGCCCCGAAGCCCTCGAACCGGTCGAGCGCCCCGACCCGAGGCCCGGGCCGGGGCAGGTACTCGTGCGCAACCGGTGGATCGGGGTGAACTACGTCGATCTGAACCACCGGCGCGGCGCGCCGTACCCGGTGTCGCTGCCGCTGATCCCCGGCACCGAGGCGAGCGGGCACGCCGTCGCGGTCGGGCCCGGCGTGGACGAGGCGCTGGTCGGCCGTCCGGTCGTGCACTTCGGCCACCTCGACGGCGTCTACGCACAGCTGACCGCGGTCGATCAGCGGTTCGTCGTGCCGCTCGACGCCGATGAGCGCGAGTTGGAGACCGCAGCGGCCGTCGCGCTCATTGGAACGACCGCCCACGTGCTCACGCGCGTCGCATGGCCGGTCAGCGCGGGGACGCACGTCGTGGTGCACGCTGCCGCCGGGGCCACCGGCGGAGCCGTGGTGCAGCTGGCCGCTGCTGCCGGGGCGCAGGTCGTCGCCGTCGCCTCGACTCCGGCCAAGGCTGAAGCAGCCCTCGCGCTCGGCGCCCGGCACGCGCTCGTGTCGGCCGCGACCCCGGACCTGGCCGCCGCCGTACGCGAACTGACCGGCGGGCGCGGCGCGGACCTGGTCTACGACGCGGCCGGGCGCGAGACCTTCGATTCGAGCCTTGACATGCTCGCCACGCGCGGCGTGCTGGTCTGCTACGGCCAGTCCAGCGGGCCGCCCCCGGCGCTGGACGTCTTCCGGCTCTCCGGGCTGACCGCCTCCCGCTTCGGTGCCGGCTCGCTGACCGTCTCCTTCGTCTCCGCGTCGCACTTCCTCGCCACGACCGACGAGCGCGGCCGCGCGCTGCGCGCCGTCCTCGCCGACGTGCACGCGCGCCGCCTGACCCCGCGCATCGCGGGGCGCTTCCCGCTGCACCGCGCCGCCGACGCGCACCGGCTGCTCGAGTCGCGCGCCGTCGCCGGAAAGCTGCTCCTCGAAGCCTGATCACCACGCCACCGACCGGATCGGAGACATCGGAGACACCTGATGCAGTACCGAACTCTGGGCCGCACCGGCGTGCAGGTCAGCGTCCTGACCCTCGGTGGCATGCTGTTCGGCAACGGCACCGACGCGCAGCAGGCCGGGGCTCTGTTCGACCGCGCGCTGGACGCCGGGATCAACGCCCTGGACACCGCGGACGTCTACGGCCGCGGGGAGAGCGAACGCATCCTCGGCGACCTGCTGCGCCGCAGCGGCCGGCGCGACCGGATCGTCTTGTCCAGCAAGGGCCACGTGCGCATGGACGACGACGACCCGAACGCCGCGGGCAGCTCACGCCGCCACATCATCGAGGCCTGCAACGCCTCGCTGCGCCGGCTGGACACCGACCATCTGGACTTCTACTACCTGCACCGGCCCGACAACCGCGTGCCGATCGACGAGACCCTGCGCGCCCTGGACGACCTGGCCCGCGCCGGCAAGATCCGCTACGCCGGCACCAGCAGCTTCGCCGCCTGGCAGATCGTCGAGTCGCTGTGGGCCGCGAAGGAGTACCGCCTGGAGCGTCCGGTGGCCGAGCAGACCCCTTACTCACTGCTGGACCGGCGCGCCGAGCGCGAACTGCTGCCGATGGCGCGCAGCTACGGCATCGGCGTCACCGTCTGGTCGCCGCTGGCCGGTGGCATGCTCACCGGCAAGTACCGCCGCGAAGGCGCCGCGCCGCAGGACACCCGGCTCAAGCCCGGCGCGGTCGATGGCTGGAGCGAGCGGCACTTCTCCGAGCAGGCCCACAGCGTCGTGGACACCCTCGCCGATCTGGCGAAGGCCAAGGACGCCACGCCCGCGCAGATCGCCCTGGCCTGGACGCTGACCCGTCCGGGTATCAGCAGTCTGGTAGTCGGCGCGCGCACCTTGGAACAGCTCGACGACCAGCTCGGCGCGGTGGCCGTCGAGCTCGACGCGGACGACCTGGCCGCGCTCGACCGGGTAAGCCCGCCCGGGCGCGCCATCGCGCCGTACTACCTCGACGACTCGTTCGCCGACTGGAGCCCGCACCAGCACCGCTGGTGATCAAGCCCTCGAAGACAAGGCCGGCCATATGAAGCCCATGACACGTGAGGACGCGCTCGCCTTCCTGTCCCACGGGACGCGGACCGGAAAGCTCGCCACCGCCTCGACGACCGGCACCGCGCACGTCGCGCCGGTCTGGTTCGTCATCGACGGCGACGACCTGGTGTTCACCACCGGCGCCGCCTCCGTCAAGGGCCGCAACCTGCGGGCGAACCCCCGAGCGGCGCTGACCGTCGATACCGAGGACTTCCCGTACGACTTCGTGCTGGTCCGCGGCCCGGTCACCTTCGAAGAAGACCCCATGAACCTGCTGTCCTGGGCCACGATCATCGCCGGACGCTACGTCCCGTCCGGCCGTGCGGCCGAGTACGGCCAGCGTTACAGCACCCCGGGCGAACTGCTGTGCCGCCTGCGCATCGAGCACCTCACCGGCTTCGCCGACGTCGCCGAGTAACCGGCGACGTCGGCTTCCGGATCACTGCCGCTCCAGCAGTCACCGCGGCCGGGCGATGTCCACGTAGATGACGTGGTCGGTCGAGGACTTCGTCAGCTCGCTGACGTGGAATCCGTCGCGGGCGGTCAGGCCGAGCGCGACCGAGACGGTGCCCTCGAAGTCGCCGTTGAGCACGTACGCGCGCAGCTCCGGGAAGCCGACCTGCACCGGGTTGACCGGGTTCGGGTTCAGCGTCGGGTTGCCGCTGTCGTTGTGCGCCTGCGCGGACTTGAAGGTCAGTTGCAGGTACGCCGACCCGGGCATCGAGACCGAGGCGCCCGAGCCGTCGCGCACCACCGAGGACACGTACCCGGCGTTGAAGCCCGGCACCTGCCCGGTGAACTCGAGGCTGATCCGGTCGTAGCCGCCCTCGGGGTGCGCGCCGACCCGGATCGAGGTGAGCACCGGGACCGGCGGCACGGAGCCGGCGAACGGGCTGCTCGTCGTCGTGGTGGGCCAGGTCGGGACCACAGCGCCGGAACCCGATCCCGATCCCTGCGCCGTGGACGCCCCGCCGGTTGCGCCGCCGGAGCCGCTGCCGCCGCCGGTCGCCTGCCCCGTCACGCCGTGCGTCGGCGCGGCGGTGGCGGACGGCGGCGCGGTGGACTCGCCGACGACCGGCAGGCCGCTGTTTCCGGTGCCGGGCACGCCGGTCGCCACGCAGGCGGCGACGCCCGCGGCGGTGGCGATGGAGACCGCCGCGAGGGAGATGCGGACCCTGGTCCGCCGCCGCTCGCGGGCCGCGATGCGGCGAGGGTCGAAGGCCGGGGGTTGGGTGCTGTGCGCGTACTCGTCCATGGCGGCCGCCAATTCCTGCTCGAAGGCTGACAGTGGACGCTTCATGAGTCACCTCCGGGCAGCAGTCGGGCCACCGTGTCCTGGTCGGCGTCCGGTCCCAGGTGCGGACCGAGCGTCTCGCGCAGTTTCGCCAGGCCGCGGGCCGTCTGAGATTTGACGGTGCCGGCCGAGCAGTTCAGGGCGCGGGCGATCTCCGCCTCGGTCAGGTCCTCGAAGTAACGCAGGACCAGCACCGAGCGCATTCCGGCCGGCAGGCGCTGGAGCGCGGCGATCATCGAGTGCCGCAACTCCACCTGCCGGTAGGGGGACGGGCCGGGCTGCGGCGCGGGCCGGGCGTCGTCGAAGCTGACCTCGACGACCCGGCGCCGCGCGCGCCGGTCCTTCAGGGAGTTGACGAGGATCCGGCGCACGTATGCCTCCGGCTGTTCCGCGGCCGCGACCCGCCCCCAGTGCCGGCAGGCGCGCTCCAGGGCCGTTTGAACCAGGTCCTGCGCGTCCTGACGGTCGCCGGTGAGCAGCAGCGCGGTGCGGAACAGCGCGGCGGAGCGCGCGGTGACGAACTCCTCGAACTCCTTGCCGGCTCTGGCGTCCACCCGATTCAGCCCCCTTGAACCACGAGCGTTGACCGACCAGACCGGCGGCGCGGGCACTCGGGTTGTCAGCGTCACGCAAGTGTGACGTAAATCACATCATAGCCGAGAAGCGGCCGCTCGTATCGTCTGCTGCACGGCGAGGACAGGCGGCGAGAACAAACGGCGAGAAGCCACCGGCCGACCCGTCATGGGACAATCCCCACAGCTCTGTCCGCATATCAGAGCACGGGGTCTCGGAAGGTGGTCGGCGCAGTGGTCGGGGCTGGTACCGGTACCGGAATCCGCCGGGTGGGCGGGATGACGCGGATCACGCCGGAGAAGTGGCTGGCCGTGCGCGCCGCGGTCAAGGACAGCGGCGAGCGCTTCGCGCAACTCGTCACCGCCGCCGACCCCGGTGCGATGGCGACCGCGGACTGGACCGTGATGGACACGGCGGCGCACGTCACCGGCATCGCGTGGCACAACACCGCGGCGGTGGTGTCCGACGACCTGCCAGGTCCGATCGAGGGCATGAAGGAGCACATCCTCTCGACGACCGTGGACAACATCCACGCCGGCATGAACACGGTGATCTTCAACAACTACAAGGAGCGCGACCCGCAGAAGGTCACCGAGCGGCTGCGTACCTCGATCGACGAGGCGCTGGACCTGACCGCCGACGCCGATCCGTCACGCACCATCACCTGGCTCGGCGGCTCCAGGCTCCCGCTGGCCGGCGTGTTCGCGCACCTCAACAACGAACTGCTGATCCACGGCCGCGACATCGCCACGGCGCGAGGCGTGCGCGCGCCGTGGCGGATACCGCAGGAACACGCGGCGCTGTTCTTCGAGCTCTTCCTCATCGAGATCGTCCGCAACGGTGTCGGCAACGTCCTCGACGACGACAAGCCGGTCTACCGGGGCCGCATCGCCGTCGAGTTCCGCTCGGCGTACACCGACCCGGTGACGATCGTGCTGGAACACGGCGAGCTCTGGATCGAGGAGCCGGGCCGCGACAACGACGTGCGCGTGTACTTCGAGCCCGCGACCCTGAACCTCGTGCTCTTCCACCGAGTCTCGAGGCCGAGGGCCGCCCTCACCGGATCGCTGCGCGTCTGGGGTCGGCGGCCCTGGCTCCTCGGTCCGTTCCTACGCAAGGTGCGTCTGCCTTAACGCAGACCCCGCACCACAGCTACAGCAGCTACAGCTCAGCCAATTACAGCTACATCTACAGCTATAGCTGCACCCAGTGCTTGTTATTGCCGCCGCGCGCCACGCCGCGTGCGGTACATGATCCACCCTCCACCCGCGAGCAGCACTCCGCCGATCACAGCCCACGGCGTGGTGGAGGCACCGGTCTGGGCAAGGGCGAGCATCGGCGCCGACGGGATGACCTTCCCGTTCGGCCCGACGGTGCCGATCACCGTGCCGCCACCAGAGATCACGGTGGACCCGGGCGGCGGCGAGGCGACCGCGGCGCAGTCGGACCAGAAGACCTTGTGCTTCGCCGAGCCGTGCTCCCCGCTGAAGTTCCACACCAGCTTGTAGTGCCCGGCGGGCAGGCTGTACTGGGCCGAGGTCCCCGCACCGTGCGAGTCGAGCATGAGCGTCTCGCTCAGCACCTGCGTGTGCCCGGTCGGCGGCTGCTGCGAGATGGTCCAGCTCACCTGCTGGTGCGCGTCGAAGTTGAAAGCGTCGAGGTAGAACCGGCACACGTGCGGCTGGTTGCGCTCGTCCACGAACGAAGCACCAACCGCATGGATTTTTACATCCCCGTTATCACCCTTGGCCATCGGCGCGCCGACAGCCCCGACCGCCGACGCCGGCGCGCCGAGACACAGCACCGCGACCATGGAGGCACGTAGCAGCGACAAGCGGGCACGACGAATTGACGAGAACCGCATTGATATCACCATCCACAGATAGGCAAACTCTTGCGTACGTCGTGATCCCCGGGTGGTGACCGTCCGACTCCGCACGTCACCGGTATGGCGCTGACCGCAGGTCAGAATTCACGCATTCAGCGCACCGCGTATTGTGCGGTCGGTATGTGAGCAGCCACGATCTGTCTCCAAGCCGAGTTTGCGAACCCGAGTTCGATGGGCAAGTCGAAGTCGTGGATGAAGGTGCGTCACACACGATGCGCGTTGGCGTCACGGGCCACATGGACATCGGCCCTGAGACGATGCGCTTGGTGGCCGACGCGTTGCGCACGCACTTGCTCGATCTTTTCAAACCGCTACCCCGAGGCGTGGTCGGCGTCAGCTGCCTGGCACCTGGAGCCGATCGGGTATTCGCGGACGTGCTGCTTCGGCTCGGCGGTCGCCGCGAAGTGATCATGCCGTTCGGCGAGTACAGCGGACACACCCACGAATCGGCCGGCCCGGACGGTGGTCCGGCGCTTGGCACGTTGCTTAGGCAGGCCGAGTCGGTGCTGGAGATCGACAAGCCGCGGGCCAGGCCGCAGGTTTACGCGGCGGTCAACGACGCGGTGCTGGACAGGATCGACTCGCTGGTCGCGGTGTGGAACGGTCTGCCCTCCGAGAAGGTCGGCGGGACGGCGCACATGGTGAGCACCGCGCGGTCACGGCATATCCCGGTCACGGTGATCTGGCCGGAAGGGGCGACGCGCCGGGGCTGAACCCGGTCGGCGCGTTCCCGCGTGGTTGGCTGCCACCGCGTTCGAACTCGCCGGGTTCCATCCGGACGATCGCCAAGCCGGCGTCGGCGAGCAGGTCCGGCAGGCCGCGCACCACCTGGCGGTCCTTCTCCCGCTGCGGCTCCGGCAACCGCCGCCACGGGACCAGCCCGGGATGCTGCTTGGCCGTGTCAACGCGTGTCTCGCCCCAGACCCATCCGCGGCGCTGCCTCTCGTCCGTCCATCGCACGTGTTCGAGTTCCGCGAGCCGCTCGACCTCGCCGTCCCGGAACTCGAATTGAGGACCGTTCGCCCGCCGCGTGCTCAGCACGCAGCCGATCTCGGCGAGCTTCTTGCCGATGTCCGCGGCCTGGTCGCGGTTAGCTGCCCGGTACTCCTCCGCGAGTTCCTCCCACGGGACCATGGCGGACGAGCTGCGCGGAGCCTCCCCGGCGGCGAACTGGTCGGTGAGATAGCGCTGATGACAGGCGCGGGCGAGCGACTCGGCGAGGTCGTCCTCGATCAGTTCGGGATCGCAGCCTTCCGCAGTGACGTCTACCAGCCGCAGACGGCCGCCGAGCGCGTCGAACAGGACGCCGCCGCCGTCGGGCCCGGCGCGGAATCCGGCGGCGATGCCGGTCATCCGGTCGAGCCGGACGACGGCCTCGGTGAACGCCGACTGGAAGCCGGCCACGGTATCGAGGGCGGCTCTGAGCGCGTCGCCCTCATCCTCCTGGCAGAAGTAGAGCCTGTGCAGCCTCGGCGCTGACGGATCTGCCGCGTAGCGCGCCAGGACCGTCTCGAACGGTTCGGTCTGCGCCTCGATCCGGCATGCGTTCGCAAGAAAGGCGTACCGTCCGGTCAGGTCGGACGCGACGTCGATCGCGTCGGCGTCGATCAGCAGGATCACGGCGGGTTCGCGGCGTGCCCCGCCCCGGACCAGCCACTGCCGGGCGAACTCGACCAGGATGGAGCGCGCGAAGGCTCCGGTACCCACGATGGCGATGTGCGCGGTCCGGCCGGCGAACGCCGACTCGTCCGCGCGGACCGTCGCCTGAGCGGCCGACTCCTCCGGGTTGAAGAAGTCCAGTCGGTGCATGCCGGCGTCGGGCACACTCCAGTGCCGGGCGCGCAACGCCGAGCACAGCTCGAGGTCGGGGATCAGTACATGGATGCGCTCGGGCAGCCCCCTCGGTGAGCGCACCTGCTCGACGGCTGCGGCGATCTCAGCGTTCTGCTCGCCGTGCCCGAAGCACGCGTACACGCGGTGCGCCCCGGCGACACCGGCGGCGCGCAGCGTGTGCGGTAAGCGCGGGTCTCCCGTCACGGCGTCGCGATCGGATTCGTCCCCGGGTTCGGTCGAGACGACGACGACTCGGATCCCTTTGGCACGCAACCGGGCGGCCAGCATCTGTGCGGCCCGGGTGGAGCCGCATACGACCGCGTGCCCGCGCCGGCGACGTGTACGAGCCCGCCGGATTCGCATGGCTGAGAAGGCGACGCTGAACTCTGTCACGGGATATACGAGCACGCACGGCGCGCAGAAGCGGCCGATCTGGAGCTCCGTCGGTACAGGGCCGCCCGCGGACAGCGGGCTGGATTGGAGCAGCGCGAGTTCGATGTCGTAGTAGATGAGATTGCTGAAGCCGGCGTCGCCCTTACGTTCGCTCGGACCGGCGTGTATGTATTTGCTCAAGCCGACGTATCCGAAGATCAGGCCGGCGAGGCCGAGCACGGTGAACAGCAGCCGGATAGCCGTCACGACGCGCATTGTCGGCGACTCGCGGCGTGTCTGAGCCAACCGCGCCTCCCCTCGCAGTTCGAACACACCTGCCTCGCGGCGCCGGGACTGGCGCCGCGGGCTCGCCTCCTATCATTACCCTGATCTTTCCGGTTTAGCCTCGCTTGGCCCGATTGGGGCCGGGGCGTTGAACGCTGGATACTCGTCACGCGTGTCATGACTGTCGGCGGGTCACTACCATCACAGAAAGGCGGGCAGCGATGGCTCGAGGTGTCGCAGTCGGCGACAAGGCCCCGGACTTCACGCTTCAGTCCCAGGAGGGCGAGTCGGTACGGCTCTACGACCGGATCGGGCGGGGCACCGTGGTGCTGTACTTCTATCCGAAGGACGAGACGACCGGGTGCACCGCCGAGGCGTGCGCATTCCGGGACAGCTATGAGGCCTTCACCGACGCGGGCGCCGACGTCATCGGGGTCAGTTCCGACTCGGTGGCGAAGCACGCCGCTTTCGCCGGCAAGAACTTGCTGCCGTTCACGCTGCTCAGCGATGTTGGGGGCGAGGTGCGCAAGACCTACCGGGTGCCGGCGACGTTCGGCATCATCCCCGGGCGGGTCACGTTCGTCATCGACCGCAGCGGGATCGTGCGGCACGTGTTCAACTCGCAGACCAACATCGGCAGGCACATCGGCGACGCGCTCGATGTCGTGCGGCAGTTGCAGGCTGAGCAAGCGGCCTGACGCTCGCGGGCCGTGGGGGGCGTGGGGCCGTGGGGCAGGCAGGCGGGCGGGCTGGTGGTGAGGGGCTGCGTAACGGTAGGTCGGTCGGTGGCGTGTGACTGCACGTGCTTACACGGTCGCCGGCTTGAAGCGTGCTGCCACTTCCTTGGCGCGGGCACGGGCGGCCTCGTGCGCTTGCGCACGCAGCTGCCTCGCCTGCGGGGCGAGTTCGGCCAATTCCGGCTTGATCAGGGCTACGCCGAGTTGTGCCGTGACGAACACGACGTCCAGTCCCAGGGCCTTGACCAGCACGGTCTCCAGGTACGGCCGGACGTGGTCCCAGTCCTCCTTCGGGCTGCCCGGGAGGTACCCGCCGCCGTAGCTGAGTACGACGGTGGCGGGGCGGCCGGCTAGGGGCATGTCGCTGTCAGGGGTCGAGCTGGAGCCGTTGCTGGCGTCGGAGTCGGAGTCAGAGCCCGAACCTGGGCCGAGCGTGCGTCCGTGCTCGATGATCTGGTCGAGCCACGTCTTGAAGGCCGCTGCGACGCCCCAGTTGTACATGGGCACGCCGAACAGGTACGCGTCGGCGTTCACCACCTCATCGACCAGCGTCCGGCGGGCCAGCATGGCGGACTTCTGCTCGGGGGTGCGCTGCGGCTCCGGAGTGAGCGAACCGAGCACGGCGGCTTCGACCAGCGGCTCGACCGGATTCGCGCGCAGGTCCCGGTACGTGACCGGTCCGTCGGGGTGCTCGGCTGCCCAGACCTCGCGGAACGTGCGGGTGATCTCCCTGGTCACGGACATCTCGGTGAACAGGGACGAGTCGATGTGCAGCAAGTGGGCCACGGGGAACCTCCAGCGTCGAGCCAATGGTTACTCTTTGTTCGTGACCGCATCTTGCATCACTCTTGGGATCGGTACAAAAGGCACACCGGTGTGCGTTACCGCAGGCTGATGTGACTGAGCAGGTGGAGAACGGAGGCGGGCTGCATGGTGGATGGGCCGAGCGTTGAGGCGGATCTCGAGTGGCCGCGGCAGGTGTGCGCGAATCTCGGCGCCGAGGGACAGCTCGTGCGTGAACTACTGGAGCGCATCGGCGACAAGTGGAGTCTGCTGATCATCGGGAGCCTGCGCCGGGGGCCGATGCGGTTCACCGCACTACAGCAGGCTGCGGGGAGCATCTCGCAGCGGATGCTCACGCTGACGCTGCGGCACCTGCAACGCGACGGGCTGATCACCCGTACCGTCTACGCCGAGGTGCCGCCGCGAGTGGAGTACGAACTGACCGATCTCGGGTACGGCCTGCTGGTGCCGGTGCTCGGGCTGGTGATCTGGGCTGCGGAGAACGCCGGACGGGTGCAGAAGTACCGGGATGACTACGACGTGGCTGACGCTGCGTTGCGTGAGCAGAAGCGGTCAGCGACGTAGGGACGGTGCTGACGCGCGCGGTCTCCTTGCCGAGGTCGATCTGGCCGCGTTCAATGCGTTTACAGCGGATGGGAGTACGCCTTGGGTGTGCGTACCTTACTCGCCTGCTGTGAACGCCTCCGCCAAGAACGTTCGCGCTGCGGCGAATGAGCGCTCGTCGGCCGACTGGTCGTAGGCGACCCCAGGCGTCGCGCCCGGCGCGGTGTGCTTGTGCGTGAAACCGTGCAGCGCCTGGCCGTAGGCGATCAACTGCCAGTCGGCTCCGGCGCGGTTCATCTCGTCGGTGAAGGCGACGACGTCGTTCATCGGCACGTGCGGGTCCGCGGCGCCGTGGCAGACAAGCACCTTCGCCGGTATCCGCGACCCGGACGGCGCGGGCGCCGTCGTGGCGAGAGATCCGTGAACACTCACCGCGCCGACGAGGTCCGCGCCGGAGCGCGCCAGTGCGAGAGCCGCCATGCCGCCGAAGCAGAAGCCGATCGCCGCGATCCGGCCTCGGGCCGCGTCGTCGGCGGCGGGCTGGGCTTGGGCCGCGTCGGCTTTGGCGAATTCTGGGCAGTGATACAGCGCGTCCACTGCGGCCATTCCGCGCCGCACCAGCATCGCCGGATCGTCGCGCAACGCCGTCGCACACGCGACGATCCGCTCCCGACTGCCTGCGACACCCTCGCCGTACATGTCGCACGCGAAGACGACGTAGCCGAATCCCGCATATCGTCGTGCCTGCTCCCGCGCGTGGTCGTCGAGCCCTGCGCCGCCGTGGATCAGCAGGATTCCGCCAGCGTGCACGCGTGCTGACTCGGATTCGGCCGACGTTTCCGGCCAATAGAGTTCGCCCTTGAGGCGGGTATCGAGATCGCGGTAGGGAACGGCGCGCATCGCAATACTGGAAGTCGTGTCCGTCATGCGCACGGACACTAGCAGGAATTCATTTGAATCTCATTCAGCATAGCAGAATAAATTCGATTTCGGAAGGCTATTCGAGTTTCGATTACGTCGCGATCGTGCATTTGTACGTGGTCGAGATGGCGACGCGGCGCGTCGCCATGCCGCCGGGCTGCGGCTGCGGCGCCGGGGTCGGCTTCGGGTTCGAACTGATCATCGACGGCTTGTTGCGGCGGTTGGAACAAGTGGTCTAGTACCGAAAAACACTGATATCCGCGCTATGGACAGCGGTGCCCTCCCGGCTTACCGTGTGGGTTGCGACGCCGATCGTGTCAGCGGTCGAAGACCCACGTAGTCGGTTTCGCGAGCGCTCGGGCTTTGCGCTCCTGGGGAGGGAATCGTATGCGTGGTGTCGCTGGTCGCTTTCGCCTGCCGTTTTACGGGACCGTCGTCGCGGCCCTGCTCGCCGGGAGCGGTCTTACCAGCCTGACCGGTGAGGTCGGCGCCTATGCCGAGACCGCGCAGGTGCACACGGTCGCGGTAGCGGATACGGACGCGGTGGCGCTGCCGCAGCTGGTCCCGCAGTCGGCCGGCGACCCGGCCACCGGAGCCGCGTCCGCGCAGCCTGCGTGCACTGATGCGCTGATGGCCGCCGACACGGTGACCGTCGCCACGCCAGGCCGCACGACACTGGTCTCGCACGACGGCGCCAGCGTCTCGGTTGGCGGGACCGCGGTGAGCAGTACGACTTCGATCACTGCGACCTCCCTGTGCGCCGACCAACTGCCGCCGCTCGACCAGGGCATGACCAACGTCACGAAGGGTCCCCGGCGCGGTTACCGCTTCCTGCCGCACATGACGTTCGGCGCGGCCATGGCGATCAAGCTGCCGTACGACCCGAGTCTCATCCCGGCCGGGCTGGGCGACCAGGACGTCGCGACGTACTACTACGACGTCGATCAGCATCGCTGGCAGCGGCTCGACGGCACCGCGGTCAACGCGGCCGCCGGCACGGTGACCAGCAGCACGAACCACTTCACCGACTTCGTCAACGCCACGATCACCGTCCCGGACCACCCTGGCACGCTGAGCTACGACCCGACCTCCATCAAGGACATCAAGGCGGCCGACCCCGGCACCGCGGTGGACCTGATCGACCCGCCGCAGGCCGGCAGCGACGGCGCCGCGCACCTGGGCTACCCGATCGCGCTGCCGGGCGGGCGCCACGGCCAGATGCCGAGCGTCGCGCTGTCCTACGACTCCAGCGCGCCGGACGGCGGCTCGGCGGCGGCCGACGGCTGGCTCGGCCTCGGCTGGGACCTCGCGCTGCCTAGCGTCACCATCGACACCCGCTGGGGCGTGCCCAGGTACGACGCGGCCGGCGAATCGGAGACCTACTCCCTCAACGGCGCGGAGCTCTCCCCGGTCGCCAACCGCGGACCGCTGGTGCCGCGCACGGCCGAGAAGGTCTTCCACAGCCGGGTCGAGAGCACCTTCGCCAAGATCGTCCGCCACGGCGGCGACCCCGCGTCGTACTGGTGGGAGGCCACCGGCAAGGACGGAGTCCGCGCCTTCTACGGCGGCGACCCGGACCACGGCCGCGACCCGGACGCCGTACTGGCGGACGGCGCGGGCCACGTCTTCCGCTGGGCGCTCAAGGAAACCCGGGACCTGGTCGGCAACACCGTCCACTACACCTACAAGCACGTCTCCGACGCCGGCGTCCCCGGCGGCACGGTCACGGGCACGAACCTCTACCCCGCGACGATCAACTACACGGGCACCGGCGACGCCGCCGGCGCCTACACGGTCACCTTCGTACGCGACCGCGACATCCCCGGCTCGCCGCGGCGGCCCGACGTCTCGATCAACGGCCGCGGCGGATTCGTCATGGTCACCGCCGATCTGCTCAAGCAGATCAAGATTGACTTCAACGGCCAGCCGGTGCGCAGCTACCAGCTCGACTACACCACCGGCGCGTTCAACAAGACGCTGCTCAAGTCGGTGTCGCAGTACGGTGCGAACGGCACGCTGTTCAATACCCACACATTCGCGTACTACGACGATGCTCGGAACACGAGCGGCGACTACCACGGCTTCGCCACCCCCGCCGACGTCAACACCGGCGGCGACGGCGTCACGGCCGGGCTGCTCGACCAGGGGCATGCCAGCGCACTGTCAGGCAGCATGACCACCAGCATCGGCGGGCACCTGTACCTGGGCTTCAACCCGGTGTCGCCGACCAAACAGTTCTCCGCCGGAGCGAAGGTCGGCTTCACCCACACCAGCGGCGACGGCGTGCTGGCGATGATCGACCTGAACGGCGACACCCTGCCGGACAAGGTGTTCGAGCAGGACGGGAAGGCCTACTTCCGGCTGAACACCACCACCCTCGGCGGCGCGGTCACCTTCGCCGACCAGAGCACGGTGTTGCCCACGCTGCCCGCGATCTCGCACGACAGCTCGAACCAGTTCTCCTTCGGCGCCGAGGCGTACTTCGGCGCGAACGTCTTCGCCAACCAGTCCGAGACGTTCAGCACAAGCGACACCTACTTCCAGGACGTCAACGGAGACGGCCTGCCCGACCTGGTGTCCGGCGGCCAGGTGCTGTTCAACCACCTCGGCTCCGACGGCCTGCCGACCTTCACCGACAACTCGGCGGACACTCCGGTGCCGATCGGCGGCGGCGCCATCGACACCTCGGGCCTCGGCGTGGACTTCACCGCGCAACAGCAGCAGGCGGCCGCGGCCGACCCGCCGGTCGATACGCTGCGCCGCTGGGTGGCGCCGTTCGACGGCACGGTGAGCATCACCGGCGACGTGGAGCTGGTCAAGGACACCAGCGCAGCCCGCGCGCAGTACCGGACCGCCGACGGCGTGCGCGTCGCGATCCAGCAGAACGGCGCCGAGCTGTGGTCCACCGCGATCGGCGCCACCGACTACGCGCCGCAGAGCCCTGCCGGAGTCGGCTCGCTGACGGTGCATCAGGGCGACCGCTTCTACTTCCGCGTCCAGTCCGTGGACGACGGCAAGTACGACCACGTCTCGTGGGATCCGGTGATCGCCTACCAGGACGTCACCCCGTACACGGACGTCAACAAGCTCGACGTCTTCAGCTACCACGCCTCGGCGGACTTCACCACGGCCGGTCGGCGCGGCGCCATCGTGCAGGCCCCGCTGACCGGCACCGTGCATCTCGCGGGCGCCTTCCACAAGCTCGGCGCCACCACCGACGACATCACCGTGCAGGTGCTGCTCAACGGCGACCCGGTGTACAACCAGCCGATGTCCGCGGCGCAGACCGGCGACCTCGCCGTGGACCAGGACATCGCGGTCCACCTGGGCGACACGCTCGCGCTGCGCGTCAAGGTCGATTCGCCGATCGATGTGAATCAGCTGTCGTGGGCGCCGCGCCTGTACTACACCTCGTCGCCGTCGGCGAAGGTGCTCGACCCGGACGGCAACCCGATCGTGCAGCTGCACCCGCCGGTGGACACCGACCTCTACCCGGTTGACGACCTCGGCGGCACCGTCCAGCAGGCGTGGACCGCGCCGAGCGACGACACGGTGACGGTCCATCCGCAGCTGGCCGTCGCCCCGGGCACCGACGGCACGCTGACGTTCACCGTCAAGCGGCGCGGCGAGCTGGTGTTCAAGGAGCCGATCTCGATCACCGGCGGCAGCGTGCCGGACGAGCCGTTCTCGCTGCCGGTGAGCGCGGGCGAGCAGCTGTTCTTCGACTACTCCTCGCCCGATCCCGCGCTGACCGCCGCGGTCACCGCGCAGGGCGTGCAGGTCACCGACTCCGGCGGCTCCACGACCGCGGCGCCCAGCGCGCTGCACGGTCCGTCCGCGCCCGGGCTGGTGTCCGAGCCGTACCGCGGCTGGGCGTACGTGTCCTACAACGGCGCCGGTGCGCGTGCGTCCGCGCCGGTCGTCGAGTCGGACCTGAACCAGACCTTCGACCAGAACACCCGGATCGATCTGCGTACGCAGAAGGCTTACCCGCTGCTGCCGTCGCCCGCCGACGGAGCCTGGCTGGGCTCGAACTCGGACATCTACCTCAAGTCCGACACGGCGAGCAGTTCGCGGCTGAGTTCACCCACCCTCGGCGTGCCGACGGCCGGCGCCTTCGCCGGTGCCCGCGCGCCCGACAAGGTGAGCCACGCCTCGCAGACCGCGGTCGGCGGCGGCATCTCGTTCCTGTCCGGCTCGGCCGACTCGGGCTCGACCACGAGCGACGTCGATTACCTCGACATGAACGGCAGCGGCTTCCCCGCGGTGGTGAGCGGCGGGCACGTGCAGTACCCGGACCAGACCGGCGCGCTGGCCGCGAACAGCGTCGCCGTCCCCGGCCTCGGCGACCCGCGCAGCACCGACGCCTCCTCGGCGAACGTGGGGGTCGGCGGCAGCCCGGCGCACTTCTCCGCCAACGCGCAGGCGAAGGTGGACAACGCCGGCCACGCCCCGTCGGACAACACCACCGGCAGCCAGATGGTCCAGCTCGGACTCTCCGGCTCGCTCGGCCGCGGCGACTCGCACCCGCAGACCGACCTGGTCGATGTCAACGGCGACGGCCTGCCCGACAAGGTCTCCCGGGACGGCGGCGGGATCTCGGTCGCGCTCAACCTCGGCTACTCCTTCGCGCCGGCCGAGCCCTGGGGCGCCGCCGCGCTCGGCGACGGGTCGAGCGAGAACGGCTCGATCGGCGCCTCGCTCGGCTTCAACAACGGCATCTACGACTTCGCCGGCGGAGTGTCGCTGAGCAAGAACAAGTCGCAGACCGACGAGGAACTGATCGACCTGAACGGCGACGGCCTGCCCGACCGGGTGATCAACACCTCCGGCGGCATGCGGGTCGCGTTCAACCTCGGCACCGGCTTCGCGGCCCCGGTCGCCTGGCCGGGCGCGCCGAACGGCGCCTGCCACGACAGCACCAGCGTCGGCCTGGCCGGCATCGACTGGGACACCGCGCGGCTGTGCAACGGCGAGACGAGCCTGGGCGCCGGCGTGTACTTCACCGTCGGCATCGGCCCGCTGTGCCTGGCGGCCTGCTACATCATCATCAACCCCGGCGCCGACGGCAGCCAGAGCATGGCGCGCGAGGAGGCCGTGCTGCGCGACGTGGACGGCAACGGCACGCCCGACTACATGGCCAGCACCGGCGACGGCCGGATGACCGTCGCCGACAACGACGTCGGCCGCACCAACCTGCTCAAGAGCGTCGGCCGTCCGCTGGGCGCGAGCTTCACGCTGGACTACAAGCGCACCGGCAACACCGTCCAGCAGCCGCAGCAGCGCTGGGTGATGTCAAAGGTGACGGTGAACCCGGGGCCGCCCGGCGACGCGGTCACCCAGGCCGTCAGTTACGACTACGCGGGCGGGGTCTACAACCGGCTGGAGCGCCAGTTCTACGATTTCGCCACGGTCACCGAGCGCCAGCTCGACACGACCCACGGCAATTCGGTGTACCGCACCATCGTGCACAGTTACCGCACCGACAGCTACTACACGCACGGTCTGCCTACCGACACCAAGGTCTACGACGCCGACGGCAACCTGTTCACCGAAACGCAGCAGACGTATGACACGCGTGACGTGCTGACCGGCGCCGAACCCGCGAACATCGCCAGCACGACGGCGACCATCTTCCCGATGCTGGTACGCACCGACGAGCGCTTCTACGAGGGCGGGACCAGCGCGCAGAAGGCCACGTACACCACGCAGCACTACGACTCGCTCGGCAACGTGGATCAGACCCTCGATGTCGGCGACCCCGGAACCGGCGCGGACGTCGTGGCCAACAGCAGCTACGTGAGCTGCCCCGACACGTACCTGATGGCCATGCCCGCCTCCATCCTGGTCACCGACGCCGACGGCAAGGTGCTGCGGCACCGCGCGCAGTCGGTGGACTGCGCCACCGGCAACGTGACGCAGATCCGGCAGTTCCTGGCCGACGGCTCCGCCGCGACCACGGACATGACCTACCTGCCCAACGGCGACCTGGCCTCGGTCACCAACCCGCCGAACGCGGCCGGGCAGCGCTACCGGGTCGATTACGAGTACGACCCGACCGTCGCCACCTACATCACCAAGACCACGGACAGCTTCGGCCTCAGCTCGACCTCGACCCCCGACCTGCGGTTCGGCGGCACGCTGTCCGAGACCGACGTCAACAACCAGTCCACCACCTACCAGGTGGACGAGTTCGGCCGCACCGTCAGCGTCACCGGGCCCTACCAGCAGGGTTCCGGTATCGCCACCATCACGTTCGAGTACCACCCGGACGCCGCGGTGCCGTGGGCGCTGACGCGGCACGCCGACGTCTTCCGCGGCCCGGGCGACACGATCGACACGGTCACGTTCATCGACGGCCTCAAGCGGGTGTTGCAGACCAAGAAGAGCGCGACGGTCTTCACCGGCGCGAACGCCTCGCCGCAGGACGTCATGCAGGTCTCCGGCCACGTCACGTTCGACTTCCTCGGCCGCACGGTCGCGATGACCTATCCGACCACCGAGCCGCTCGGCTCGGCAGGGGTCTACAACACCGCGGTCGATCCGGTCGCCCCGACGACGTTCGCCTTCGACGTGCTCGACCGCAACGTGCGCACCGCGCTGCCGGACGGCACCGCCGTCACGACCGACTACGGCTTCGGCGCGGACCGGTCGGGCACGGTCCAGTTCGCGGCCACCGCGACCGACGCCAACGGCCACAAGAAGGTGACCTTCCGCAACGTGCGCGAACTCCTGGTCAGCCAGGAGCAGTTCTCCAACGGCACGCCGGTGTGGACCAGCTACGGCTACGACCCGATCAACGAACTGCGCAAGGTCACCGACGACCACGGCGCCGTCACCACGACCGCGTACGACCTGCTCGGCCGCCGCACGGACGTCACCAACCCCGATGCCGGCCACGTCACCACCGTCTACGACCTGGCGTCGAACCAGGTCGCCCGGATCACGCCGAACCTGCGCGCCGAGGGCAAGCAGGTCGGCTACGGGTACGACTTCAACCGGCTGACCAGCATCCACTACCCGGACAACCCGGGCAACGACGTCGCCTACACCTACGGCGCGCCGGGCGCCGCGGGCAACGGAGCCGGCCGGGCGATCAAGATCACCGACGCCTCGGGCACGCTGCTGCGCTCCTACGGCAGGCTCGGCGAGGTCACCAAAGAGGTCAAGACCGTCAACATCCTGACCGGGGCGCCGAAGCCGACCTACACGACGCAGTACACGTACGACACCTTCGGCCGCATCCAGAACATGGTCTACCCGGACGGGGAGGCGCTCACCTACCACTACGACTCCGGCGGCGCGGTCAACCGGATCACCGGGGTCAAGGGCCCGAACGGCTACACCTACGTCAACCGGTTCGAGTACGACAAGTTCGGCGCGAAGGCGTTCGTGGACTTCGGCAACAACGTCACCACGACCTACGCCTACAACCCGCTCAACCGGCGGCTGGCCAACCTCAGGTCCGCCTCGGCCGGCGGCGCCGACTTCCAGAACCTCAGCTACGGCTACGACCACGTCGGCAACCTCACCTCGCTGGCCAACGACATCGCGGTGCAGCCCAACGGCCCGAGCAGCGGCCAGGGCGGCGGGCCGACCAGCCAGACCTTCGGCTACGACGACCTGGACCGGCTGACCGGTGCGTCAGGGGTCTACACCTTCGCACCGGGCAAGCAGAACACGTACACGGTCGGCCTCGGCTACGACAGCGCCGACAACGTGGTCTCCAAGACCCAGCTCAACCAGATCGTCGAGTCCTCGGGGCACGCCAACACGCAGAAGGACACCAGCTACGACTTCAGCTACGCCTACGACGGGCCGCAGGAGCACGCGCCGACGCACATCGGCCGGCTGACGTACTCGTACGACGCCGACGGGAACCAGACCGGGTTCACCGACGACGACAGCGGCAGGCGGCAGACGATCGCCTGGAACGAGGAGAACCAGATCCAGAGCCTGTCCGACAACGGGCAGAAGACCGACTACGTCTACGACGACTCCGGCCAGCGGGTGATCAAGCGCGGCAAGGGCGGCGAGACGGTCTACGTCAACCAGTTCTTCACCATCCGCAACAACCAGATCGGCACCAAGCAGATCATCGTCGGCGGCTCGCTGATCGCCGAGAAGATGGCCATGCACGACCCGGCCGTCGTGGAGAAGCAGCAGTACTACTTCCATCCGGACCAGATCGGCAGCGGCAACTACGTCACCGACACCGGCGGGAAGATCTTCGAGCATCTCGAGTACTTCCCGAGCGGCGAGACGTGGGTGCAGGAGGCCAGCGACACCCACAACATCCCGTACCAGTTCGGCGGAAAGCAGTACGACGCGGAGTCGGGCTTCTACTACTTCGGCGCGCGGTACTACAACCCGAGAACCGGGATCTTCGTCAGCACCGACCCGGCGCTGAGCCGCAAGTTGCAGGACCTGCCGGAGGACCCGGCCAAGCCGAGCGGCCTCGACACCTTCGCGCCGAGCTTCCTCAACCTCTACAACTACGCCGACGACGAGCCGCTGACCAAGGTCGATCCGGACGGCCAGCAGGCGGTGCCGCTGACCACCTTCCGGCTGCGCGCGATCGCCCGCGCGGCGGGCGTCGGCGCGGGACTGCCGCCCGGCGTCCTGTTCAACCGCGCCGTCGGCCGGGCGTTCCAGGAGTTCGCCAACAACGCGCTGGGGCTGACCGAGAACTTCACCCCGTACCCGTCGCCGGTCCGGGCCGCGTACGGCGGGCCGCCGACGGTCATCCCCGACGCGGTGCGCAACATCACCAGGGTCGATATCACCATGACCTGGCACGGCATGGAGATGACCTCGACCACGTACCCGAACAGCTCGTTCTTCGAGGTCAAAGCGGTCAACGGGACGCTGAACCTGTCCTCGAGCAATCAGCAGATCCGCGGCCTGGTCGACATCGCCGCGCGCTCGCCGGCCGGCGCCGCGACCGGCCCGGACCGGGTACTGCCCACGATCACGTTCATCACCACGGCGAACACGATCATCGGACCGGACGTGCTGGCCGAGGCCACCCGCCGAGGCGTCGCGGTGTGGCAGGTGGTCGCGTACGAGGTGCCGGGCAGCGCCGGCGGCACCCAGATCGGCTTCGGCCCGGCGCTGCCGCTCAACCCGCAGGTGTTCCCGAGCCGCGGCCTGTTGCGCACCATCATCGACGGCCCGTACGTGCCCGTGCCGCCGATCGTCGGCGGCGCCTCACCGGGTACTCTGGGCCCGGCCAACGGCGGCGGCCCGCCGTTGCAGCCGGATCCGGTGATCGTCGAGTGACGCGGCGCGTGACGCAGTGACGTAGCCGCGGGCCCCGACGACGGGCCACGGAGGACACGATGGCAATGCCGCTCTTCGGACACTGCGCCAGGCGGCAGCGGTGAGCCGCGCGACGTCGAAGTCGCGCGGCTTGACCGCGAAGCAGGTGCGCGAGCTGCTCGCGCAGACGCCGACGCCGGAGCCCGACCCCGAGATCGCGCGGCTGACGTACTCCCGGGCGTACCGCTTCGCCGACGGCAGGGCGCTGCTGGTCGAGGAGAGCGGGCGGGGACGCCTGCACGAGTCGCGGGCGGCGTTGCTCGCGATGCTCGACGAGGTCTCCGCGCTCAAGCCGCAGTCGCCGTTCGGCGCGCTGCTGCCGCAGGGACGGGACTTCGCCGCGCAGGCCCCGGCGCTCGCGGCGCAGCTCGGCCTGCCGATCCCCGGCCGCGACCGGTCCGCGCTCCCCGACCTCGACGCCACGGTGCGCCGACTCGGCGTGGCGGCATGCCGCAAACCGCCGCTCTTCGGCCGGCTGGTGGCGTACGTCGGCGAGACGATCATCGCGGTGCGCGGTGGCGGCTGGCAGCCGCGTCAGGGCTCGGATGGCAGCTGGGAGCCGTGGGTCGTGGACGCCGAGGGCCGGGCGCACGCGCCGTTCGGCCTCGTCTACAAGGAGCTCGCCGAGTGGGGCGCGGGCAGCTCGCTGACCGGCGTGGTCGCCGCGAGCCTCACCCCGCTGCGCGGCTGACCGACGACCCGCGCCGACGGCGTTCACAGCACCATCGGGAGTTAGTACCACGGCTACTGCCACGGCGCTAGCTACGGTGAAAATATGGTCCAGATTTTCAATCTAATATCTTGACAGGCGCCGTTCGCCTCTTCTCGGGATAAGACGGCTGATTGATCAGTCAAAGCTTACCCGGTAAAGCCTGCTTCCCTTGACATGCCTGCCTGGTCTGCTATAACAGTTTTGGGACCGAATCCGGACCCTGATTTGAAATCGGGCTTTCACCTCGGGGTCCATTTCGGGATACCGAATACGGGGCGCACAGTTCGCCTGCGCTCGCCTAATACCCACAAGGCACCAGGAGTACTAAGTGAAAATCCGATTCCACCACGCCGGAGCAACCAACGCCAGGCTGCTGATGGCCGGCGCGCTGGCCGCCGGGCTCGCCTTCGCCGCGATCGGCCCGGCCGCCGCGTCCTCCGCGCCGTCCGCCGCCGCGCCCGCCGCCGGGTCGCTGCCGTCCGGCAGCCTGATCC
>JBKOWZ010000280.1:0-12180 GCA_046724665.1 Actinomycetota bacterium
CCTCAACCGGGCGTCGTCGGCCGAAATATTTTTCACATAGCAAGTGCGGAGTAGACCTCGGACAATCTGATCTCTTATTTTCTGCGAAAAGACACCTGCGCGGCCAGGGGTGCTTTTCCAGGACGGGGCCGCCGCGTTAACGGCGGTTGGCCCGACGTCAGCCACGAGGCGAAGGGAAATCCGCCATGCATTTTTCCTCTGGAATGCCCGATATGCCGGGAATGCCCGGCATGGGGCCGGCCAGCCACTCGGTGCCCGGTTGGGACACCACCGGCGCGATCCTGCTGCTGGCGTGGGCGGTGGCCATGTGGTCCGCGGTGTTCGTGCTGTGGACGGCGAACCGGCGCGCGGTGCGCCCCGGGGTGTACAAGGCGAGCCTTGCCCTGATCCTCGTCGGGGTCGTCGGGCAGATCGGGCACTTGCAGGAGCACGTCGCGCAGGTCGGCTACTGGCTCGGCCACCCGAACGGCGCGGCGTGGATGACTCCCTGGGGCACCGGCCTGGCCAAGGGCTACAGCCAGGTGGACTTCTCCAAGCCCACGCTGGGCATGGAGATCCTGCACCTGATCGGCAACTTCATCTTCCTGTCCGGCCTGGCCGGGGTGATGGTGATCACCCGCCGCGCCCGGCACACCCGCGCCCGCTGGTGGGGCCGGATGGGCGTGTGGATGCAGGGCATCCACGGCCTTGAGCACCTGACGCTGACCCTGTCGGTCTGGTTCGGCGCCAGCAAGGCGATCGGCCTTTCCACCTGGTTCGGCCTCATCCAGTCGGGCACCGGCCTGACCACCTACCGCGTCTGGTGGCACTTCATCGCGAACGTCATAGGCTCCTGCATCTTCGCCATGGCGCTGTTCAACCTGTGGCGTGAGCGCGGCGAGGTCGAGGCCAGCTTCCACCCGGGAGCGGACCCGGACGGCTCCGGCGACGCGATCATCCCGGCGCGTCACCCGGTTGCCGCCCCGGCGTAGGCGGGCGAGCCCGCTCATCGCGGCACCGATGAGTTTTCCGCGGCACGGTCGTTTCACGGGCAGTAGCGTCGGTAACCGAGCCGACCGTACTGGCACGAGGAGACCGTCATGGAATGGAAGCTGGAACTGATCGTGCTGCCAGTGGCGGACGTGGACCGCGCCAAGGCGTTCTACACCGAACGGCTGGGGTTCCACATGGACGTGGACTACCAGCCCGACGAGCACTTCCGGATCGTGCAGCTGACCCCGAACGGCTCGCGCTGCTCGATCACCCTGATGAGCAAGGGGCAGATCGCCAAGCAGAGCGGCGGGACGCCGGGCAGCGTCCGGGGCCTGCACCTGGTCGTCACCGACATCGACGCCGCGCACGCGCAGCTGGTCGGCCGGGGCGTCGAGGTGAGCGAGCCCTTCCACTTCGAGGACGGCAAGCGGCTGCCCGGCCCGGACCCGCAGCGCGCCGACTACAACTCGTTCCTGACCTTTGACGACCCGGACGGCCACGTCTGGATGGTCCAGGAGCGCAAGTCGGACCCGTACGCGGCCGCGTAAGCGATATGCCGTCCGAGTCAGGAGCCGAGACCGCCGCCGAGATCGCGGCGGCGGTCGCCGGCGACGAGGCCGTGTTCGCCCGCATCGCCGAGCGACATCGGCGGGAGCTGCACGTGCACTGCTACCGCATGCTCGCCTCCTTCGACGAGGCCGAGGACGCCGTGCAGGAGACGCTGCTCAACGCGTGGCGGGCGCGGGACGGGTTCGACGGCAGCCTGCTGTTTCGGGCGTGGCTGTACCGGATCGCCACCAACGTGTGCCTCGACACGCTGCGCCGCAACGCCCGCCGACTGGCGAAGCTGCGCTCGCTCGCCGAGGTGCCGTGGCTGCAACCGTATCCGGACCGGCTGCTCGACGAGGCCGCGCCGAGCGAGCAGCAGCCTGACGCGGTCGCCGTCGATCGCGAGACGATCGAGCTGGCGTTCCTCGCCGCGATGCAGCTGCTGCCGCCCCGGCAGCGGGCCGCGTTCATCGTGCGCGACGTGCTGGGCTGGCCCGCCGACCAGACGGCGGGCCTGCTCGGTACCAGCGTCGCCGCGGCGAACAGCGCCCTGCAACGTGCCCGGGCCACCATGCAGCAGAACCTTGCGACGCGGCGTACCGAATGGTCGGCCCCGGCGCTGGGCGCACAGGACAGGCGGCTGCTGGAGCGGTTCATCGACGCGCACGAGCGCGGCGACGCGGCAGCCGCGGTGGCGCTCGCGGCGCAGGACATCCGCATTACGATGCCGCCGTTCCCGTACCTGTTCGACGGCATCGAGGCGATGAAAGGCCTGCTGGAGCGGGCCTTCGGCGCGCAGCAGGAAGGCGACTGGCGGCTGCTGCCGACCGCCGCCAACCGGATGCCGGCCGCGGCCAGCTACCTGCGCCGCTGGGGCGACACGCGGTACCGGCCGTTCAAGCTGGACGTGCTGCGCCCCCGCGGCGACGTCGTCGCCGAGGTCACCACCTTCGGCCCGGCGCTCTTCCCGGCCTTCGGCCTGCCGGAGCTGCTCTGACGCGGGTCGTCGGGCCGTCAGGTGCGGACGCCGAACTTCGACATGCGCCGGTCGGCCAGCGGCACGCCGCCGGTCTGGCAGGTCGGGCAGTACTGGAGCGAGGAGTCGGAGAAGCTGACCTCGCGGATCTTGTCGCCGCACACCGGGCAGGGCTCGCCGGTGCGCCCGTGCACCCGCAGCCCGGTCTTCTTCTCGGCCTTGAGCGTCGCGGCGCGCTGTCCGACGGAGCGCTCGACCGCGTCGGTCAGCACCGTGCGCATCGTCGCGTGCAGCCGCTCGACCTCCTGCGGGGTGAAGCTGGCGGCGAGCTTGAACGGCGAGAACTTGGCGGCGTGCAGGATCTCGTCGCTGTACGCGTTGCCGATCCCGGCGATGGTGCCCTGCTCGGTCAGCAGGCCCTTGATCTGCTTGCGCCGGTCCGCGAGCAGCGCGCCGAGCGCGGCCGCGTCGAACCCGGGGTCGAGCGCGTCGGGGCCGAGCCGCGCGATGCCGGGCACCTCCTGCGGATCGCGCACGAGGTACACCGCGAGCCGCTTCTGCGTCCCGGCCTCGGTCAGATCCCAGCCGCAGCCGCCCTCCAGCCGGACCCGCAGTGCCAGCGGTCCCTTGCCGGGGCGCACCGGCGCGGCCGGCAGCTCGTCGCGCCACTGCAACCAGCCGCCGCGCGAGAGATGGCAGATCAGGTATGTCCCGCCGAAGTCCACCGAGAGGAACTTGCCATACCGCCCGGCGCCACGCACCGTGGCGCCGACCAGCGCCGAGACCGGCGGATCGAAGGTCTTGAGCGCGGAGAACGCGGCCACGTCGATTCGTTCCAGTGCCAGCCCGCCCGCGCGCTCGGCCAGGAACGCGGCCAGCGCGGTGACTTCGGGAAGCTCGGGCACGCCCCCAAGTCTGCGCGCCTATGCGCCGCTCGGTCCACCCCAGTGCGCCGGTAGTGCGCCGACCGGCACGGCTGCTTCTGCTACTTCACGGCCACGTCGTACGCATCTAGGCACCGGCGCATCCCGTGGCGGAGGGACGCGGGTGGTGGTGCCTGCTTGCGAGCCCTGCTCTCGAAAGTTTCAGATGCACCTTCGAACTGTGCCGGAAACGCTACCGGCACCCCTCACAGCATCCTTACACTCTCCGATTCCCCTTACGACCGCGCCGGTGGCGGCGCCGTGCTGCTGCGCTCCACCAGCCGCGTGGCCAGGTCGGCCCGCAGCGTGTTCGGGCGCTTGCCCCGGCTCAGGTCGATCACCAGCCGGGCCGCCGCCTCCGCCATCTCGGTCAGCGGCTGGCGCACCGTGGTCAGCGGCGGGCCGATCCACCGGGCGATCGGCAGGTCGTCGAAGCCGACCACGCTCAGGTCCCGCGGAATGACCAGCCCCAGCTCGCGCGCCGCCTCGTACAGGCCGAGCGCCTGGAGGTCGTTGCCGGTGAACACCGCGGTCGGCCGGTCGGGCAGCCGCAGCAGTTCCAGGCCGATCGAGTAGCCGGCCTCGTGGTGGAAGTCGCCCTCGCGGATCAGCGCCGGGTCGATCGGCAGGCCGGCGGTGTCCAGCGCGGCGCGGTAGCCGTCGATGCGGGCGCGGCTGCACATGATGCGGGCCGGGCCGCCGATCACCGCGATCCGCTCGTGGCCGAGGTCGATCAGGTGCCGGGTGGCGGCCAGGCCGCCGTGCCAGTTGGTCGCGCCGACCGACGGCACGTCGTCGCCCGGGTCGCCGGCCGGATCCATCACCACGAACGGGATGTCGCGGCTGGTCAGCTGCGCGCGCTGACCCGCGTCGAGGTTGCTGAGCACCAGCACCACCCCGGTCGGCCGCCGCGCCAGCACCCCGTCCACCCAGGTCTGTCCGGGGCTCAGCCGTCCCGCGGACTCGGAGAGCACCACGTTCAGACCCGTCTCCCGGGCCACGTTCTCCACGCCGCGGATCACTTCCATCGCCCACGCGCTTTCCAGCTCGTGGAAGACCAGGTCCAGCAGCGCCGCGGGCTGTCCGCTGCCCCGCCGCCGGCTGTATCCGTGCCGGCGCAGCAGTTCCTCCACGCGCACCCGGGTGGCCGGAGCGACGTCGGCGCGCCCGTTGAGCACTTTCGAAACTGTCGGAGTGGACACTCCCGCCGCGCGGGCGATCTCCGCCAGGGTCGCCGAGCCGTCCCCGGCCGGCTCACCGCGCTGGGACTGGACCTTTGCAGGGTTCATGGCAGGCATGGTAACGCCAATGTCAGCCCGTGGAACCGTCGGCCGTCCAGAAACGGGGCGCGTGCACGCGTTGTGGTCCGCGGTGAGGTTGCGATAATATTCGGGTGAGGCTACGCAACATTCGGTAACCTCGCAGGCTAGTACCTCAGTAGGTCTGGTGGCGCGCCGCAGCCGCACTCTGCGGCGCGCCAACCTTTGTCCAGGGTGACGAGCCTGCCGGACCCGCCGATGCGCGCAACTTTCGTCGGCTGACCCGTCAGCCGGTGATGAGTGCGTTGAGCCGACCGTAGTCGAGTGCCCCGGAGATCGCCGTGTAGGTGCCGGGGCCGAATGCCTCCCGTGCGGCCCGATCGACGAGAGCGTAGGCGGCCGCGGCGATCGACGAGCCGAGACTGACGCGAGCGACGCCGAGAGCTGCCAGTTCCCCGATCGAGGGAGCGCCGGGCCCTGCCAGGATATTGACTGGAGCGGCGATGGCCTCGACAAGTGCTGAGATCGTCGCCGCGTCAACGACCCCTGGTACGAAGATGCCGCTGGCCCCCGCCTGGACGAACGCTGCGGCGCGAGCGACCGTCGCGTCCAGCCGCGAGCCCGGATCGCCCACCGCGCGCAAGTACGTATCGACGCGTGCGTTAATGAACAGGTTGATCCCAGCGGCGTCGGCAGTCTGACGCGCCGCAGCGATCCGTTCCGCCTGCTCGGCCACGTCCCGCAACTCCACGCCGGACTCCGAATAGACAGCGTCCTCGATGTTCACGCCCACCGCGCCGGCGGCCAGGACGGCCCGGATCGTGTCCGCGACACCCTCGGCCTTCTGCGCGAAGCCGTTCTCGACGTCGGCCGTCACCGGCACGTTCACGGCCGCGGCCACCCGGCCGATCAGCGCCACCGCCGCCTCGACGCCGAGCCGATCGCCGTCCGGCGCGCCAAGGCTCCACGCCACCCCTGCGCTGGTCGTCGCGACCGCCTTGGCGCCCGCCTGCTCGACCAGCCGAGCGCTGGCCACGTCCCACGCGTTGGCCAGCACCAGCGGCTCGCCCCGGCGGTGCAGCGCGTGCAGCGCGTCCGCCTTCTCCTTGATCGTCGTCATGGCCACAGTCCAGCAGACCCCGCAGCGCGCGGTCCAGCGGAAATCCGACATGTACGCCGAGGAGGGCCCGCACGACGTACGTGTCGGAATTCCGCTGGACTCGCACGCCGGGCTGGCTGAGGCTGGGAGCGTGTACGGAGATTTCGAACGGTGCGTGCGCGCGGTGCAGGCGAAGGACTCCCGGTTCGACGGGTGGTTCTTCACCGCCGTGCTCACCACGAAGATCTACTGCCGGCCGGGCTGTCCGGTCACGCCGCCGAAGCCGGAGAACATGCGGTTCTACCCGAGCGCGGCGGCGGCGCAGCAGGCCGGGTTCCGCGCCTGCAAGCGGTGCCGTCCGGACGCCAGTCCGGGGTCGCCGGAGTGGAACCAGCGCGCTGACCTGGTCGCTCGCGCGATGCGGCTGATCGGCGACGGGGTGGTGGACCGGGAGGGCGTGGTCGGGCTCGCCGCCCGGCTGGGCTACAGCACCCGGCAGATCGAGCGGCAGCTGCTCGCGGAACTCGGCGCGGGGCCGCTCGCCTTGGCCCGGGTGCAGCGGGCGCAGACCGCGCGGCTGCTGATCGAGACGAGCGCGTTGCCGATGGCCGAGGTCGCGTTCGCGGCCGGGTTCGCCAGCATTCGGACGTTCAACGAGACGGTGCGGGAAGTGTTCGCACTCTCGCCGACGCAGTTGCGGGCGCGGGCGAGTCGAGGTGCGAAAGCGCGCGACAGGGAAGGTGCCGGGAGTGGGATCACGTCCGGGACGTTGTCGTTCCGGCTGCCGTTCCGAGCACCGCTGTGCCCTGACAATCTCTTCGGGCACTTGGCCGCGACCGCGGTGCCGGGCGTGGAGGAGTGGCGCGACGGGGTGTATCGACGCACGCTGCGACTGCCGCACGGGACCGGGATCGCCTCGTTGCGGCCGGAGCCGGACCACATCGCCTGTCGGCTCCAGCTGGCCGACTTCCGCGACCTGACCATCGCGGTGAACCGCTGCCGGTGGCTGCTCGACCTCGACGCCGACCCGGTCGCGGTCGATGAGCTGCTGGCCGCCGATCCGCTGCTCGCGCCGCTGGTGGCGAAGAACCCCGGGCGGCGCGTGCCGCGCACCGTGGACGCGGCGGAGTTCGCGGTGCGCGCGGTGCTCGGGCAGCAGGTCTCGACGGCCGCGGCACGGACTTTGGCCGCACGGCTGGTGACCGCGCATGGCGAGGCGGTGACCGACTCAGCGGGTGGACTTACCCATCTGTTCCCTGACGCGGCGGCGCTCGCCGCGCTGGATCCCTCGGCGCTCGCGATGCCCAAGAGCCGGCGCAATACCCTGATCGGCCTGGTGCGGGCACTGGCGGCGGGTGAGCTTGACCTGAGCCTCGGCGGCGACTGGGAGCGTGCACGTGCCCGGCTCGCCACGCTGCCCGGCTTCGGGCCGTGGACCACGGAGATCATCGCGATGCGAGGGCTTGGCGACCCCGACGCGTTCGTGCCGGGGGATCTCGGCGTGCGGCTCGCCGTGCGTGAGCTGGGGCTGCCGCACGGCCCCGCGGCGCTGACCCGCCACGCCGCCGGGTGGCGGCCGTGGCGGGCCTACGCGGTGCAGTATCTGTGGGCGACCGGGGACCATGCGATCAACCGGTTGCCGACAGAGGGATGATTTCGGGCGGGCGGGAATCAGAACGTTTCGTTGCGGGCGGCCTTTTCGCGCAGCAGGCGCGGTGGGCGGAACCGCTCGCCGTACGTGTCCGCGAGATAGTCGGCGCGCGCGGCGAACTGCGCCACGCCGTAGGAGTTGACGAACTGGATCGCGCCGCCGGTCCACGGCGCGAAGCCGATGCCCAGGATCGAGCCGAGATTCGCGTCCCGGTTCGACGTCAGCACGCCCTCCTCCAGGCAGCGCACGGTCTCCAGCGACTGGATGAACAGCAGCCGGTCGCGCACGTCCTGCTCGCTCACGCCCGCGTCAGGCTTCGTGAACCGCTCGACCAGGCCGGGCCACAGCCGCTTCGGCGCGCCGTCCGGGTAGTCGTAGAAGCCCGCGCCGCCGGCTCTGCCGGGCCGGTCGAGTTCGTGTACGAACTGCTCGATGACCCGGAACGCCGGGTCGTTCTCCAGCTCCTTGACCGCGGCCGCCGCCTCCGGCCGGCCGGCCAGGTCGGCGAGGGTCTGGTCGCGCACCTTGAGCGAGAGCGACAGGCTCACCTCGTCGTGCACGGCCAGCGGGCCGACCGGCATCCCGGCCTTGCGCGCCACGTTCTCGATCAGCGCCGGGTGCACGCCCTCCGCCAGCAGCCTGACACCCTCGCTGATGAACGTGCCGAACGTACGCGAGGTGTAGAAGCCGCGCGAGTCGTTCACCACGATCGGCGTCTTGCCGATGTGCAGCACGTAGTCGTACGCGCGGGCCAGCGTCGCGTCGGAGGTCTTCGCGCCCCGGATGATCTCGACCAGCTTCATCTTCGGCACCGGGGAGAAGAAGTGCAGCCCGATGAACCGCTCCTGGTCGCGCACCGCCTCGGCCAGGCCGGTGATCGGCAGCGTCGAGGTGTTCGACGCGATCACCGCGTCGGGCAGCGCGGCGGCCTCGGCGGCGGCGTTCACCTCGTTCTTCAGCGACCGCTGCTCGAATACGGCCTCGATGATGAGGTCGCAGCCTTCGAGGTCGGCGTACTGCTCGGTGGCGGTGACGCGGCCCAGGATCGCGTCGCGCTTCTCGGGGGTCAGCCTGCTCTTGGCGACCTGGGCGTCCAGTGCCTTCGCCACCGCGGCCTTGCCGCGCTCGGCCGCCGCGGTGTCAACGTCCTTCAGTACGACGTCGATGCCTGCCACGGCCGTCACCTGGGCGATGCCGGCGCCCATCATGCCGGCGCCCAGCACGCCGACCTTCGTGGTCTGATGCTTCTCGAAGCCGGACGGCCGCGACGCCCCGGCGCTGATCTCGTTCAGCTGGAAGAAGAACGTGCCGATCAGGTTCTTGGCGACCTGCCCGGTGGCCAGCTCGACGAAGTAGCGGCCCTCGACCCGCAACGCGGTGTCGAAGTCCACCAGCGCGCCCTCGACCGCGACCGCCAGCGCCTTCTCCGGCGCGGGCATCGTGCCGTGGGTCTCCTTGCGCAGCATCGCCGGGGGAATCGCCAGCAGGCCGTACGACGCCGGGTCGAGCGGTTTCAGGTCCTTGACGCCGAATGAGCCGGGGTTCGCGTCCCAGGGCTGCACGGCGTCCGGGTTGGCCAGCACCCAGGCGCGCGCCTTTGCCATCAGGTCGTCGGGGTCCGCGGCGAGCTCGTCGGCCCAGCCGGCCTTCAGCGCCGCGGCCGGACGCAGCTGCTTGCCTTCCATCACCAGCGGCAGCGCGGCCTGCACGCCCATCATCCGCACCGTGCGCACGATGCCGCCCGCGCCCGGGATCAGGCCGAGCGTCGGTTCGGGAAAGCCGAGCCGCACATCGTCGCGGTCGAGCACCACGCGGTGGTGGCAGGCCAGCGCGACCTCCAGGCCGCCGCCGAGCGCGCTGCCGTTGACGGCCGCCGCCACCGGCCGGCCGAGCTGCTCCAGCCGCCGCAGATGCGACTTGACCAGCTCCACGCCGCGGGAGAGTGCCTCGGCGTCGTTCTTGGTCACCCGGATCAGCTCACGCAGATCGGCGCCCGCGAAGAAGCTCTTCTTCGCCGAGGTGACCACCACGCCGCGGATCGACTCGCGCTCGGCCTCCAGCCGGTCCACCGCGGCGCCGAGCGACGCGCGGAAGGCGGCGTTCATCGTGTTGACCGGGCCGTCCTGGTCGATCGTCAGGGTGACGACACCGTCGGCGTCCCGCTCCAGCCGGATGCCCGGATGAGCGCCGGCGGCGTCCTGGTCCACAGTCCCCTTATCCGAATTCACAGCGCCCGGATCCGAATTCACAGCGTCCTGAGTCACGGTCACACCCGTTCGATGATCGTCGCCACGCCCATGCCGCCGCCGACGCACAGCGTCACCAGCCCCCGCCGCAGGTCGCGGCGCTCCAACTCGTCCAGCAGGGTGCCCAGGAGCATCGCCCCGGTGGCGCCGAGCGGATGGCCGAGCGCGATCGCCCCGCCGTTGACGTTCACCCGGTCCTCGTCCACGCCGAGGTCCCGGCAGAATTTCATCACCACGGCCGCGAACGCCTCGTTGACCTCGAACAGGTCGATGTCGTCCACGCAGAGCCCAGCCCGGTCCAGCGCCTTGCGCGCCGACGGCCCGGGGCCGGTGAGCATGATGGTCGGCTCGGTGCCGACCGCGCCGGTCGCCACGATCCGGGCGCGCGGGCGCAGCCCGAGCCGCCGGCCGGCCTCGTGGCTGCCGATCAGGACCGCGGCCGCGCCGTCCACGATCTGCGAGGAGTTGCCGGCGTGGTGCACGTGGTCGATCCGCTCGACCTGCGGGTAGCGGTCGATCGCCACCGCGTCGAAGCCGAGCTGCCCGGGGAACTCGAAGGACGGCTTGAGCGCGGCGAGCGCGGCCAGCGTCGTCTCCGGCCGGATCGTCTCGTCCGCGGCCAGCAGCACCGTGCCGTTCTGGTCGGCCACCGGGACGACCGAGTGCTCGAAGTAGCCCTTGTCCCGCGCGTTCGCCGCCTTCTGCTGGCTGCGCACCGCGAAGCCGTCCACCTCGGCGCGGCTGAACCCCTCGAGCGTGGCGATCAGGTCGGCCGAGACGCCCTGCGGCACCACGTCCAGCGCGAGCGCGGTCTCCGGGTCGGCCACCCACGCCCCGCCGTCCGAGCCCATCGGCACCCGGGACATCGACTCGACCCCGCCGGCGACCACCACGTCGTCGAACCCGGCGGCCACCTTCGCGGCGGCGAGGTTCACCGCCTCGAGGCCGGAGGCGCAGAACCGGTTGAGCTGGGTGCCGGGCACGCCCTGGTCCCAGCCCGCGACCAGCGCCGCGATCCGGGCCAGGTCGGAGCCCTGCTCGCCGACCGGCGAGACCACCCCGAACAGCACGTCGTCCACCGCGGCGGTGTCCAGGTGGGTGCGCTCGGCCAGCGCCCGCAGCAGGCCCGCGGCCAGCGAGACGGGTTTGACGCTGTGCAGCGACCCGCGCTTGCCCTTGCCGCGCGGGGTGCGTACCGCGTCGAAGATCAGTGCATCGGTCATACACCCCACGTTAGGCGTGTCGGCCCGCCGAGTCTCATGACCTGCGCGCTCAGTCTTGCTGACCTTCGCGGTCCCGCGCAG
Organism: Actinomycetota bacterium; assembly: GCA_046724665.1. Lineage (GTDB taxonomy): Bacteria > Actinomycetota > Actinomycetes > Streptomycetales > Catenulisporaceae > Actinocrinis. The sequence goes on from JBKOWZ010000280.1 coordinate 10,980, forward strand.
CGCCGTGCGGCCGCACCTCTTGGTACGAGCCCTGATAGGCGCGCGGCGTCGCGCCGGTCCAGCGGCGAAAGGCCCGGTGGAACGCGCTCGGCTCGGAGAAGCCGAGCCGTTCGGACAGCTCCTCGATGGACGCGTCGCCGCGGGCGAGCGCGGAGACCGCCACGTCGCGTCGCAGCTGGTCGCGCACCTGCTGGAAGCTGGTCTGCTCGGTGGCCAGCTTGCGGCGCAGCGTCTGCGGGCTGATCGCCAGGCGCCCGGCCACCTGCTCCGGCCCGGGCAGCCCGGCGGCGAGCCCGTCGCCGAGCGCCTGGTTCAACAGCCTCCTGACTTGGGCCGAGACCTCCTGGCCGTAGTCCATCCGGGCCAGGATGTCCCACGGGGCGCGGCGCAGGAACGCCCGCAGCGAGGCCTCGTCCTGCACCACCGGCTGGTCCAGCAGCGCCCGGTCGAAGGTGACCGCGGTGGCCGGGGCGTCGAAGCGGCAGTCGGTCCCGAACAGCAGGCCGTACTCGAGGGCGTGCGGGGGAGCGGGGTACCCGAGTTCGACCCCGTGCAGGCCGATCCGCCGCCGGATCAGCCACGACGCCGACCGGTGCCAGACCACCAGGTGCGACTCGGCGGCGAAGCGGTCCGGGTCGTCGTAGTCGGACAGGTCGAACTCGACGCGCGCCTGCGTGCCCTGCTCGGTCAGCGCAAACCGGGGACCGGCCGGGAACAGCCGGTAGAAGCGGTCCGCGCGCCGCACCGCCGTGCGCAGGTCCGGGCTGCAATGCACGACCGCGTGCGTCATCATTGCGAACGTGCCGACGCGCAGCGGTGCCGAGCACAGGCCGAGCAACTCGTCGTCGAGCGTGTCCCACAGCGCCTTGGTCAGCGCGACGAACTGGGCACCGGTCACCCGCCCCTGCTCATCGGCCAGCGCCTCCGGCTCGATGCCGGCCTGCTTCAGCAGCGGCGCCACGTCCACGCCTCGCCGCCGCGCCCCGACGAGCGCCGCACGCACGTGGTGCGCCGCGGCCCACCGGGTGAACCCCATAGGCTCCCGAACGCGCTCATCCCGCGCCCCCGCACTATGCGCACCGCTCACAACTCGCCATCGTACGTAACCAAGGGGGTGCGCGGTTTGGTGGCCGGGCTCGCAGGCCGATGGCCGTCGCCTGGCGGCGTTGTCGTCGGTCGCCGCAGCGCCGCTGCGCCTCCC
>JBKOWZ010000199.1:0-53122 GCA_046724665.1 Actinomycetota bacterium
ATGGACATGGGCCTCCTTCCGTGTTCCCCGCGCTCCCTTCGCACGCGGCCGGAACGGCGATAGTCTGGACCGAAGGGGCGATCTTGGTTCGAGTTCGAATGCGACGGAGCTGCCATGGAGCGTTTCGAGGCGCAGGTCGGCCCCGCCGGACAGGGCGGCGGGCGCGTGGTGACCGTGCGCGGGGAACTCGACCTGGCCGCCGCCGACCGCCTGTGGAGCGCGATCGAGCCGCTGCTGCTGCCCGGGGCGCTGGTGGTGTTCGACGGGACGGACATGACCTTTCTCGACTCCAGCGGACTGCGCGTCCTGCTCCAGGCGCACAAGCGCGCGGAGAGCGAGGGCGCGGTCTTCCGCCTGGTGGCTGCGCAGCCGCCGGTCCGGCGGGTGCTCGAGCTGGCCGGCGCCGACGCGTACCTCAAGCTGCGCCCCGACGTCGCGGCCGCGCTGGCGGGCTGACGGCTCAGATCGTCGGCGGCTGGGCGCTGATCGCCGCGAGCACGGACTTCTCGTCCCGGTCCTGCGCCAGGTCGCCGAGCGACACGACGCCCACCGGCACGCCCGCCTCCACCACCGGCACGCGCCGCACGCCGTGCCGGCGCATCAACGCGACGGCCTCGGCGGGGTCGTCGTCCGGGCCGACGGTGACCGGGGACGCGGTGGCCACCTCGGCGACGGAGACGACGTCCGGGTCCGCGCCCTCGGCCAGCCCGCGCACCACCAGGTCGCGGTCCGTCACGATGCCGATCAGCCGTTCGCCCTCGACCACCAGCACGTCGCCCACCTGAGCGTCGCGCATGAGCGCGGCGGCCGATCGCAGCGGCGCGGTGAGCGGCAGAGTGACCGGCGCCGGGGTCATCACGTTCGCGATCTTCGACTGCATGATCCTCAGTCCTCCTCTTCGAGGTAGCTGCGCGAGAGTCGTTTCACGCCACCTCGCACTACCCCCGATGAGGATCCGGTAACAGTGAGGCCGGCCGTGGTCACAGCTTGCGCAGCCGCACCTGCTCGATGCTGTGGTCCGCGCTCTTGCGCAGCACGAGGGTGGCCCGGCGCCGCGTCGGCAGCACGTTCTCGACGAGGTTGGGCAGGTTGATCCGCTGCCAGAACGTGCGGGCGCGCTCCATCGCCTCCTGCTCGGACAGGTCGGCGAACCGGCGGAAGTACGAGTCGGGGTCGGTGAACGCGGTGCGCCACAGCTTCCTGAACCGCTCGAGGTACCACTGCTCGATGTCGTCGGTGCGCGCGTCCACATAGATACTGAAGTCGAAGTAATCCGCCAGGCCCATCCGGATGCGGCCGTCGCTGCCCGGCGCCGCCGGTTGCAGTACGTTGAGCCCCTCGACGATCAGGATGTCCGGCCGACGCACCGTCAGCACCTCGCCGGGGACGATGTCGTAGACCAGGTGCGAGTACACCGGGGCGCTGACCTCCGGCCGCCCCGACTTGACCTCGGCGACGAAGCGGGTCAGCGCTCGCCGGTCGTAGGACTCGGGAAAGCCCTTGCGCGCCATCAGCCCACGCCTCTCCAACTCGGCGTTGGGCAGCAGGAACCCGTCGGTGGTCACCAACTCGACCCGCGGGTGCTCGGGCCAGCGGGCGAGCAGTTCGCGCAGCAGCCGTGCGGTGGTGGACTTCCCGACCGCGACGCTGCCCGCGATCCCGATGACGAACGGTGTGCGTTCGGCCTCGCCCCCGCGGCCGTCGGCGGCGTTGCCGCGCAGGAAGGTGTCCACCGCGCCGCGCAGGCCGTGCACCGCGGCGACGTAGAGGTTGAGCAGGCGCGAGATCGGCAGGTACATCTCGCGCACCTCGTCCAGGTCGATCGTGTCGCCGAGCGTGCGCAGCCGTTCGACGTCGTCCGCCGTCAGCGTCAGCGGCGTGCGCTCGCGCAACGCGCTCCAGGCCGCCCGGTCCAGATCGACGTACGGCGTGCCCTCGGTTCGGCGGATCGAGCCCGGCGCAGGTGAGGGCGCGGCGGCGGCGTCGGGAGAGATCGACATCTGCCCATTGTCGCGGATGCCCGAGGGCGCGTTCGTCGCCCGTCCGCGAGCGCGCTTCGCACAATAGTCCGCTTTAGTGCATCCTGTGTGATGATGAGCGCTCGAGTCCCCTTGCCCCGCATACGCCGCTTCGCGGTGGCCGCGCTGGCATTCCTGTCCATTTCCCTGATCTCGGCCTGGCTGGCGCTGCTGGTGACCCCGGCGCAGTCGGTGTCCTCCGCCGGGCAGACGATCAGGGTCGGCGCGACCTCGCCGGACCTGTCCCTCTCCGGTCCGGGGGAACTCGACCTCTTCGGCCAGTCGGTGCCGACCACGCTGCGCTTCGGCGGCCTGATCCGGCCACGGCTCGAGCTGACCCACATCACCATCGACAGCCAGCTGACCGAGTTCGTGCAGACCTCGTCGAGCCGGTCGAGCGCGCAGAGCGCGCTGAGCGCGGGCCTGGTCGGCGGCTGGGAGCGGTACTTCCTGTGGCAGACCGCGGTCACCGCCGGGTTCGCCGTCGTGCTGCTGCTCGCGTACTCGGGAGTCCGGCACTACACGCACCGCCGGATGTTCAGGGTGGTCGCCGCCGGGACGGCGATCGCGGTCGCGGCCAACATCGGCGCCGTGGTGCTGTTCGCCACCGGCACCCCGGCGGCGCTGCGCCAGGTGAAGTCGCTGGGCGACCTCGTGGGCACCATCTCGGTCGGCCCGGCGCCCAAGCCGGCCGGCGCCAGCCTGCCCGGTGTGCAGGCCGTGGTGATCGGCGACTCGACCGCGGCGGGGATCGGCAACCCGCCGCTGCCGCACCCGACCGCGCGGGACACCGCGTGCGGTCGCAGCGGCGACTCGTACGCGGCGGACCTGGCGCAGGTGAACGGCTGGAAGGTGCTGAACCTGGCGTGCAGCGGCGCGACCGTGCCGACCGGCATCCTCGGCTCGCAGAGCACCGGCGGCCAGGTCCTGCCGCCGCAGCTCACCGTGCTCGAGCAGGCGAACCGGGCCTCGGTGGTCGTCGTCAGCATCGGCGCGAACGACGTGAAGTGGGTGGCCACCGCCGCGCTGTGCGTGCTCGCGGCGGCCTGCGACGACCAGGCGTCCACGGCCTACTTCCAGAGCAATCTGGCCGACTTCACCAGCAACTTCTACGACCTGCTGCGCGACCTGGCCGCACTGCCGCAGCATCCGCGGGTGCTGGTCAACACCTATTTCGACCCGTTCGGCTCAAACGTGAAGTGCCTGAGCGGCGAGGGCTTCACCCCGGCGAAGACCAGGGTGCTCTCCTCGCGGCTGGCGAACCTGAACACGGTGCTCGACCGGGGCGCGGAGACCTTCGGCTTCCTCGCGGTGCACCCCGACTTCGCCGGCCACGAGCTGTGCTCCGGCCAGCCGTACGTCCAGGGCCTGCACGACAAGGCCCCGCTGCACCCGACGTCCGCCGGTGAACTCGCGATCGCGCTCACCGACCAGCAGGCTTTGACCAAAGCGGCAGCAGCCTTGGCGGCCGACGCCGCCAAGGCGAACTGACCGGACGCTGTTACCCCTGCATGGGTGGTTGCTGCTGACTGATGAGGAAGGCGATCTCGCCCTGCTCGTCGATCCGCGCGTCCAGCACCTTGTCCTCGAGCTGCTGGGCGACGCCCTGTTCAAGGTAGACGCGGGTGTCCGCGGCCGTGATCACTTCGTCGGCGGCCTCGGGGGTCTGGGAGAGCGACAGCGCGTACGCGGGTCCGCTGCCGTTGTCCGGCTGCGGGGCGATCCGCAGACCTGTGCCCTCGGGAAGTCCGGGCTGCGTGGTCAGGTCGTGGATCACGCCCACCGCCGCATCGGTCAGTGCCAGCACGAGATACTCCTCACCGGTGGATCTTTCGGTCCGACCCGCTGTACCCCCTCAGCGGGAGCCAAACGGTCGCGCCCCGAGAAATCCTCGCGGGCACCGCCGGCTACAGCGGCTGCTGCGCGTGGTCGGGTTCCTGGGCGTCCCGCAGCCCGACGATGTATTCGCGCAGCTCGAACAGCAGCGAGGGGTCGGGCATCGCGTCGCCCTCGGCCGTCGCCACGGCCAGGTCGTCGTACTTGGCGCTGGTCTCGTCGATGAGCCGTTGGAGCATGGGCTCGATCACCCGGTGGCCGTAATCGACATAGCTCTGCGCGTGGGTGATCGCCTCCGGCCGGTGGATCAGGTCCTCGATCGCGTGGCGCGAGGCGCCCTGCGCGCTGAGCGTCTTGAAGTCGCTGTACTCCAGCGGCTCGTTGCGGCTGATCCGGTGCAGCCTGCGCACCTCGAGCCGGGCCAGCACCACCAGGTTCTCCAGCGCCCTGGCCTCCACCGCGCAGCGCAGCCGCGTCAGCTCCCGGCGGGTCTTGGTCAGCACGTCGAGCACGTGCCGCCCCACCGAGCGGCCGGGGTCCGAGAGCCGGTCCTGCCGGTCGATCGCGGACAGCGCGGTGGACAAGCCGACCAACTCGTCGCAGGTCTGCGACAGCTCGGCCACCGCCTCAGCCAGCCGGTCCTCGCGGCCGTAGTACGCCTCCGCCACCGGGATCCTTTCCAACAGCCTCTCGCGCTATCCCTAAGAACAATGCGTCACAGTCTGGTTGTCCAGTCCCGGGCTGACCCCCGCGCCGGGGCGGTGAGCGGCCTCACACCGGCGGTCGCCGCGTGTCCGGCATTCGGACGCCTGATATGTAACTTTCGATGCGGATCGAGGTGAAGGCGGCGGTCTGTGCAGGACGGGGCGGGTCACCCGGGCGGGCCCGAGCCGTCTGCTTGCCCGGCTTCGCCGGCGAATCGAATACTGCGCTGCGTGATGATCCGCCTTCTGCGACGGCACCGGCGCCTGCGTGACGCCGCCCTGGCCGCCGCGGCCGCCGCAGCGGCCACCTCCATCGTCGTCGTGGCGCCCGGCGTGCACGCGGCCTCCGGGGCCGCCACTCCGTGTAGCGTCGCCTACCAGGTCAACCAGTGGACGGGCGGCTTCACCGCCAACGTGGGCCTGACCAACAACGGCTCCGCGGTCACCGCCTGGACGCTGACCTGGACCTTCTCCGGCAACCAGCAGATCACCTCCGGCTGGAACGCGGTGATCACCCAGACCGGGCAGTCGGTCAAGGCGGTCAACCAGTCCTACAACGGCTCGGTGCCGGCCGGCGGCACGGTCAGCTTCGGCTTCCAGGGGACCTTCTCGGGCACCAACGCGGTGCCGACCGACTTCGCGTTCAACGGGGTTTCGTGCTCCGGCGGCGGGTCGTCGTCGCCGAGCCCCAGCGTCTCCTCGAGCCCGAGCCCGAGCGCGTCGCCGAGTGCGAGCCCGAGCAAGAGCGCCAGCCCGTCCGCGAGCCCCTCCAGCTCGCCGACCGGCGGCGGCTGCCTGCCCGGCGCGGTCTTCTGCGACGGCTTCGAGAACCAGACCGGGACCACGCCGTCCGGCCGCTGGAGCGTCGTCGCGCCGAACTGCTCCGGCACCGGCACCGCGTCGATCACCGGCTCGCCGACGCACACCGGCGCCAAGTCGCTGGCGATCAGCGGCGGCTCGACGTACTGCAACCACGTCTTCGCCTCCGACGCCTCCGACATGGCCGCCGCGGCGCCGACCTGGTACGTGCGCTTCTGGATGCGGCACAGCACCGCGCTGCCGACCAACCACACCACCTTCCTGGCCATGAACGACGCGGCGGCCAACAACACCGACCTGCGGCTCGGCGCGCAGAACGGCGCGCTGGTCTGGAACCGCCAGTCCGACGACGCCACGCTGCCCGACCAGAGCCCGACCGGCGTCGCGGCCAGCGTCGTGGTGCCGACCGGGGCGTGGGAGTGCCTGGAGTTCTCGGTGAGCCGGACGACCGGGCAGATCAACACCTGGTACAACGGCACGCTGGTCCCCGGCCTGAGCGAGAACGGCACGGTGACTCCGAACGTCAACGACCAGTGGGTCAACGGGAACGGCGCCAACTGGCGGCCCAACCTCACCGATCTGAAGTTCGGCTGGGAGAACTACAGCGCGGGCACCGACAACCTCTGGTTCGACGACATCGTGCTGAGCACCTCCCGGATCGGCTGCTGATCCCATCGCGCGTCGCATGCGGCCAGGCCCCTGTTAGCCTGGCCGCATGCGTTCGTCGGACGTAAGGCCGGACGCCGACCGCGTCGGCCGGTTCCCCATCGGCGCCTCGGCCACCGTCGCCGAACTGGAACGCGATCCGCATCCGCTGCTCGCCCGGCTGCGCGAGCACGAGCCGGTCTCCTGGCTGCCCGCGCTCGACGGCTGGCTGGTCACCCGGCGCGACCTGGCGCTGGCGGTGATGCGCGACGACGAGACGTTCACGGTTGACGACCCGCGCTTCTCGACCGCCCGGGTGGTCGGGCCGAGCATGCTCTCGCTGGACGGCCCGCAGCACGCGCGCCACCGCGCGCCGTTCGCCGACCGGTTCCGGCCGCGCGACGTCGAGGCGCGGCTCGCCGCGTTCATCGAGGCCGAGGCGCGGCGGCTGGTCGAGGGGCTGAGACCGGCCGGCGCCGCGGAACTGCGCAGGGGCCTGGCCGGACCGCTGGCGGTCGCCGTGGTCGCCGAGTCGCTCGGGCTGGTCGGCACCGAGGCGGCGACCGTGCTCGCCTGGTACGACGCGATCGTCGGCGCGGTCTCCGACATCTCTGCGGGGCTCGAACCCCGGCCCGGCGGCGCCGCGGCGTTCGAACGGCTCGACGCGAGCGTGCGCGCGACGGTACGCGCGGGCGATCGCGAGTCGCTGCTGGTAGCGGCCGCCACCGGCACCCCTGCCGCCACCGGCGCCACTGCCGCGGCCGGGGATTCGGACGCCGCGGACTCGGCCGTTGCCGGCCCCGACGGCGCGCTGGCCCTTCCCGAGGTGGTCTCGAACGCCGCCGTGATGATGTTCGGCGGCATCGAGACCACCGAGGCGATGATCGTCAACGCGGTGCTGCATCTGCTCTCGCATCCGGACCAGCTCGCGCTGGTGCGCGCCGATCCGGCGCTGATCGCCGACGCGGTCGAGGAGTCGCTGCGCCTCGAGCCGGCCGCGGCGGTGGTGGACCGGTACGCCACGCGGGACGCCGAGCTGGCCGGAGCGCCGATCCGGGCCGGTGACCTGGTCACGGTCTCGATCGCGGGGGCGAACCGGGATCCGGCGCTGTTCGCGCGGCCGGACCGCTTCGACGTGCGCCGGGCCAACTCCCGGTTGCATCTCGCCTTCGCGCAGGGCCCGCACTTCTGCCTGGGCGCCCACGCCGCGCGGCTGGAGGCCCGGGTCGCCGTCAGCCTGCTGCTTCAGCGGCTGCCCGGCCTGCGCCTCGATCCCGACCGCCCGCGCCCCGCCCCGCGCGGCCTGGTCTTCCGCAAGCCGGAACACTTGCACGTGCGCTGGGATGTCTGAACCCTGTGAGGCGAGGCTTCGGGGCCGATCACCGGGGGAGCGGGCCCGAGAGAGAGGCCCCCGGCGTCTCTGGGGGAAGGCGACGCCGGGGGTGCGTCCCGAACCGCGTACTCGCGTTCGTCGGGAGCATGATCAGACTGGGGGGATGCCTGATCCCTCCCAGTGTCTCACCTGAGAGTCTGTTAGCTGCGTACTGAGCGAAATACTGTGGCATCAACTCGCCATTGTGCCGGGTGAGGCTTCCGTGACACCGTATCTCGAGCCTCACCGAGAGATAACAGGCCCAACGAAGCGAAGAACGCACGTGTGGCGCGTGAGATGCGTGGGGCGTGTGCTGCGATCTGCACGGAAGGACGGACCGAGATCCAATCGCCACCTGCGGCGGTCCAGATAAACCGGGTAACACGCCGACCTGCTGCGACGTCATGTATCCGCGACCGCAGCGAAATGTGTAACGGTTCGGCGATGCCATGGCCTTGCGGACACCCAGCCAATAGCCTGCGTGCGTCGGCACCCGACCCGAGGGGGTTGCATGCGCGCGTCACGAATCGGCTTCCGCGTCTTGATGGCCGGTTCGGTCGCTTTAGTCGGACTGACGGCGGCCGGCTGTTCCGCCGCCCCCTCGACTGCTCAGTCCGCCTCGGCCACGTCTCGCGCGTCGGGCGGTTCGAGTCCGAGCACGGCCGGCCTGGCGGCCAAGCTGCTGTCGCCCGGCGATCTGCGGGGCCCATGGCGCGTTGACGCCGCGGCCACCAACGTGCCGATGTCCGACAAGTGCCCGCTGCTCAACTCCAGCCTGTGGAACGCGGCGCTGCCGCATCGCACCGAGGTGAACCTGAGCCAAGGGCTGCGCGGGCCGTACCTGGTCGAGGAGCTTGCCGCCGGAAACTCCGGCCAGGCGGACAAGGCCTGGCAGCGGTTGACCTCGGCCGTGCCGAGCTGCACGACACACACGCACGCCGGCTCGACGGGTCAGAGCACGTTCACGATCGTGAAGACCGAGTTGCCCGACTACGGCGACGCGTCGTACGCGTTCACGCTCTCCATCACGGTCTCCGGGGGAGTCAACGCGTCCGGGGACATCGTGGCGGCGCGGTCGGGCAACTCGATCGCGGTGCTTTACCTGGTCGGGCTCAACGGCGTGAGCTCGGACGTGGTCGAGGGCGCGGTGGCCAAGGCGGTCGCCAAGGCGCGCACCTGATCGCGTGCCGCAGCGGTGCCGATGCCCTTGGGGCCGAAGTCCCACGTCCGCGTGCTCGTGTCCGAGGTCGTGCCGGACGGCGCGGCCGCGCGCGGGCCGTACCGGCGTGTCAGCGAGTCGTCGTCGTAGCGGCGGGTGTGGCGGTGCCAGTTGAGGACGCCTGCCGTCCAGTCCTCCAATTCCCGCACGTAGCGGCCCAGCGCCTTGCGCGCCGCGTCGTCGAGGTCGAAGTCGTCGGCTAGGACCGGCAGCTCGGCGCGGACCACGTGCTGGAACTGGTGCATCCGCGAGTTCATCAGGTCGCCGACGATGCGCACGGCCGCCTCCTGGTCGCAGTCGAGGAAGTTGCGCACCACGAGCACGCAGTTGTGCAGCTCGCCCTCGAACTCCAGCTCCTTGCGGTACGAGTACAGGTCGTTGATCAGGCAGGCGTAGTCGGCCGCCGAGTTGTCGAGCGCACGCATCGTGCCCGTGCGGTACACCTCGGCCGGCACCCGCTCGGCGTTGCGCAGCCGCGCCAGGCTCATCGTCAGCTGCGAGCCGAAGGTGTCGCGGCGCATCTCGATGTAGTCCACCGGATCGGGGACGCGGTTCTGGATCTGGTTGGCCAGCTCCCACAGGGTCGCGTCGAGCATCACCGCGATGGCGTCGCGCAGCGCGGCGCGCGCTTCCTGGTCCATCGGGCCGACCGTGCGCGGCCAGAGGTCGGCCAGGCCGCGTTCGAGGGCGGTGACCGGCGTGGCGGGGCTGCTCGGCGTCTCCAGCGGCATGAACAGCAGCAGCCGCTCGGCCACCAGCTTCGCCGCCGCCAGGTCGCGTCGCGAGCCGTAGACGGCCGGGACCAGGTCGTCCCAGTAGGTGCCCCAGGTCAGCCACTGCGAGCCCAGGTCCAGCGACTCGAGCGAGCCTTCCGGGTTCAGCGCCGCGGCGCACAGCGGGAAGTCGAAGCCGGCGAGCATCGGCTCGTCCCAGATCCGCGAGGCCGGCTCGCCCGGCTGCGGCAGCAGCAGGCCCATCCGGCGCGACCAGGCCAGCGTGTTGCGCCGGGCGTGGTCGAGGTGCGGGTTCATCCGCAGCTCGAACGGCATGTCGAACGCGGGCAACCGGATCGGCCCGACCGGGGCGAACGGCACGTGCGAGTACCGCCTGGCGCGCTGCGCGCCGCCGGTCTCGCCGGTCAGCGAGCGCACCAGCGGCAGCGCCGCGGACAGGCCGAGGTCGGCCAGCGGCAGCTCGGTCAGGCCGAAGGGCAGCGGCAGCTCCCGCGCGGCGGTGGCGGCGGCCTCGACGACGGCACCGGCGCCCGCCGCGCCGGACCCGCCGCGGTTCATGTAGCGGCTCGAGCGCATGTGCCACTCGTGCCCGCCGGACTGCCAGTCTTGCAGACCCTTGACATACGCCAGCACCTTCGCCACCGACGCGGGGTCCAGGGCGTGCTCGGCGAACAGCGCGGGCAGCTCGGTCAGCGCGGTGTTCTCGAACTGCTGGAGCCGCGAGGTCAGCAGGTCGTTCACGGCGTCGGCGGCGCGCTGCGTGTCGTAGCCGAGGAAGGTCTCGAGCACCAGCACGCCGTTGCTCAGCTCGCCCTCGTCGCGCGTCTCGCGCTCGTACGAGAACAGGTCGTTGCGCAGGTGCACGCTGTCCGCGAAGGCGTCGCGCAGCACCCGCATCGGCCGCGTTCCGGCGATCTGCGCCGGGACCTCGGCCGCCGCCGCGTGCTCGATCAGCCCCGCGGACCACGGCGCGCCGCCGACCTTGCGGCGCATCTCGATGTACTCGACCGGGTTGGGGATCCGGCCCTCGTTGATGTTCGACAGCTCCCAGAGCGACTCGTTGAGCAGGTTCTCGGTGCTCTCCGCGAACCTGGCACGCCAATGCTCCGACATGGTCGGCACGGTGCGGGCCCACAGGTCGGCCAGGCCCGCCTCGACCGGGTTGGTCGGCTCGGGCGTGCCAGCGGCCGGGTCCATCGGCATGAAGGCGGGCAGCCGGTCCAGATAGGCCTTGCCGCCCTCGCGGTCGTTGGTGCGCTTGAAGGTCTCCAGGAAGTGGTCGTCGAAGAAGAAGACCCAGACGTACCAGTCGGTCACCAGGTCGAGCTCCGCCGCCGAGGCGTCAGGGTGCGTATACGCGCAGAGCAGGCCGTAGTCGTGCGCGTCGAGGTCGGCCTCGGTCCAGATGCCCGACCCCTCGAGCATGCCCATCTCGCGGGCCCAGGCCTTGGAGTGCGTGCGGGCACCCTCCAGGTGGGGATTGAGACGGGCGGGGTACGGCAGGTAGAAGTCCGGCAGCTCGAACGGCTGGCTCACCAGGGGCCGCCTCTCCTCTTGGTCGGTCGCCTCGTTTCGGAGTCTGGTGACGGGTCCGGCGCCGGGCAAGGAATATCACCCGTATCAGTGACGGTCAGAACATTGATTCCGTATCGGCGGGCCGTATGGTAGAGCGCCGCGCTGCGCGGGTATCCGGTGTGTCGCCGACTAACCGGAGGGCCCTCCGCTAGTACCATCCCGCATACTCGAACTCCCGAACCCGCACGACAGGAGGCACCGTGTCCACCGAGCAGCGGCCGCTGCGCGCCGACGCGCAGCGCAACCGCGACCGGCTGCTCGAGGTCGCGGTGCGCGCCTTCTCGCGCGGCGGTCCCGACGTGACGCTGGAGTCCATCGCCAAGGAGGCGGCCGTCGGCATCGGGACGCTGTACCGGCACTTCCCGACGCGCGAAGCGCTCGTCGAGGCGGCGTACCGCAGTGAGTTGGACAAATTGTGCGACCCGGTGCCGGAGTTGATCGCGAGCATGCCGCCGGACCGCGCCCTGCGCGTGTGGATGGACCGCTTCGTCGAATACATGACCACCAAGCGCGGCATGGCCGACGCGCTGCGCCAGGTCGTCGCTTCCGGCGGCAATCCGTTCGCGCACAGCCGCGACAAGCTCATCGGTGCCGTCAGCGCACTGCTCGGCGCCGGCGCTCGTGCCGGGACGGTGCGTTCCGACGTGGATCCGGGCGACGTGCTCGCCGGGCTGTCCGGCGTGACCCTCGTCGCGGGCGCGGCGGAGAACCGCGCGCAGGCCGGCCGCCTGCTCGACCTGCTGATGGACGGTCTGCGGACCCGCTGACGGCGCACGTCGATGCACCGCGCGCGGCGGGTCGAACCGTTCGAAGGTTTTCACTCGTGGCCGAAAGTTTCATCCCCTTCGTCCGCATTGCGCGCCATCGCATCAGGACCTTGTCCCATCTGACGTGCTACTGAGCACATGTTCGCCGGTTGACTTCGGCGATCGTTCCGCGCTCCGCGACACTGCGCCGTTCACCGGCGGGTCCGGCGAGGCTACGCTCCCGCCGGACCAAGCCTCCCTCAGGACCCAAGAAGGGTGGGTAACGTGAGGAAGCGGAACAAACTCGCGCTGTTCGGCGCGGTCGCCGCGGGAACACTGCTGGCGACTCTGGTGAGTGCCACTCCGGCTTCGGCGCACGGGGCCATGACGGTCGCGGGCAGCCGGACCTTCCTGTGCTACGAGGACGGACTCACCTCGACCGGACAGATCGTGCCGCAGAACCCGGCGTGCCAGGCCGCGGTCGCCACCAGCGGCACCACCCCGCTGTACAACTGGTTCGCCGTCGGCAACCGCGCCGGCGCCACCAGCGGCGGCACGGTCGGGTTCATCCCGGACGGCAAGCTGTGCAGCGGAAACAGCAACTACTACGACTTCTCCGGGTTCGACCAAGCACGCACCGACTGGCCGGTGACCCACCTGACCACGGGCGCCAACATCCAGATCAAGTACAACAAGTGGGCGGCGCACCCGGGTACCTTCTACCTCTACATCACCAAGGATGGCTGGGACCAGACCAAGCCGTTGACCTGGGCCGACATGGTGAGCACTCCGTTCTCCACGTCGGTGCAGCCGCCGTCCGTGGGCGACCCGGGCACCGTCAGCAGCTACTACTACTGGAACGCCACCCTGCCCGCGGGCAAGAGCGGCCGGCACATCATCTACTCCGTGTGGGCCCGCTCGGACAGCTCTGAGACCTTCTACGGCTGCTCCGACGTGGTCTTCGACGGCGGTACCGGCCAGGTGACCGGCATCGGCACCGGCGCGCCGCCCGGGCCCACGGTCGAGTGCAAGGCCTCGTACACGATCACCAACAGCTGGCCCGGCGGCTTCCAGGGCCAGGTCACGGTGACCAACCCGACCACGTCCACCATCAACAGCTGGACGACCAGCTGGAGCGCTCCGGACGGCGAGACCATCAGCAGCGCCTGGAACGGCACGGTGTCCCAGGCGGGCTCGCTGGTCACGGTCAAATCCGCCACCTGGAACGGACAACTCGCACCGAAGGCCAGTACCTCGTTCGGGTTCACCGCGAACTACAACTCGACTCCGGTGGTACCGGCCAGCATCGGCTGCTCAAGCCCCTGATGATCGCGGCCGCGGGCTCCTGACAGCAGGGGAGCGGTAGCGGCAGCGAGCAATGGCACGCGACAGTGAGCAGTAGCAGTACGCGAACAGCCGAGCCGCCGGACGACTCGCCGGCGGCTCGGCAACGTACCCAGGGAGGCCGTGGCAGGTGTCAGTCGTCTCAGTCGCGTCAGCCGTGTCGGTACGCTCGGCCGCGCGCCGCGGCTTGGCGGCGGCCCTGCTGGTCGCCGCGGCCCTGTCCGGCGCGGCCTGCACCTCGTCGAAGACCGCTGACAAGGCCGGCTCGTCGAGCACGCCCGGCATGGACCACATGGACATGACGGCGGCCCCGGCGCCGGCGCCGGCCGAGGCGTCCCCGAAGAGCACCGGCCTGGCCGACCACGAGGGCGGCTACGTCTACCTGCCGTCCGCCGCTACGCTCGCCGCCGGCCGCCCGGCCGCGTTCAGCTTCCACATCACCGGCCCGGACGACCACGCCGTCACCCGGTATCAGCCCTATGAGAGCAAGCTCGTCGTCTTCTATCTCATCCGCTCGGACATGACCGGCTACCGCGAGTTCGACCCCACGATGCGGGAGGACGGCACGTGGACCGTCCAGCTGCCCGCGCTCGCCCCCGGCTCGTACCGCACGTACATCACCTTCGCCGCGCCGGACTCGAGCGCCGGCACGCCGCTGCGCTACGTGCTCTCGCGTCCGCTGACCGTCCCCGGCCGGTCCGCCGACGCCCCGGTGCCCGCGCCGTCGATGTCCGCGACGACGGACGGCTACACCGTCACCCTCGCCGGCGCGCTCAAGCCGGGTGCGACGATCCCGTTGGCCGTCAACGTGACCAGGGGCGGGAAACCGGTCGCCTACTTCGAGCGCTACCTCGACGGATACGCCCACCTGACCGCGTTCCGCGTCGGCGACGCGGCGTTCGCGCACATGCTCTCGACCGGCCGCGCGGGCGGGGCGGGCGGCTCCGGAGCGCTCACCGCGGACGCGCTGTTCCCGGGGAAGGGCGCGTGGCGGCTGTTCGTCCAGTTCCAGACCGCGGGCAAGTTGCACACCGCGGCCTTCACCGTCAACGTCCCCTGATCGCAGTGCCGCGATGATCGTTTCCTGACTCACGCCGCCCGAGACCGTGCCGCCGCGCCGCGTGCTTCCCGTATAGTGCCGCCATGACTGCTGGGGGGCCGGCTCGCGGCCTCATCGACGGCCGCTTCGAGCTGCTGGAACGGCTCGGCGGCGGAGGCATGGGCCTGGTGTGGCGCGCCCGCGACACCATGCTTCAGCGCGAGGTCGCGCTCAAAGAGGTACGGCCCGCCGAGCAGGCCGTGTACGACGACGATCCGGTCGCCGCGCACGTGATGCGCGAGCGCGTGATGCGTGAGGCGCGCGCCCTCGCGCGGCTGCACCACCCGAACGTCGTGACGATCTATCACATCGTCGATTCCGCCGAGCACCGGCACCCGTGGCTCGTCATGGAACTGGTCACCGGCGGCTCGCTCGACGATCGCGTCAAGCGCGGACCCCTGCTGCCGCAGGAGGTGGCGCACATCGGCCGCGGCGTGCTCGCCGCGCTGCGTGCCGCGCACGCCGCCGGCATCCAGCACCGCGACGTCAAGCCGGCCAACGTCCTGCTGCGCCCGGACGGCACGCCGGTGCTGACCGACTTCGGCATCGCCGCGTTGCAGGAGTCGAGCAACCTCACCGCCACCGGCGCGTTGATCGGCTCGCCGGAGTACATCGCCCCTGAGCGCATCCGCGGCCAGGAAGGCGATCCGGCCTCCGACCTCTGGTCGCTCGGCATGCTGATGTACGTCGCCCTCGAGGGCCACAACCCGCTGCGCCGCGACACCACCCTCGCGACGCTTGCCGCCGTCCTCGACGCCCAGGTCCCCGAGCCGGCGCACGCCGGGCCGCTCACGCCGGTGCTGCGAGCCCTGCTGGTACGCGACGCCGCGGCCCGGCCCGACGCCGCGCAACTGGACCACATGCTCGCCGCCGCCGAGCAGGGCGCCATGTCGGCCATGTACGGCAACGGCAACGCCGCCGCGTCGGCGTCGTACCCGCCGTACGTTTCGCCGGTCCCGCCGTTCGGCCCGTCCGGCGCGGCGTACGGCTCGTCGGACGGCGGCTACGCGCCCCACGCCTCGGCCGGCTACCTGGACGGCGTGCCGCGCGACTCCTTCCCGTCTTTCCCGTCCATGCCGTCCGTACCTGGTGCCCAGCAGCAGTCGCGTCGGCGCCGCACGGCCACCTTCGTCGCCTCCGTCACCGGCACCGCCGTGATCGGCTTGACCGCGGCGCTCGTGTGGACCCTGCGCGACGCGCCCGCGTCGGCATCGACCGGCAGCCATCTGGGCACGCAGAGCGCCGGCGCCTCGTCGTCAGCCGCCGCTCTCGGCGGCCGGTCGGGCACGGCCTCCCCGTCGCCGTCCTCGGGCGGGGGCGGCGGCAGTGGTCAGGGCCAGGCCTCGAACCTGCTCACCCCCGCCGGAGCGCGCGCGACGGTCAACGCCCTGCGCCGGCAGTTCGGCAACCGGAAGATCATCGAGCTGGTCCTCTACGGCGACTATGCGGCCGTCGAGGTCGAAACCGCCGCGGACGCGTCGCTCTATGACGAGTACTGGTACCGCAACGGCACGTTCGAACATGTCATGGGCGGCGAGGTCTCCGACGAGAAGCCGGTGGACCTCGACGCGGTCGCCTGGGACATGCTGCCGACGCTGTTCGCCGACGCCGACCAGCAGCTGAAGATCCCGCACCCGACGTCCCGTTACCTGATCATCGAGGGCAACTGGAGCGACCAGGGCCCCGGAATCGGCGTCTACCTCAGCGACGACTACGGCGGCGCGTACCTGCTGGTGAACCTGAAGGGCCACATCGTACGCAGCTACCCGCGCGGCTGACCGGGCACGAGCGGCCCGCTCAGGCTCAGCCGCTCGTGCCCGAAGACCATCGTCCGCCCCAATGCGGGCCGACGCCTTAGGACCAGTTGTAACGGTTGCGCAGGCGCGCGGTAACAACGTCGAACCGGTGGCGCGGCATGGCGCACGCCTCGCGGCGCATGCCCTCCTCGTGCACGCGGATGACGCGATCGAGGTTCGCCCACGACTCGCGGCCCTGGCGGTCCCAGGGACCGGTACCGACATCGACGAAGTCCGCCATGCCGTCATGGCGCTTGCTGGTCAGCTGCACGGCGAGCAGGGTCCCGGCGCGCTCGCGCGCGACGATCAGCACCGGGCGGTCCTTGCCGCGCCCGTCGTGCTCCTCGAACGGCACCCACGTCCAGACGATCTCGCCGGGGTCCGGGTCGCCGTCGTGCCGCGGCGCGTAGTCGGTGTGCACCGGGCCGATGTCGGTCGGCTCGACCTCGACCGTGGCCGTGGGGCCGAAACGCCCGGGGGAGTCGGCGAAGGGATCGTCGTAATCGGGAAGCAGGTCGCTCATTCGGTCGGTCACGGCGGTCACTTTAGCCGGTAGACACGGCGGGCGTTCTCGGAACAGATCAGCCCCGCGACCCGGTCGGCGTCCTCGGCGCTCCACGCGTCGTCGGCGACGCCCGCGCGCAGGAAGTCCGCCAGGCCGCGGCGGAAGAGGCAGGCGCCGAGGTAGTGCAACTCGGGCAGCGCGAAGGCGTCGGAGGAGTACAGAACCTTGCCGAACGGCGCCAGTTCGAGCGCCTCCGCGATCATTGCCCGCGAGCCGTGTCCGAGGTTGTGCGTGGCCAGCCCGACGTCGATGAAGACGTTCGAGAACACCTGCGCGAGGTATCCCGCGTGGCGGTGGAACGGGTAGTTGTGCAGCAGCAGCACCGGCACGCCGGTAGGTTCGAGCGCCCGCAGCAGCCGGGTGAGCAGCAGCGGGTCGCCGCGGTCGAGATCGATGTCGGCGTCGCCGTAGCCGACATGGAACTGCACCGGCAGGCCGAGGTCCACCCCGCACCAGATCAGGAACCGGTGCAGCGTCTCGTCACTGAGGCGGATCGTGGACGCCGGTCCTCCTCGCGCCACATCGGCGAGCCAGCGCCGCGCGGCGGCCGCGACCTCGGCGTCGCTCGGCCGCTCGCCGGCGAGGTCGAGGCCGTGACGGTACGCGGCGATCGACTTGAAGCCGACCGCCGTCCGTGCCCGTTCGCCGAGCCGTTCGCGGACCAGGTCCGCGAACGCGGCTGCCTTCTGCGCAAGACCCACGGCGGTCTGATCAATCCCACGGGCTCCGTCAGCGAAATCGGCCGCCGTCTCACCGCTCCCAGGCGGTGCTTCATCGGATCCAGCCGGTGCCTCATCGGATCCAGGCGGTGCCTCATCGGATCCGGGCGGTCCAGGCGGTGCCTTTTCGAATCCGGATGTTGCCTCATCGAGTCCAGGTGGTGTCCCATCGGATCTAGGCGGTGCCTCGTCGGATCCGGGCGGTGTCCCATCGGATCTAGGTGGTGTCCCATCGAATCCAGGCTCTTTGCCGGTCAGCTGCCGTGCGACATCCTCGGCGACTTGCTCCAAACGGACGATTTCATACGATAATGCGCCCGCGGCCTGGCCGAGCTCGGTCGGGGAGAGGAGCGGTTCGGGTTCGAATCCTGTGTCCACGCAGAGCGCTTCGAGGTTCGCGGCGCGCAGCATGCGGCGGGTGACCTCGGCGTGGCCGAGTTCGGCGCGGCGGTCGAGGTACGCGTCGGCGGCGGCGTGCGGCTCCAGGTCGAGCAGGGGAGCGCACCAGCGGCGCACCGCGAAACCGATCTGCGAGTCGAAGGCGCTGCCGCCGAGCGGCCCGACCGAGCCGGCTTCGGTGAGCAGCAGCTCGAAGCCGGTTCGGTCGAGGTCGCGGCGGACTACCGCGTGGCAGTGGTGATCGATCAGCCGTCGATCAGTCAGCCGATGGTCGGTCGGCTGCTGATCGGTCGGCTGTTCGTCGGTTGGCCGGTGGTTGGTCATGTGGTGGCGGCGGTGGCCGTTCCGGGGCCGGGAGCCGCCGTGGCGGCCGCGATGCCCTCCATTTCGGTGAGCTTGGCGCCCATGCGCCGAGCCGTCGCCGGGGCCGCGAGGACCGCTACGACGCCGACGAGCAGCCAGCCGCCGGAGACCACCGGCAGCCAGAACGTGGACGAGCCCCAGGCCGGGTACGGGATCACGTTGCGGTACAGCGTGTAGCCGAGCAGCACGATCGCGGCCAGCGGGATGACGATCTGCCAGGCCGGGATCTGCATGCGGCGCTGCACGAAGAGCAGCCGGATCGCGCCGACCGTCGTCAGGAGGTAGGCCACCAGCAGGATCAGCGTGCCGATCGTGCCGCCCCAGGTGAAGGTGTCCTCCGGTACCGCCGACATGCCGGCGATGCTGATCGCTATCACCGTAGCCATGATGCCCGCGACCGCGGCGCCGGAGCGCGCCGGCGTGCCGATCGCCGAGAGTTTTCCGAAGCCGCGCTCGCCGAAGCCGTCGCGGTTCAGCGCGTACAGCAGCCGGGCGCTGCCCACGGTGCAGGCCAGGCAGCAGCCGAACGCGCTGATCATCGCGCCCAGGGTGATGGTGTCGCCGACCCAGGAGCCCACGTACGACGTGCCCAGGTCGCCGATCAGTGAGTGCGACGCGCCGAAGGCCGCCACGCTCTTGGCGTCCGTGCCGAAGCCCATCGCCTCGATCGCGGTGACCACGGTGAAGTACAGCCCGCCGAAGACCGCCGTGCCGAGGATCGCCCGCGGGATGTCGCGGCGCGGGTGCGCGGCCTCCTCGCCGAGCGTGGCGGCCGCCTCGAAGCCGGCGAAGGACAGGAAGCCGAACACGATGCCGAGGAAGACCGCCGACGCGCTCGTGCCCGGCGGCACGGTGAACACGCTCATGGTGAAGTGCTGACCGGACGGCGCGTCGTGCGACAGCAGCTTGACCAGCACCACCGCCGAGACCACCAGGATGAGCGCGACGGTCGCACCCTCCACCACGAGCAGCACGTTCGTACCGCGCCGCACCGGGATCGCCGTCAGCAGGAAGCACAGCGCCAGCGCCACGGCGGTCAGCACGTACCCGGCGCGGGCCGGCGGGTTGTGCCAGGCGCCGATCTGCTCGAGGAAGGAGGTGCCGAAGATGCCGACCACCGACGAGGTGGTCACTCCGTAGAAGATGTAGGTGCCCAGCAGCCCCCACCCGGCCGCCGCCCCGGCGCGCGGGCCGAGCGTCGCGCCGACGAAGGCGTATACGGACCCTGAGTGGTTGAAGTACTGGCACAGCCGGACGAACACGTAGGCGACCAGCAGCACGCCGACGGCCGCGAGCAGGAAGGCCAGCGGCACCGCGCGGCCGACCGACGGCACGCTCGCCTGCGGGTTGATGTTGGCGGCCATGCTCGGCGCCATCAGCGCGACCGACAGCCCGACCGCCTGCCAGACGCTGAGCGTGCGCCGCAGTCCGACGGTGGGTTGGGGCAGGGTCCTGGTCACCATGGGCGGCTCCTCACGCGCAGGGGTCTGAGTTGCGTTTGGCGCACAGTTTCGCGCCCGGACTACTGATTGGTAAGTGCCGCACACCACCTGTGACAAACTTTTGCTCCGCGATCGGGCAGACTTGGCGAACGAGGAGCGGCGGCCCGGCGCGCCGGGCGTGTGTCGAAGGGAACGGCGATGGGTCTTTGGGGGATCTTGGACCAGCGGGAGCGCGACGAGCGCGCCGCCCGGGCCAGGCGGATCGCCGAGGACCTCGCGGCGCGCGGCGCGGTCGGCGCCGTAGCCGTCACGTGGGTGGACAACAGCGGCATCACCAGGGTCAAGGGCGTGCCGCTGGCCAAGCTGGAGCGCGCCGCGGCCTGGGGCGTGGGCATGTCGCCGTGCTTCGACACCTTCCTGCTCGACGACTCCGCGGTGGCGGTGGACGGCGCGGGCGGCCCCGTCGGCGACCTGCGCCTGATGCCGGACCTCGACCGGCTCAGCACGCTGGCCGCGCAGCCCGGCTGGGCGTGGGCCCCGGCCGACCGCTACAGCCAGGACGGCGCGGTACATCCGCTCGACGCGCGCAGCCTGGCGCGGCGCGAGGTGGGCAGGCTCGCCGAGGACGGCTACACGGTGCGCGCGGCGTTCGAGGTCGAATGGTGTATCTCGCGGGGCGACGGTGACGAGTTCGTGCCCGCATGCTCAGGCCCCGCATACAGCATGACGCGCCTGACCGAGCAGTCCGGCTATCTCACGACGCTGATCGACGCGCTGAGGGCCCAGAGCGTCGTGCTCGACCAGATCCATCCCGAGTACGCCGCCGGGCAGTACGAACTCTCGGTCGCCGCCGAGGATCCCGTCGGCGCGGCGGACACCCTGGTGCTGGTGCGCGAGACCATCCGCGCGGTCAGCGCCGGCCTCGGGCTGCGCGCGACCTTCTCGCCGAAGGTGGTGGCCGGCGGCGTCGGCAACGGCGGCCACGTGCACCTGAGCCTGTGGCGGCACGGCCCGGGCACGGACACGCCGTCGCGCAGCTGGAACTTGATGTCCGGCGGTCCCGGGCGCCACGGCCTGACCGAGGACGGCGAGGCGTTCGCGGCCGGCATTCTCGGCCACCTGCCCGGGCTGCTCGCCCTCGGCGCGCCGGCGGCCGCCAGCTACCTGAGGCTGATCCCGTCGCACTGGGCCGGGGCCTTCGCCTGCTGGGGTCTGGAGAACCGCGAGGCGGCGCTGCGCCTGGTCACCGGCGCCGCGGGTGACGGCGCGAACGCGGCGAATTTCGAGGTCAAGTGCGTCGATCTGGCGGCCAACCCCTATCTGCTGATCGCGGGGCTGCTGGCTGCCGGCCGCGCGGGGCTGGCGGACCGCGCCGCGCTGCCCGAGCCGATCGACGTCGATCCGGCGACGCTGTCCGCTGAGGAGGCGGCCAAGCGCGACGTCAGGGCCCTGCCGTCTTCGCTGGAGGCCGCGGCGGCGGCGTTCGAGGCCGACGGGCTGTTCGCTGAGGCATTCGGCGAGCTGTTCGTGCGCACTGTCGCGGGCGTGCGCCGGGGCGAGGCCGCGCTGTTCGCCGACGCGACGGACGAGGAGATCGTCGAGCGGACCCGCTGGAAACACTGATTGCGTAGGAGAACCGGCGGTCTCGGACATGCCGCTGCAAGGCATCAACAATATTTCGCAATTATCTCGCGATGCGGCGGTGGTCTTCTAGCTTCGCCGCTGGTGGGGGCTAGGTAGGCACACGACCGCTCGGTGCGCACCGGGCGCCGGTTGACGCAGAGCTGGAAGACTTGCACCGGCTTGCAAGGCGGTGCGCTATTCTTGCGGCATGTCGCGGAGGCTTGCGGAAGTGGCGAAGAAGGCCGGGGTCAGCGAGGCCACGGTCAGCCGGGTGCTGAACGGCAAGCCGGGGGTCGCCGAGGGGACACGTGCCGCCATCCTGACCGCGCTGGACGTGCTCGGCTACGAGCGGCCGACGCAGCTGCGCGGCGAGCGCGCCCGGCTGATCGGGCTGGTGCTGCCGGAGTTGCAGAACCCGATCTTCCCGGCGCTGGCCGAGGTGGTCGGCGGGGCGCTGGCGCAGCGCGGGTTCACCCCGGTGCTGTGCACGCGCACGGCCGGCGGCCTGTCCGAGTCGGACTACGTGGAGATGCTGTTGGAGCAGCAGGTCTCCGGGGTGGTGTTCGCCGGCGGCCACTACGCCGAGGCGGACGCGCCGCACCAGCACTATCTGCGACTGCTCGAACTGCGGCTGCCGGTGGTGCTGGTCAACGCGGCGGCCGAGCACCTGGACTTCCCCCGGGTCTCCACCGACGACGCGGTCGCGGTCGAGCAGGCCTTCGGCCACCTGGCCGCGCTCGGCCACGAGCGGATCGGGCTGATCCTCGGCCCGGCGGACCACATGCCCTCCCGCCGCAAGCACGCCGCGTTCCGGACCGCGGCGCTGGCTGGCGGCCTGGCGTACGACGAGAACTGGGTCGAGCGGGCGATGTTCTCGCTCGAGGGCGGGCAGGCCGCGGCCTCCCGGCTGATCGCCCGCGGCATCACCGGCATCGTCTGCGGCAGCGACCTGATCGCGCTCGGCGCGGTGCGCGCGGCCCGGCGCGCGGGGCTGCGCGTGCCCGACCAGCTCTCGGTGGTCGGCTACGACGACTCCTCGCTGATGAGCTGCACCGACCCGCCGCTGAGCACGGTGCGCCAGCCGATCGAGGCGATGGGCCGCGCCGCGGTGGCGATGCTGGTCGGCCAGATCGAGGGCGCCACGGTCACCGCGGATGAGCTGCTGTTCGAGCCCGAACTCGTGGTGCGCGGCTCGACCGGCCCGGCGGTCGCCGCGGCGGCGCGGCCCGAGGCCGCGCGCGCGTGAGGCGCTGAGCCTGAGGGCGGCGCGCTCCTGAAGGCACAGTCCTGAAGACGACGCCGGGGCGGGCGCCGAGCATCAGCCCGGTGCCCGCCCCGGTTTCGTGCGCTATGCGTTATGCGCTACCGGAGCCGGACGTGCTTACGGCAGGCTCCACTGCTGGTTGGAGGTGGCCGCGCAGCTCCAGATCTGCACCTGGGTGCCCGAGCCGCCGTAGCCGGTGTCGTCGAGGCACTTGCCGGAGTTGGGGTTGACGTACTCGCCGTTTGACTGGTGTTGCCACACCTGAGCTCCCGTGCCATTGCACGTGTACAGCTGCACCTTGGTGCCGTCGGCCGTTCCGGCGGCGGCCACGTCCAGGCACTTGCCGAGGGCTTGCAGCTGGTTGCCGGAGGTCAGCGTCCAGGACTGCGCGTTGGTGCCGTTGCAGGTGTACACCTGGACCGGCGTGCCGTCCGCGCTGTTGGCCGCGCGCACGTCCAGACACAGGCCCTGGTAGCCGGTGACGGGACCGGGTCCGGTGCCGCCGCCGCAGTTGCTCGTGCACCCGCCGCCGGTGATCTGGTTGAAGATGCGCGAGTAGGCGTAGCCGGTGCCCTTGTCGTAGCCGTCCACCTCCCAGAACGCCAGCTCCTGCACGCCGTTGGCGGCCGCGAAGTTCTCCAGCGTCTGCGCGTCGGCCTGGGAGAACTGCGCGCCGTCGTCGTTGCGGCCGGCGATCGGGGTCAGGCCCATCCGCGCGTAGGCGGCCGAGGTGGAGATCCCGTACAGGCCGGCCAGCTGGTTCGCCGTGCCGCGCGCGGAGGAGAGGGCGTCGTTGATGACCGGCTGGCCGTCGTAGTAGTCCATCGTCATGATGTTGACCACGCTGACGTTCACGCCTTGATTCTTCGCGTCCTGCAACAGCGCGTACTGCGAGGCGGTGCCGGTCGGCAGACCGCTCGGCGAGACGCCGAGGGTGTAGTCCACCTGCACGGCAGGGTTCTGCCGTTGCAGCGCGGCCAGCGCCTGGTTGCGCCGGCTGGTCGCGGCGGTGTCGTTCAGGACGCCGCCCTCGATGTCGAAGTCCAGCCGGGTGACGCCGGTGGTGTTGACGACGTTGGCGTACGCGGCGGTCAGCGACGAGACGTTGGTGCAGGTCTGGGCCAGCTCACCGCCGGCCGCGCCGCCGAAGGAGATGATGACCTGGCCACCGGCCGCCTGGAGGGAGCTGATCTGCGCGTTGAAGGTGCCCAGCGCGAAGCCGCCGTCCTCCCAGTACGGCGTGCAACCGGATTGCGGGATGAGGAACGCAAGGGTGTAGTACTTCAGGCCGGTCGCGTTCTTGTCGGCGGTCATGTCGCCGACGTCGCCGGTGGTCACCTGGAGGTAAGGCGCGGCGTAGTGGGCCGGAAAAACCGGCCCGGCCGCCTGCGCGGGCTGGTCGAGGGCTAGCAGCATCCCGCCCGCCGCCAGCGGTGCTGCGGTGATGATCGCGGCGGCGCGCGCCAGCCTGCGCGGCCGCCTGGTGCGCGGATGATCGCTGTGCGGTGCGTCCATCGTTCGGCGCTCCCTGTGGGTATGCGGGACCGACGTCCGGTCGGTCGGTGGGAAGGGATCGTCGCCGGGCCGTGGCCGGTCCAGCAGCGAGGGCACCGCAGCGCCGAGCGGTGTGTGGGAGTTCTGCTCCGGTGTGAGAGTTCTGCTCTGTGAGAGTTCTGGTCTGGTGTCTGGTGTCTGGTGTCTGGTGTCTGGTGTCTGGTGTCTGGTGTCTGGTGTCTGGTGTCTGTGGTCTGTGGTCTGTGGTCTGTGGTCTGTGGTCTGTGGTCTGTGGTCTCTGGTGTCTCTGGTGTCTCTGGTGTCTCTGGTGTGCTGTGTGTGGTGCTGTCCTGTGGTTTGTGTGGTGCGGCTTGTGTAGGTGTGGCTCGTGTGGAGTGGCTTGTGCGGCGTGGCCGATCCGCCACCGGCCACGCCGCACGCCGCGCTTATTTCGCGTTGTGATTTAACCCGCGACATGCAAGCGCGTCAAGAGGTCTTACAAGATGCAACCGGTTGCGGAACCGGTTGCAGTTCGCGGTGAATGTCAGAGCGCGGATCAGCGCAGCTCAGTGGTACCACGCCGTCAAGCGATTGAGGATGGGCCGTGACCGGCCCGCGTGCCTGCGCGGACGTCGCGGGCGTTGACAGATCGGGGGCGGTGGGCGAGCATCTTCGACTGGAGAGCGCTCTCCAGTGCGGCGGGCACTGGCACCACCTCGACGGCCCGCGGACGTACGTGACACGTCCGCGGCCCGAGGCTCAACGACGAGACGAGGCGATGAGATGGGGTCCCGCCATGCGCTCCGGCACTGCGGCACATAACGTCATGACACCCAACGTCGTGAAACCTAACGTCGCGATAGCCAATGTCATGACACCTGGCGTCGTGAACCCCGGCGCGGCGAGCCCGAGCGCGGCGGCTGACGGCGTGGCGACAGGTGGCGCAGCGATCGACGGCGCGGCGTGGCCAGGATCCGGCACGCGCGAGCGCCGGTCAGGCGGACTCGCGCACCACCAGGGTGGGCTCGAAGATCACCGATGTGGGCGGGCTGTCCGGGTCGTCGATGTGCTTGAGCAGCAGCCGGGCCATCTCGGCGGCCATGTCCTCCAGCGGCTGCCGGATGGTGGTCAGCGGCGGCCGGCTCATCAGCGCGGCGTTGCTGTCGTCGAACCCGATGACCGCCACGTCCTCGGGCACCCGGCGACCGCTGTCGTGCAGCGCCAGCACCGCGCCGAGTGCCATCAGGTCGTTGGCCACGAACACCCCGTCCAGGTCCGGATGCTCGGCCAGCAGCTGCCGCATCGCCCGCTCCCCGGTCTCCTGGGTGAAGTTGCCCTCGACCGAAGGGACGTAGGCGTGCCCGCGCCGCGCCATCGCGTCGCGGAAGCCGCTGAGCCGGTCCTGGCTGGCCGGCATGTCCAGCGGGCCGGAAATGGTCGCGACCCGCCGGCAGCCGCGCTCGGCGAGCCGGTCCGCGGCCAGCTTCGCCCCCGCGCTCTGCGCCGCGTCCACATAGCTGATCGGCAGCGGGCTGACCGGGCGCTGGGAGAGCACCGCCGGCAGTCCTGCCTCGGTGAGCAGCCCGGGCAGCGGGTCGGCGGCGCTCGCCGAGACCGCGATCACGCCGTCCACGTGGCCCTGCTTGAGGTAGCCGATCAGCTGCGAGCGCGCCTGGTCGTTCTCGGCCAGCATCAGCACCATCGCGACCCCCCGCGGGCGCAGCACGCCCATAATGCCGCTGACCAGCCGGCCGAAGAACGGGTCGGTGAAGATGCGGCCGAGGAACGGGTCGTCGAAGGTGCGATGCTCGGCCTCGGAGACCACCAGCGCGATCGAGTTGGTCCGCCGGGTCACCAGCGAGCGGGCCGCCTGGTTCGGCACGTACCCGGTCTGGGCCACCGCGGCGCGCACGAGCTCCTGGATCTGCGGGTCCACGTTGCGGATTCCGTTGATCACCCGCGACACCGTCGCGCGGGAGACCCCGGCCACCTTCGCGACGTGCTCGAGCGTCGGCGAGGCGCCCGGCGCGGGACGGTCTTTGCTCATGAATGCTTTTTTAGCACACCTGCTTGGAGAGCGCTCTCCGGAGCCTCGGGCAATTCAATTCCGATTCCATTCTGACACGGCATCAGACAAGGCAGGAACAGGTATGGCTACCCTTCGCCCTGGCGCGACGGCGCGCTGGCGCAAACCGCTTCACGCACTGCCCAGATCGGTGCAGGCGTTGCTGATCGCCCTGGTCGCGCTCGCCCTGGCCGCCTACGCGCTGATCGCGCCGGCAGCCGGCACCGCACACGCCGCCGCCGCGCTGCTCTCCCAGGGGCAGCCCGCGACCGCGTCCTCGAGTGAAGGCGCCGGGACGGCGGCGGGTGCGGCCGTGGACGGTAACACCGGTACGCGCTGGTCGAGTGCGTTCAGCGATCCGCAGTGGCTCCAGGTGGACCTCGGATCGACCGCCTCGATCACCCAGGTCGTGCTGAACTGGGAGACCGCCTACGCGACGGCGTTCCAGATTCAGTTCTCGAACGATGCGGTGAGCTGGACGTCGGTCTATTCGACGACCACGGGTGCCGGCGGCGTGCAGACGCTCAACGTGACTGGTACCGGTCGTTATGTGCGGATGTACGGTACGGCGCGGGCGACCGGATACGGGTACTCGCTGTGGGAGTTCCAGATCTACGGCACCCTTGGTACGCAACAGGGCTGCGGAACCACGAACGCCGCGCTGAACCAGCCCGCGACCGCGTCCTCGAGCGAGGGCGCCGGGACGGCGGCGGGTGCGGCGGTGGACGGTAACACCGGTACGCGGTGGTCGAGTGCGTTCAGCGATCCGCAGTGGCTCCAGGTGGACCTCGGCAGCAGCAAGTCTGTCTGTCAGGTCGGGTTGAACTGGGAGGCGGCGTACGCGACGGCGTTTCAGATTCAGGTCTCGAACGATGCGGTGAACTGGACGTCGGTCTATTCGACGACTACAGGTACCGGCGGCGTACAGACGCTCAAAGTGACCGGCACTGGTCGCTATGTGCGGATGTACGGTACGGCGCGCGCGACCGGATACGGGTACTCGCTCTGGGAGTTCCAGATCTACACCGGCACCTCGGCGTCCGCGAGCCCGTCACCGTCGTCGTCGCCCACGCCGAGCCCGACGCAGTCGCAGCCCGCGTGGACCACCGTGTGGAACGCCAATCTCTCCGGCGCCGCGAACACGACCCCGCCGGCCGCCGACTGGATCCTGGACACCGGCACCCAGGCTCCCGGCGGCCCGCCGCAGTGGGGCACCGGCGAGATCGAGACGATGTCCAACTCGACCGCCAACGTCCACCTCGACGGCGCCGGGCACCTGAACATCACCGCGCTGAACAACAACGGCGCGTGGACCTCCGGCCGCATCGAGTCCCAGCGCAGCGACTTCGCCGCGCCGGCCGGCGGCATGCTCCAGATCTCCGCAGCGATCAAGCAGCCCAACCCGGCCAACGGGATCGGCTACTGGCCGGCGTTCTGGACCCTCGGCGCCGGCTCGCGCACCGGCGGCACCTGGCCGGCCGTCGGCGAGTCGGACATCATGGAGGCGGTCAACGGCCGCAGCCAGGTCTCCGGCACCCTGCACTGCGGCGTGGCCCCCGGCGGCGCCTGCAACGAGTTCGGCGGGCGTACCAGCGGCCTGACGTACTGTGCCGGCTGCCAGACCGCCTACCACACCTACGCCGAGGTCATCGACCGCACCATGTCGGACGAGCAGATCCGCTGGTACGTGGACGGCCAGCAGTTCTGGCAGGTCAGCGAGAGCCAGGTGGGCGTCGCGACCTGGCAGGCCGCGGTGGACCACGGCTTCTTCATCATCTTCGACCTGGCCATCGGCGGCTCGTTCCCAAACGCCGACTGCGGCTGCACCTCGCCGAATGCGCAGACCTCGTCCGGCGGCACGCTGAGCATCGGCTCGGTGCTCGTGCAGCAGACCACCGGCGCCGTGCCGCCGCCGCTGGCCACGCCGCCGGCCCAGCCGAACAGCCCGAGCGTGGTCAAGGTCACCGGCACCCAGGGCAACTGGAGCCTGACGGTCAACGGCGCGCCGTGGACCATCAAGGGCGCCACCTACGGCCCGCCGGCCGCCGCCGCGAGCACCTACCTGCCTGACCTGGCCGCCATGGGCGTCAACACGGTGCGCGACTGGGGCACCGACGGCACGTCGCAGCCGCTGCTGGACGCGGCCGCGGCCAACGGGATGAAGGTCATCAACGGGTTCTGGCTCAACCAGGGCCAGGACTATGTCAACGACGCGGCGTACAAGACCAACACGCTCAACACGATCGTCCAGTACGTGAACCAGTACAAGAACAACGGCGGCACGCTGATGTGGGACGTCGGCAACGAGGTCCTGCTGACCTTGCAGAACACTTACTCCGGGGCGCAGCTGGAGGCCGAGCGCAACGCCTACGCGCAGTACGTCGAACAGGTCGTCAAGGCCATCCACCAGGCCGACCCGAACCATCCGGTGACCTCGACCGACGCCTGGGTCGGCGCGTGGCCGTACTACAAGGCCAACACGCCGGACCTGGACCTGCTCGCGGTCAACTCGTACGGCGCGGTATGCAACGTGCAGGCGGCCTGGAGCAGCGGCGGCTACAACAAGCCGTACATCGTCACCGAGTCCGGCCCCGACGGCGAGTGGGAGGTGCCCAACGACGGCAACGGCGTGCCGACGCAGGACAGCGACCAGGCCTCGGCCGCCGGGTACGCCTCCGCCTGGAACTGCATCACCGCGGCCAGGGGCGTGGCGCTCGGCACGACGCTGTTCAACTACGGCCTGGAGAACGACTTCGGCGGCATCTGGTTCAACTTCGTCACCGGAGGCTGGCGCCGGCTGTCCTACTACACGGTCAACCAGCTCTACGGCGGCAGGAACCCGGTGAACCAGGCCCCGGTCATCTCCGGCATGACGGTGAACAACGCCGCGGCGGTCCCCGCGGGCGGCACGTTCACGGTCAACGTCCCGGCAACCAGCCCGATCGACGCGCCGCTGCGCTACGGGGTCAACCTGAGCAGCAAGTACATCGACTCCGGCACCGCGCTGCGCGGCGCGAGCTTCACCGTCAGCGGCAGCACGCTCACCATCACCGCCCCGCGCACCATCGGGGTGTGGAAGGTGAATGTGTACGTCTACGACGGCCGCGGCAACGCCGGTATACAGACCGCGTCGTTCAAGGTCGTGCCGCCGCCGGTCGCCGGAACCAACGTGGCGCTCGGCAAACCGGTCACCGCGTCGTCGTACCAGGCGACCGGCACCGGCGCGCCGTTCCCGCCGGGCAATGCCGTGGACGGCAACGTCGGCACCCGCTGGGCGACCGACTGGAGCGACCCGCAGTGGATCCGGGTGGACCTGGGCCAGAGCACCGCGATCCGCCACATCCAGCTGGTGTGGGAGAGCGCGTACGGCCAGGCGTACCAGATTCAGACCTCGAACGATGGGGTGAACTGGACCACGATCTACTCGACCACGACGGGCATCGGCGCGGTGGACGACTTCGACGTGACCGGCTCGGGGCGCTACGTGCGGCTGTACGGCACCGCGCGCGGGACCACGTACGGCTACTCGCTCTACGAGTTCGGGATCTACTCCTGACGCGTTGAAAGAGGCCGCCGGATGCGTGATCGCGTCCGGCGGCCCCCGGCTTTCGTGGGCTGCCCGGCAGTCAGTCCACAGCGCCTTCAACCCACAGCGCCTTCAACCCACAGAGCCCTCAACCCACGATGACAGCCGCCGAGAGCGGCAGGTCGCCGACCGAGCGCCCGGCCAGCACCGTGAACTGGCCCGGCTCGGTGCTCCAGCGGCTCGCCGAGGCCGACCAGTGCTGGAACGCGCGGGCCGGCACCTCGACCGCGGCCGTGACCGTCTCGCCCGGCTGCGCCTCGACGGCGGCGAACCCGGCAAGCCAGCGCTCCGGCCGCTCGATCGCGCTGTCCGGGCGGCTGAGGTAGACCTGCACGAGTTCGCGCCCGGCCCGCCGACCGCTGTTGCGCACGACGACCTCGACGGTGAGGCCTTGGCCGTGCTCGACCGCGCGCGGCACGCTGACCGCCTCGTAGCTCCAGCTGGTGTAGCCGAGGCCGTGGCCGAACCAGAACATCGGTTCGGCCGCGCCACCTTCCAGCATGCGCTCCCGCAGCCAGGCGCGGTAGCCGACGTGCAGGCCCTCGGTGTAGTCGAGCGTTCCCTTGACCGGCTTGGTGTCCAGCACCGGCACGTCCGCGGCCGCGGCGCCCCAGGTGGTCGGCAGTCGGCCGCCGGGCTCCGCCGCGCCGAACAGCAGGTCGGCGATGCCGTCGCCGGCCTCCTGGCCGGGGAACCAGGTCAGCAGCGCGGCGGGCACGTCGCCGAGCCACGGCAGCAGCACCGGGCCGCCCGCGTTGACCAGCACGACGGTGCGCGGGTTGACCGCGGCGACCGCGGCGACCAGTTCGTCCTGGCGGCCGGGCAGCGCGAGGCTGGTGCGGTCGAAGCCCTCGCTCTCGATCTCGTCGGTGGTGCCCACCACCACGATCGCGGCGTCGCTGGACTTCGCCAGGGCCACGGCGGCGGCCAGTTCGTCGTCGCCGTCGCGGCGCGGCGGATCGGCGGTCAGCGCGACCGCCAGGCCGGTGTCGCGGGTGATGCGGCGGCGCGCGGCCAGCTCCACCGGCGCGCCCGCCGAGACGGTGAGCGGAGCCTGCCGGTACGAGGGGGTGACGTGCAGGTAAGTGGGGTCGTCCGACTCCGGCACGACCGTCTCGTCGATCAGGACCCTGCCGCCGGCGCGCAGCGAGACCTCGCCGAGGCCGACCACGCCGACCTTCCACGCGCCGCCGACCTCGGGCAGCAGGCGTGCGCTGACCTCGACGAACTCGGCGCCGAGCGAGCTGAAATCGACCGAGGGCTCGAGGATGCGGCCGCTGCGGCGCAGTTCGCTGTGCACCTCGGCGCCGTCCGCGTCCAGGTAGCGCACCCGCACGCCGGGCTCGCCGGTCACCGGGTCCGTGGAGCGCTCCGGCGTCAGCGGCGTCGGGCGCACGCTCACATGCGCGCCGGCGGCGTATTCGACCTGCGCGATGCCTTCGAGGGCGGCGCGTATGCCGGCCAGTGGAGTGACCGTCGATTCGGGGAAGACGCTCGCGCTGCCGCCGCCCTGGATGCGCGCCGTGGCCGCGTTCGGCCCGATGACGGCGATGCTGCGCAGGGACGCCGGATCCAGCGGCAGCAGTCCCT
Source organism: Actinomycetota bacterium (assembly GCA_046724665.1). Taxonomy (GTDB): domain Bacteria; phylum Actinomycetota; class Actinomycetes; order Streptomycetales; family Catenulisporaceae; genus Actinocrinis. The sequence goes on from JBKOWZ010000199.1 coordinate 31,018, forward strand.
CCTCGTTGCGGACCAGGACGCTGCTGCGCGTCACGGCGTGCCGCAACAGTGCCCGCGCCTCATCGGCCGCTAGCGGCGGCGCCTCGTGCCCGGGCGACGCGCTGTTGCGTGAGGCCGCTGCGACGCCGTCAACACCCTCGACGCCGTCAACACCGTCGAGCGGGTCCAGTGCGCCGACCCGCTCAGCCAGCAGGAACAGCCGCCGCAGCTTCTCGTCGATCACCGCTTCCGGCACCAGGCCGTCGCGCACCGCGGCGACCAGCGGCGCACCCCAGTGCTCGTTCGGGCCGGGCATCGCCAGGTCCTGCGCGGCGAGCGCGGCCGGGACGGTCGAGCGCAGCGCGCCCCAGTCCGAGACCACCAGGCCGTCGAAGCCCCACTCGCCCTTCAGCGGCTCGGCCAGCAGCGGGCTCTCGGACATCGTGGTGCCGTTGACCGAGTTGTACGCCGACATCACCGCCCACACCCCGGCCGCGACGGCGGCCTCGAACGGGGCGAGGTACACCTCGCGCAGGGTGCGCTCGTCAACGCGCGCGTCGAGGGTCAGCCGCTCGGTCTCCGAGTCGTTGGCCACGTAGTGCTTCGCGGTCGCCGCGACGCCGCCGCTCTGCACGCCCCTGATGTACGCCGCGCCGATCCGGCCGGTCAGCAGCGGGTCCTCGGAGAAGCACTCGAAGTGCCGTCCGCCGGCAGGGGAGCGGTGCAGGTTGAGCGTCGGTGCCAGCAGCATCCGCACCCCCTTGCGCCGCGCCTCGCCGGACAGCACCCGGCCGAGCCGCTCGACCAGTTCCTCGTCCCAGGTGGCGGCCATCGCGGTGGCCGAGGGCAGGGCGAGCGCGGTGTCCCGCTCGTCCCAGCGCTCTCCGCGCACACCGATCGGCCCGTCCGAGGTGGCAATCGCGCGCAGACCGGCCGCGGGCTCGGCGGCGGTGCGGAACACCGAGCCGCCTGACAGCAGCCTGATCTTCTGCTCGAGGCCGAGCCGGGAGAGGCGTTCCTCGAACCGGCCGCCGGGCCGGTCACCGCTGTCCGCTGCGCGCATGGCGTCGTTGTCCCTCCCAGCCCGCCCAAACCCGTCGGAGAGCGCTCTCCCCACAGGAAGGTTCCCGGTCGGCGCAGTGCGCTGTCAAGAGCGATCCGGTCGCTGGAAACGGTTACGTTCTCCGCACACCGTTACCTGGCCGTAGTCTCCGCGGTCTTGACGGGCCCCGGCCGAGACTGTTTCATACGAGCCACGGAACCGGTTCCGGAATCGGTTCCGGGCAGTAAGGTCACCGGCCGGGACTCACGTTTCGGCAGGTGGGAGACGGCGCCCGGGTAACCTGACAACGACGTGAGGAGGGACCAGCCGTGCCGATCACCATGGCAGACGTCGCCGCCCGCGCCGGGGTCAGCAAGACCACGGTCTCGCGGGTGCTCAATGGGAAGGGCGAACTCGATCCGGCCACCGCCGCGCGGGTTCGCCAGGTCATCGCGGAGCTCGGCTATGTGCCGAGCGCCGGGGCGGTGAGCCTGGCTCGCGGCCGCACCCGCGTGCTGGGCATGCTCGTGCCCTCGGTCAGCTGGCCGTGGATCGGCGAGGTGCTCCAGGGCGTCGCCGACGCGGTCGAGGAGGAGGGCTACGGCCTGCTGCTGTTCAGTTGCAGCAAGGGCGAGGAATCGCTCCAGCGCTTCGCGTCGCAGGCCTCTGCGAAGTCCTTCGACGGGCTGCTGGTGATAGAGCCCGAGGGCACCCTGGACTTCATCGCCGGCCTGCACCGCGGCGGGCTGCCGGTCGTGCTCATCGACGACCGCGGCCACCAGCCGGAGTTCCCGTCGGTGGCCACCACCAACCGCTCCGGGGCGCAGGACGCCGCCCGGCACCTGCTGCGGATCGGCCGCAGGCGGCCGGTCGTGGTCGCCGGCCCGGAGGATCTCGGCTGCACCCAGGAGCGGCTGGCCGGGTTCGCCGAGCTCTACGCCGAGGCCGGACTCCCGCTGGAACCCTGGCGCGTGGTGGACGGGGACTTCACCTTCGAGGGCGGCCGGGCGCAGATCGGCCGGCTGCTGCGCTCCGCACGGCACCTGAACGCCGAGCCGGGCTTCGACGCGGTGTTCGCGCACAACGACCTGTCCGCGGCCGGGGCGATCCAGGCGCTGCGCGAGGCCGGGCTGCGCGTGCCGGCGGACGTCGCCGTCGTCGGGTTCGACGACGTCCCGCAGGCCTCGCACACCGACCCGCCGCTGACCACCGTGCACCAGCCGCTGCGCGAGATGGGAGAGACCGCGGCGCGCGCGCTCATGGGCCACTTCGACGGCAGCCCGCTGACCGTGGAGCCGATCGTCCTGCCCACCACGCTGGTCGTGCGGGGCTCGACCGAGCCGCACGCGACCTGACGGCGGCGCGGCCGCGCCTGGCGACCCGTACCGAAACGCTCGACATCCAACGCTCGAAATCCACAGTTCCGCACCGCGACGCATGACAAGTCAGCCACACCCCATCAACACGGCGAGCCGCACTCCACAGTGGCCAAGCAACGTCGAAATGAGGACCCATGCGTGTGAACCGCTCAATCACCGCCGTCTTGGCAGGCAGCCTGGCGGTCGCCTCGCTGACCGCCTGCGGCGGCAGTTCGTCGGGCAACGGCAACGGCGCCAAGGGCAAGGGCTCGACCGGCGTGTTGAACATCAGCATGCCCGACGGCGCGTCCGAGAAGAACAACAACAACCCCTACCTGGCCACCTCCGCTGCCTCGCACCTGGGCTACCGGTACGTCGTCTACGAACCCATGGCCATGGTGAACCTGACCGACCCCTCGTCGAAGCCGACGCCGTGGCTGGCCACCTCGTGGACCTTCACCCCGGACTACAAGTCGGTCACCTTCGCGGTGCGCAGCGGCGTGACCTTCTCCGACGGCAGCCCGATGACCGCCGGCGACGTCGCGTACTCCTTCTCGATCCTCAAGCAGTACGCCGCGCTGAACTCCAACGCGCTGCCGATCGACTCGGTGAGCGTCTCGGGCGGCAACGTCACGGTCAACTTCACCACCTCGGTGTTCGTCACCCAGGCCAAGGTGCTGTCCACCTTCGTGGTGCCGAAGAAGATCTGGTCCGCGATGAAGGACCCGACCACGGACACCGTGACCAGCCCGGTGGGCACCGGCCCGTACGTCTTCAAGACCTTCACCCCGCAGACGATCACCCTGACCCTGCGCACCAGCGGCTACTGGCAGCCGCTGCCGAAGGTCACCGAGCTGCACTACAGCACCTACACTGGCAACGACACCGAGACCCAGGCGCTGGTGACCGGCGCCACCGAGTGGAGCTACGTCTTCATCCCGGACGCCAAGACCGTCTTCGCCGGCCGCGACCCGCACTACAAGCTGTGGTTCCCGCCGTCGCTGAGCGCGGACGGGCTGTGGTTCAACACCACGGTCAAGCCGTGGGACAACCAGTACCTGCGCCAGGCGGTCGGCATGGTGATCAACCGGGCTGACATCTTCAACCAGGGCGAGGCAGGCTACTTCAAGCCGCAGATCGACAACGTCACCGGCCTGCCGTCGCCCGCCGGCGACACCTTCGTGGCCGCGCAGTACAAGGGTGTCAACGGCCAGAAGACCCCGGCCGAGGCCAAGGCGCTGCTGACCGCGCACGGCTTCACCTACGCGGGTGACACCCTGAAGGACGCGACCGGCAAGCCGGTCACGCTGACCGTCACCGACCCGGCCGGGTGGAGCGACTACCAGACCGACCTGTCGATCATCAAGGACAACCTCAAGCAGATCGGCATCGAGGTCAGCATCGACAAGGCCGACACCGACGCCTGGTTCACCAACATCGCCAACGGCAAGTTCCAGGCCGCGATGCACTGGAGCAACGGCGGCGCCACCCCGTACGACATGTACGAGAACATCATGGACGGGGAGATCCTGACGCCGATCGGCAAGCCGGCCAACTCCGGCAACTACGGGCGCTTCAACAGCCCGCAGGCCACCGCGGCGCTCAAGGCCTACGCCACCGCCAGCGACGACGCCAGCCGCACCGCGGCGCTGGCCACGGTCGAGCAGATCATGGTCGAGCAGGCGCCGATGATCCCGACCTCGGCGGGCAACTACGGCGCCGAGTACTCGACCAAGCACTGGGTCGGCTGGCCGGACGAGTCGAACTCGTACATGCCGATCCAGCCGACGCTGACCCAGTCGCTCGCCGTGATCATGCACCTGACCCCCGCCACGTCCTGACGGACGGACCAGGCTCGCAGAGCCTGGTCAACGCAGCCTCCTGTCGAGCCGGCCGGGTTCGGCCGCACTCCGAAACCGGCCACGACAGCCCCCTCGCGGGGACCGCGCCCGAGCCCGCGCGGTCCCCGCGAGGGGGCACCGCGGCGGGCGGCGACGGGCATCATCCGAGGAGATGGCAGAGACGAGATGACGACGCTGAGCGAAACGCCGCCGTCCGCCGGGGCGGGCGACGTGGTCCTCGAGGCCGAGGACCTGACCAAGCACTTCCCGGTGCGCCGGCGCATCCGCGCCGCCTTCTCCGGCGGCCGGCTGGTCGTCCACGCGGTGGACGACGTGAACCTGCTGCTGCGCCGCGGCAAGGTCACCGCGCTGGTCGGCGAGTCCGGTTCCGGCAAGTCCACCGTGGCCCGGCTGCTCGCCCAGCTCTATCCGCGCACCGGCGGGGCGATCCGGCTGCACGGCGAGGCCACCACGGTGCGCGGCGGGCGCAGGTTCCGCCGGTACAGCGGCCGGGTCCAGATGATCTTCCAGGATCCGTTCGCCTCGCTGAACCCGGTGCACACCGTGCGCTACCACCTCACCCGCGCGCTGCGCGTGCACGGCCGGGTGGGGCGCGGCCGGGCCGAGACCGAGGCGGCGCTCGCGGACCTGCTGCGCAAGGTGCAGCTGACCCCGCCGGAGCGCTACATCGACAAGTTCCCGCACGAGCTGTCCGGCGGGCAGCGCCAGCGGGTCGCCATCGCCCGCGCGCTGGCCGCCGGCCCCGAGGCGCTGCTGGCCGACGAGCCGGTGTCCATGCTGGACGTCTCGATCCGGCTCGGCATCCTCAACCTGCTGCGGGACCTGCGCGAGCAGATGCACCTGGCGATCCTGTACATCACCCACGACATCGCCTCGGCCCGCTACTTCGCCGACGAGACGCAGGTGATGTACGCGGGCCGGATCGTCGAGGGCGGCGCCAGCGAGAGCGTCACGCAGACCCCGGCGCACCCCTACACCAGGCTGCTGATCGACTCCGCGCCGGACCCCGACCGTGTCGCGCGGGCGAACGGCGCCGGCGCGAACGGTACGGACGGCGCCGAGCCGCAGGTCGAGGAGGGCACCGGCGAGGTCGCCAGCCTGATCCACCCGCCCGGCGGCTGCCGGTTCCACCCGCGCTGCTCGCACGCGATGGACGTGTGCACCACCACGGTCCCGCCGCGCTTCGACGTCGGCGAGCCGCAGGCCAAGCACTGGGCCGCCTGCTGGCTCTACGACGCCGAGCAACACACCCCGCTCGCGGCGGCGTCCGCGAACACCGCCCCCGAGAGCGCCGGCGGCGGTGATCCCGCATGAGGTACTTCGCCCAACGCCTCGTCTTCTACATCTTCACCGCCTGGGCCGCGGTCACCATCAACTTCTTCGTGCCGCGGCTGACACCGGGCAACCCGGTGGACTCGCTGATCGCCGAGTACCAGGGCACGATCAGCACCCAGGCGGTGCACTCGCTGACCGTGCTGTTCGGCCTGGACAAGCAGGAGAGCCTCTGGCAGCAGTACCTGCACTACCTCGGCCAGCTCGCCCACGGCGACATGGGCATCTCCTTCCACAACTTCCCGACGCCGGTCTCCTCGGTGCTGGCGCAGGAACTGCCCTGGACGGTCATCCTGGTCGGCGTCTCGACCGTGCTCAGCTTCGCCGTCGGGACGCTGCTCGGCGTGATCGTCGGCTGGCGCCGCGGCGGCCTGGCCGACCTGCTGATGCCCATCACCACCTTCTTCGCCTCCATCCCCTACTTCTGGCTGGCGCTGCTGGCGATCGCCGCCTTCACCGGCGTCAACAGCTTCCTGCCGTCGGCCGGCGGATACGACCAGGGTCTGGTGCCCGGCTGGAGCGGCGAGTTCGTCTCCAGCGCGATCAACCACAGCCTGCTGCCCGCCGCGACGATCATCGTCACGTCGGTGGCCGGCTGGCTCATGGGCATGCGCAACATGGTGGTCACCGTCAGCAGCGAGGACTACGTGACCGTCGCGCACGCCAAGGGCCTGACCGAGCGGCGGGTGATGCTCGGCTACGCCGCGCGCAACGCGATGCTGCCGAGCGTCTCCGGGTTCGGCATGGCGCTCGGCCTGGTGGTCGGCGGGACCTTCCTGGTCGAGTACGTGTTCTCCTATCCGGGCGTCGGCCTCGAGCTGGTCACCTCGATCGGGCAGAAGGACTACCCGGTCATGCAGGGGATCTTCCTGGTGATCACGCTCTCCGTACTGGCCGCCAACTTCCTGGCCGACCTCGCCTACATGGCGCTGGACCCGCGAACCCGTAGGGAGGGCTGACGATGGCAGTCACCGCGCCCGGCGTGGACGCCGTCACGCCGCAGGAACCCGTCGCCGGCTCGGCCGCCGCGACGCCCCGGCGGCTGCGCATGCGCCTGCTGTCCAACCGCAAGGTGGCCGTGGGCCTGGCGATCCTGTCCGTCTTCGTGCTGATCGCGATCATCGGGCCCTACATCGCCCCGTACGATCCCTCGGCCCGCAGCAACGCCATCCTCCAGGGGCCCTCCGGCAGGCACTGGTTCGGCACCACCCACATCGGCCAGGACATCTTCAGCCAGGTGCTGGCCGGCACCCGCAGCGTGGTGTTCGTGGGCTTCTTCGCCGGGGTGGTCGCCACGGTCATCGCGGTGCTCTTCGGCGTGTCCTCCGGCTATCTCGGCGGAGCCGGCGGCGAGGGACTTTCCGCGGTCTCCAACGTCTTCCTGGTCATCCCCGCGCTGCCGCTGATCATCATCATCACCACCGCCATCCCGAGCGGCGGCGACTGGGTGATCGCGCTGGTGATCGGCCTGACCTCCTGGGCCTGGGGCGCCCGGGTGCTGCGCGCCCAGACGCTCTCCCTGCGCAGGCGCGACTTCGTCGAGGCCGCGCGCGCGGCCGGCGAGCCGATCCGGCGGATCATCCTGTTCGAGATCCTGCCGAACCTCACCGCCATCATCGCCTCCTCCTTCGTCGGCACCGTGATCTACGCGATCATGACGGAGGTCGCGCTGGCGTTCATCGGCGTGCACGGCCTCTCCGAGTGGAACTGGGGCGCGATCCTGTTCTGGGCGCAGAGCCAGGAGGCCCTGGCCATCGGCGCCTGGTGGTGGTTCGTCCCGGCGGGCCTGGCCATCGCGCTGCTCGGCACCGCGCTCTCGCTGCTCAACTTCGGCATCGACGAACTGGTCAACCCGCGGCTGCGCAGCAGCGGCAGCCTGAAGGTGCGCGACTTCACCGGCCGCAAGGTGCGCATGCGCGTCGGCTTCACCCCCGTCCTGGCCCACAGCGGCCCCGGCGCCGACCCCCGCGGCATCGAAATCGTCGAGACGAGCAGCGAGGACGGCGCCCGATGAGCACGATCACGACCATGGACGACGCGGTACTGGAGATCGACGGGCTCAGCGTGGACTACGGCGTCGGCGAGTCCGCAGTCCGCGCGGTCAGCGACGTGAAGCTGTCGCTGCGCCGCGGCGAGGTGCTGGGCCTGGCGGGAGAGAGCGGCAGCGGCAAGTCCACGCTCGCCTACGGCCTGACCCGGCTGCTGCCCCCGCCGGGCGTGGTCGCCTCCGGCAGGGTGCTCTACCACCCCGGCGACGGCGCCGATCCGGTCGATGTGCTCGCGCTCAGCCCCGCCGGGCTGCGCAGGTTCCGCTGGGCGCAGACCGCGATCGTGTTCCAGGCCGCGATGAACGCGCTCAACCCGGTGGACAAGATCTCCAGGCAGCTGACCGACGTGATCCGCACGCACCGGCCCGGCCTCGGCCGCGCCGAGCGGACCGACCGCGCCCGCGAGCTGCTCGGCCTGGTCGGCATCCCGCAGGACCGGCTGGACAGCTATCCGCACCAGTTGTCCGGCGGCATGCGGCAGCGGGTGATGATCGGCATGGCGCTCGCGCTCGAACCGAGAGTGGTCATCATGGACGAGCCGACCACCGCGCTCGACGTGGTGATGCAGCGTCAGGTCCTGGCCGTCTTCAGCAGGCTGCGCCGCACGCTGGACTTCTCGGTGGTCTTCATCACCCACGACCTGTCGCTGCTGGTCGAGTTCGCCGACCGGATCGCCATCATGTACGGCGGGCGCATCGTCGAGGAGGCGCCCGCCGCGCAGATCTACCGCGAGCCGCTGCACCCTTACAGCGACGGCCTGCTGCACTCCTTCCCCGCCCTGCGCGGCCCGCGCCGCGAGCTGACCGGCATCCCGGGCTCGCCGCCCGACCCGCGGTCGCTGCCGCCGGGCTGCGCGTTCCACCCCCGCTGCCCCAAGGCCTTCGAGCCGTGCGACTCGCGGGTCCCGGTCCTCGGCACGCCTACGGCCGTGGCCGGCGCCCGGCGTACCGTGGCCTGCTGGCTGCACCCGGTCGCCGGCGCCGAAGCCGGCCCCCGTACCGTCGAGACCACCGAGAGCAGCACTTCCGCCTGACCCCGCTCCATCCCGACGCGAGCATCAGCGCCCTACGCACGGGGGACGGTGCCGCACCGCCCGAATCAGGAGACTCATGGACACCAGCGCCGCGCCGGCGGACACGCGTGTGACGACTCGCCACGACAGTACCATCGACCGGCTGCCGGCCACCTTCCGCTGGGGCACGGCGACGTCCGCGTTCCAGATCGAGGGGGCGGTGGACGAGGACGGGCGCACGGCGTCGATCTGGGACACCTTCAGCCGGGTGCCCGGCGCGGTGGACAACGGCGACACCGGCGATCTGGCCTGCGACCACTACCACCGGATGCCGCAGGACGTCGCGCTGATCCGCGAGCTGGGCCTCGACGCGTACCGCTTCTCGATCGGCTGGCCCCGGGTGCAGCCCGGCGGCCGCGGCCCGGCCAACCCCGCGGGACTGGCGTTCTACGACCGCCTGGTGGACGAGCTCCTCGGGAACGGCATCGAGCCCTGGCTCACCCTGTACCACTGGGACCTGCCGCAGGAGCTCGAGGACGCCGGCGGCTGGCCGAACCGTGACACCGCCTACCGCTTCGCCGACTACGCGGAACTGGTCTACGCGCGGCTCGGCGACCGGGTCGAGCACTGGACCACGCTCAACGAGCCGTGGTGCTCGGCGATGCTCGGCTACGTCGAGGGCGTGCAGGCGCCGGGCCGCCGCGAGTTCGAGGCGGGCATGCACGCCGCGCACCACCTGCTGCTCGGCCACGGCCTCGCCGCGCAGCGGCTGCGCGAGGCGAACCGGGAGAAGCAGCACCCTCTCAGCCTCGCGATCACGCTCAACCTGAGCACCGCGCACGCGGCCACCGACTCCGCGGCCGACCGGGAGGCCGCGCGCCGCGCCGACGGCCTCGGCACCCGCATCTACCTCGACCCGCTCTGGTACGGCCGGTACCCGCAGGACATCGTGGCCGACCTGGCGGCGCGCGGCATCGAGCTGCCGGTCCGGGACGGCGACCTGGAGCTGATCAGCGCCCCGCTGGACACGCTGGGCGTCAACTACTACTTCAGCATGCGCAGCTCCGGCGTGGACGAGAACGGCGCGCCGCTCGACGCGGGCGGCAGCCCGACCGGGCGCGGCGTGCCCTACGGCCTGCCGCGCACCGCGATGGGCTGGGAGATCATGCCCGACGACTTCGCCCAGGTGCTCACCCGCGTCGGCCGCGACTACCCCGGCGTGCCGATCTTCGTCACCGAGAACGGCGCGGCCTTCATCGACCGGCCCGACGCGTCGGGCTTCGTGAACGACCAGGACCGCATCGAGTACCTGGCCTCCCACATCGCCGCAGTCGTCGCCGCGCGCGATGCGGGCACCGACGTACGCGGCTACTTCGTCTGGTCGCTGCTGGACAACTTCGAGTGGTCCTACGGATACGACAAGCGGTTCGGCATCGTGCGCGTGGACTACGACACCCAGCAGCGCACACCGAAGCAGAGCGCGCACTGGTACCGCGACACCATTCGGCGCGTTCGTGGTAGCGCTAACAACGCTTGAGGCTCGACATCCACGGTCCGCGTGTCAGGCCGCCGCACCCTTCGCGGCGGCCTGACACGCTTCGCTACCCCGCCTGACGCGCCCCGTCAACGGTGAATGCGAAGTCCCGGTGCGCCTTGGCGTCCAGCGACAACGGCAGCCGGATACGCCCGTCCGCCACCATGCGCCGCACCACGCCGCGGCTGAGGCCGAGGCCGAGCATGAGCAGCCGTTCGACGCGCACCGGCACGGGCAGCTCGAAGCCGACCAGCACTGTGAGCGGCTCCGGGTCGTCCGGCGAGTAGAAGGGCATGTCCGTGTCGAACTGCCAGGTGCCGGTCCAGTCGAGGCGGTACCCGTTCTTCACGGCCAGCGACACGTTCATCGTCAGCTCACGCACCATGGCCGGGTCGTTGGTCTCGTACGCCAGCTGGCGCGCGTGCTCCAGCGACTGCACGTGGACGCGTTCGTGAACGGGCACCTTCGTGGTCCGGCCGCACGCCGCGCAGCACAGCAGCAGCCAGACATCGAGCAGCTTGCCGTTCGCGTTGACGCGGAACTTGCCTGAGGGATGGTGGCGGGTGCTGGAGCAGTCCGAGCAGGGCTTCACGACGGCGGGCAGGCCGGATTCGCGCACGGCCCACAGCGCCTTGCGATTGATATTCAATGATTTATTCGATTTCGGGCAGGGGGAGCTCACGCGGACCGAGCCGCGGCTCCGGGATCTGGAGGGTGCACACAGGGGCGCGTCGCCCGGGCCGAGTCGTCAGGCTCCGGGGTCAACCGCGCGACGGTTCAACCGCGAATGTGTGGCAGCGTCACAGATCCATGCGGGCCATCGTCTACAAGGCGACGCCCTTCGTCAACTACTTTTCGCCTGTCCGCCGACGCGCCGACGCCGACGGACAGGCTCAACGTCCTGCCTCTGCTACGGGATGATCCACGACATCGCCGCCGTGGACTGCACGCCGACGATCAGGCTCATGCCGGCCAGCAGGAGCAGGCTCCACGGCAGCATCTTGCGGAAGAGCTGGCCCTCGCCGCCGGTCAGTCCGGTGGCTCCGGCGGCGATGGTCAGGTTCTGGAGCGAGATCATCTTGCCGACCACGCCGCCGGAGGCGTTCGCGGCGGCCAGCAGCGTCGGGCTGAGGCCCGCCTTGTTGGCGGCGGTCACCTGGAGCGCGCCGAACAGCGAGTTCGAGGACGTGTCCGAGCCGGTGAGCGCGACCCCGAGCCAGCCGATGATCGGCGAGAGCAGGGCGAAGGCGTGCCCGGCGCTGGCGGCCCAGGTGCCCAGGGTCGCGGTCTGCCCGCTGGTGTTCATCACGAACGACAGGGCCAGCAGCCCGGCGACGGCGACGATCGCCCCGCGCAGCCGGACCAGCACGCGCCAGTACGCGCCGAGGGCCGCGCGCGGCGTGACGCGTAGCAGCGCCATGGTGATCAGACCCGAGATGAGCAGCAGCGTGCCGGTGGTGGCGAGGTAGTTGAACTTGAAGATCGTCAGCGTGGAGACCTTGCCGCTCGAACTGAGCACGTGCAGACCGGGCCAGTTGAACGACCGCGTGGCCGAGTTGAGCGCGTTGCCGATCAGCGACCACTGCGTCAGGACGAAGATCGCGACGATCACCAGGTACGGGGCGTAGGCGCGCAGCACCTCCGCGCGCGTCGGGCGCAGTTCCAACCTGCGCCGCAGCATCGGGTCCGGCTCATCGACGGACCCGCCCGCGATCGCCGGCACGGTACGGAACGCCGCCGCCGGGCGGGTGCGAGCGACCATGGCCACGACGCAGGCGCTGAACATCGCCGCACCGATGTCGGCCAGCGGCATCGCGACGTAGTTCGCGACGGCGAACTGGGCCACGGCGAAGGAGATGCCAGCCGCCAGGGCCGGCCACCACGCCTCGCGCAGCCCCCGGCGTCCGTCGGCCACGGCGACCAGCAGCAGCGGGACGAACAGCGCGAGGATCGGCACCTGGCGCCCGGCCATCGAGCCGAGGTCCGCCGAGGGCAGGCCGGTGACCTTGGCCAGCGTGGTGATCGGCAGTCCGAGCGGCCCGAACGCCGCCGGGACGGTGTTGGCCACCAGCGCGATGGACGCCGACTTGAGCGGCTTGAAGCCGACCGCGATCAGCATCACCGTGGTGATCGCGACCGGCGTGCCCTGGCCGGCGAGCGCCTCGAGCAGCGAGCCGAAGCAGAACGCGATGACGATCGCTTGGACCCGCTGGTCCCCGCTCACTCGTGCGAAGCTGCCGCTGAGCAGGTTGAAGTGCCCTGTCTCCACGGTCATCTGATAGATCCAGATGGCCGTCACGAAGGTCCAGGCGAGCGGGAAGAGCCCGAAGGCCGCGCCCTGGCTGGCGGCCAGCGCGACCTGGCCGACCGGCATGGGATAGACCAGCGCCGCCACCAGCGCGGCGACGCCCAGCGCGCCGAGCGACGCCTTCCACGCCTGCGTCCGCGCGATGCCGAGCAGCGCGAACAGCGTGGCCACAGGCAGGGTGGCCAGGAGCGCGCTCCAGGCCAGCGAGTGTGCGAGCGGGTCAAGGACTTGTCTGTACACGCGTCACCTCGGGCATGGTCGGCTCAGAGCGATTCCGCGCGCAACTTGCCGCGTCCGTCTGAGTCTCCATGCCTGAATGCGCAGACACTCCTCTGATGTTGCTCAATTGCGCCATGAATTGACGGTACGTCAGCCCAAACCACCGCTTACCACCCGTACCGTCCGCCACCACCCGTACCACCCGCCACTACCACGCCGGCTCGGCGTCGCCTGTTACTCCACCTGCGTGAAGTTCACCGCCCGCTCGACCGGGTGCGGCTGCCCGTCCGCCTCGGCGTAGGGACTCGCGAGGAACAGGCTGCGCTCGCCGCGCTGTGGCGGAGCCAGCAGCAGGTCGCGCCCCACCGACCAGGCGACGTGATTCGTCTCCAGGGCGCCGAACAGGCCGTGCGTGTCGTACTTGACGGCGCAGGAGGCGTCCGCGGGCAGCCAGCCCAGCCCCGCGATGAAGAACTGCGCCCAGCAGTGATATCCGCAAAGGTCGCACAGCTCCCCGTCCTCGCTCGGCTCAAGGGCCTGTCCGAGCACGAACCGCGCGGGAATCCCGGCCGAGCGGCACAGGGAGACGAACAGTGCGTGGATGTCGTTGCAGTTGCCGACCGAGCAGGTCAACGCGTGCTGGGTGCTGCCGAGCCAGGACTGCTTGGCCGCGTCGTAGTCCATGTTGCCGGTGACGTGGTCGTAGAAGCGCCGAGCCTGCTCCAAAGGATCCGTCGAGCCGGCGGCGATCTCGCCTGCGAGCTGCCGAGTCTGGTCGGTCACGTCAACGTGGCGCTCCGCCGCCAAGCTCCGGGCGAACAGCGCAGGCGTCGCCAGCCCACGCGCCCGACTCGACGGCGCCCCGCCACCGGACCGAGCCCCCGTCACCGTCGCGCGCTCCACCAAGTAGCGCACCTCGAAGTCAAGCGACCCCGCACCTGCCAGGCCGTACGCCGCATAGTGCCCATACAGCAGCTGATTCCCGAACTCAGCCTCCCGCGTGACCTGCCACGGCTCCGGCGCGACAACCGCGACGTCGAGCACCACCTGATCCGGCATGTCGGCGATCAGCGGCGCCCACACGTCAAGGCGCCGCGCACCGTCGCCCGCGTCGGCCGACACGGTGAAACGGTCGGTGATCTCGTACACGGCACGCGCAGCCGACGAGGTCGGCGCCGCGAACTGTGCGCTCGCGAGGGACATGACTGGCTACCTCCGCTTCACGATTCGGGATTCAGGGACTCGAGTCAGTGCTCGACCGGCAGCCCGGAGGCCAGCCACTCGGAGAAGCCACCCGCCAGGCGCCGAGCGGAAAAGCCGTGCGGACGCAGCACGTCGAGCGCGTCGTAGGAATACACGCAGTACGGGCCGCGGCAGTAAGCGACAATCTGCTGATCAGCCGGCACCGAAGCCAGGTGCTGCTCCAACTCGTGGACCGGGATGCTCACGGCGCCGTGCAGATGCCCCGCCCGATACTCCTCGGCGGGACGCACGTCGAGCACGTACACCGACCCTTCCGCGATGCGCGCCGCGAGCTCCGAGCGAGTGATGGGCTCCAACTCGTCGCGACCCCGGTAGTAACGCTGCGTCAGCCGGTCGATCTCCGCCAAGTTGCGCTCTGCCGCCGCCCGCAACGCCCGCACGAGCTCGAGCACCTCGGGCCCGGCCAGCGAGTAGATCATCGACTTGCCGCTCTTGCGCCGGGTGACCAGCCCCGCGCGCAGCAGCTGCTGCAAGTGCTGCGAAGTGTTGCCCACCGGCAACCCCGCGGCCCGAGCCAACGACTCCACCGGCCGCTCGCCCTGAATCAGCACGTCCAGCAGCTCCAGCCGATGCTCACTGGCCAGTGCCTGCCCGACCAGGGCGAACTGCTCGAACACCAGGTGCTTCGGGCTGACGGCGGCAGCGCTGTCCGACATGCCTGCGATCCTCTCGACCGAACTCCTACTAACAATCTATCAATCAATAGAACTTTGACAAGAGCGTGAGCAACCCTGGCTGTTTTGGGCGCCGCGCCTTGACGGGTACCGCCGACACGCCCTTGCTTCGCATATCGACTTTCGATAGATTCCCATCGCATCTCGATAGAAGGACGAGTCATGGGAAAACTGACCGTGCGCGCACTGCGCGCCGTGCTCGCGGTGGTACTCACCGGCACGTTGTTGGTACAGGCGATGATGGTCTGGGTGTTGGTCAGCGGGAGCGACCCGGAAGACGGGTCGCTGCCACTGACTGCGCTGCGCATCGTCACGATCCTGGGCCTCGGGACGGCCCAGGTTGTCTTGGTCTGTGTATGGCGCCTGGTAACGATGGTGCGGCGCGCAACAGTGTTCTCCCACGCCGCTTTCCGGTTCGTGGACGTGATCATCGGCGCAATCGTCGCGGCTGCTCTCGTGTGGTTCACGGTCACGGCCCTGAATGCGCCCGGCCAGCGGGACGATCCGGGCGTCACGCTCATTATGGGCGGGATCGGCCTGGCCATCCTGGGCGTCGCGCTCATCGTGCTCGTGCTGCGGATGCTGCTCGCCCAGGCCGTCGCCCGCGACGCCGAGGCGACGCAGATGCAGGCCGAGCTGGACGCGGTGATCTGATGCCGATCGCTGTCGATATCGACGTGATGCTGGCGAAGCGGAAGATGTCCGTCGGCGAGCTCGCGGATCGCGTGGGGATCACCCCGGCCAACTTGGCTGTACTCAAGAACGGCCGAGCCAAGGCGGTGCGCTTCACCACGCTCGCCGCGCTCTGCGAGGTGCTCGACTGTCAGCCAGGCGACCTGCTTCGTTGGGAAGCCGAGGACACCGCGGGCGAATGAGCCGTGCCTGCCGGCCGGGTCGGCGCGATCGGCAGCGTCCCGGATGCCTTACTTCACATGCAGGACGCGCTGGATGCTGTCGATCAGTGCGGCGGCGTCCACCGGCTTGGTGACGTGGTCGGTCGCGCCGGCGGCCAGGCTCTTCTCGCGGTCGCCGTGCATGGCCTTGGCGGTTACGGCGATGATCGGCAGGTCGGCGCGGTCGGGCATGGCGCGGATGCGCGCGATGGCCTCGTAGCCGTCCATCTCGGGCATCATCACGTCCATCAGGATCAGCTCGATGTTCGGGTCCTGTTGCAGCGCCTCGATGCCCTTCAGTCCGTTCTCCGCCTTGAGTACACGCATGCCGTGGAACTCGAGCATGCCGGTCAGCGCGAAGACGTTGCGGGCGTCGTCGTCCACCACGAGGACCGTGCGGCCGGCGAGGCGGCCGTCGCTTTCCGGGGGTTCGGCGGGCTCGCGGTTCTCGGGGCGGGCCAGGGGGACCACGTCGTCGGGGCGTTCCGCCGTCAGGTGCAGCGCGATGCGTTCGCGCAGCTCGTCCAGGCTCGGGAGCAGTTCGAGCGGGTGGGCCTGGGCGTGCAGGTCCAGCAGCTGTTCCTGCGCCGCGGTCAGGCGACGGTTGTGGTACGCCAGCACCGGGATCGCGTGCAACGCGGGGTCGTCGCTGCGCGCCTGGAGGAAGCGTGTCGCGCCGTCGTCGGCCGTGTCGAGGTCGAGTACGACGCAGTGATACGGCTCGGACGCCAGGATCGCCGACGCCTCCGGTACGCCGACCGCCGTGGTGATCTCCACCGGGACGCGGCCGTCGATCAACTGGCGGCTGTCGGCGAGGTCTGCGACGGCGCTCTCGGCGACCAGGGCGAGTAGGCCGTTCGGGCGGTCCTCGATCACCAGGAGGCGGCGTGGGGCGGCGGCTTGGTCGCCGGTCTGCTCGCGGTCGCGGTCGCGGTCGCGATCGTGGTCCCGGTCACCGGGCTGACCTGCGGCAGAGCGTGCGTGCACGTCGCTTGGCGTGGCACGTCTGTCGATCACGGTGGCGGCGGCCACGGCCATGGCCGCCGGATGGTGCGTGGGGAAGGTGGTGGCCCAGTCGGGGTGCTCGATCGGCAGGTAGAGCGTGAACGTGCTGCCTTCGCCGACCGTGCTCTGCGCGGTGATCGCGCCGCCGAGCAGCTGCGCCATCTCGCGGCTGATCGACAGGCCGAGGCCGGTGCCGCCGTACTTGCGGCTGGTGGTGCCGTCCGCCTGCTGGAACGCGCCGAAGATCGTCTCCAGCTGCTGCTCCGGGATGCCGATGCCGGTGTCGCGCACCCGGAACGCCAGTGCGGGGCCGTTGCGGCGTGCCGCCGGCGGCAGCTCCTCCGGGCGGGCCAGCTCGATGTGCAGCTCCACGCCGCCGCTCTCGGTGAACTTCACCGCGTTGGACAGCAGGTTGCGCAGCACCTGGCGCAGCCGGCTGTCGTCCGTCAGCAGCTCGCCGGGCACGCTGCCCGCGGTGCTCACCCGGAAGTGCAGGCCCTTCTGGGTGGTCAGCGGGTGGAAGGTTGCCTCGACGTAGTCCAGCAGGCGGTGCAGCGAGACGCGCTCCGGGGCCACGTCCATCTTGCCCGCCTCGACCTTCGACAGGTCCAGGATGTCGTTGATCAGCTGGAGCAGGTCGGAGCCCGCCGAATGGATGACTCCGGCGTACTCGACCTGCTTGGGCGTCAGGTTGCGGGTCGGGTTCTGGGCGAGCAGCTGCGCGAGGATCAGCAGGCTGTTGAGCGGGGTGCGCAGCTCGTGGCTCATGTTGGCCAGGAACTCCGACTTGTACTTCGAGGCGAGCGCCAGCTGCCTGGCTCGCTCCTCGAGCTCCTGGCGGGCCTGCTCGATCTCCAGGTTCTTCGCCTCGATGTCCCGATTCTGGCTGGCCAGCAGCGCCGCCTTCTCCTCCAGCTCGGCGTTCGAGCGTTGCAGTTCCTCCTGGCGCACCTGGAGCTCGCCGGAACGCGCCTGGAGCTCGGCGGCCAGGCGCTGCGACTCGCCGAGCAACTCGTCGGTGCGGGCGTTCGCGACGATCGTGTTGACGTTGACGCCGATCGTCTCCATGAGCTGTTCGAGGAACGCGCGGTGCACCGGGGTGAAGGGGTGCACCGAGGCCAGCTCGATCACGCCGAGGACCTGGCCCTCGACCACGATCGGCAGCACGATCAGGCTGGCGGGTGCTGTGCGGCCGAGGCCGGAGGTGATCGCCACGTAGTCGTCGGGGAGGTTGTCCACGGCGATGATGCGGCGGCTGCGCGCGGCCTGGCCGACCAGGGACTGGCCGAGGCGGAAGCGGGTCGGGCGGTCGCGGTCGCCGCCGCCGGGGTCGCCGTAGCTGCCGATCAGGCCGAGTTCGGTGCCGTCGGGCGTCTCCTCGGCCAGGAAGAACGCGCCGTACTGCGCGCCGACCAGTGGGGCGAGCTCGTCCATGATCAGCTCGGCGACCACGGCCAGGTCGCGGCGGCCCTGCATCAGGCCGCTCATCCGGGCCAGGTTCGACTTGAGCCAGTCCTGGTCCCGGTTCGCCCGGGTGGTCTCGCGCAGCGACTTGACCATCGCGTTGATGTTGTCCTTGAGCTCGGACACCTCGCCCTTGGCCTCGACGGTGATCGAGCGGGTCAGGTCGCCCTCGGCGACCGCGCTGGTCACCTCGGCGATCGCGCGCACCTGCCTGGTCAGGTTCCCGGCCAGCTCGTTGACATTCTCGGTCAGCCGCTTCCAGGTGCCGGAGACTCCCTCGACCTCGGCCTGGCCGCCGAGCCGTCCCTCGCTGCCCACCTCGCGGGCCACCCGGGTGACCTCCGCAGCGAAGGCGGAGAGCTGATCGACCATCGTGTTGATGGTGGTCTTGAGCTCGAGGATCTCGCCGCGCGCGTCCACGTCGATCTTCTTGGTCAGGTCGCCCTGCGCCACCGCCGTGGTGACCTGCGCGATCGAACGCACCTGGCCGGTGAGATTGTTGGCCATGACGTTGACGTTGTCGGTGAGGTCTTTCCAGGTGCCGGATACGCCGCGGACGGTGGCTTGGCCGCCGAGGTTTCCTTCGGTGCCGACTTCGCGGGCGACGCGGGTGACCTCGTCGGCGAACGCGGAGAGCGTGTCCACCATCGTGTTGATGACGTCGGCCAGCGCCGCGACCTCGCCCTTCGCCTCGACGGTGATCTTGCGGGACAGGTCGCCGCGGGCCACCGCCTCGGCCACCTGGGCGATGGAGCGCACCTGGCCGGTCAGGTTGGACGCCATGACGTTGACGTTGTCGGTGAGGTCTTTCCAGGTGCCGGATACGCCGCGGACGGTGGCTTGGCCGCCGAGGTTTCCTTCGGTGCCGACTTCGCGGGCGACGCGGGTGACCTCGTCGGCGAACGCGGAGAGCTGATCGACCATCGTGTTGATGGTCTCCTTCAGCTCCAGGATCTCGCCGCGCGCATCGACGCGGATCTTCTGCGTCAGGTCGCCCTTGGCGACCGCCGTGGTGACTTCGGCGATCGACCGGACCTGCGCGGTCAGGTTGTCGGCCATGACGTTGACCGACTCGGTCAGATCCTTCCACGTGCCCGACACGCCCTTGACGTCCGCCTGGCCGCCGAGCCGCCCCTCGGTGCCGACTTCGCGGGCGACGCGGGTGACTTCGGCGGCGAAGGAGGAGAGCTGATCGACCATGGTGTTGAGGGTGTTCTTCAGCTCCAGGATCTCCCCGCGCGCCGCCACGTCGATGGTGCGCGTCAGGTCGCCCTTGGCCACCGCGGTCGCCACCGCGGCGATCCCGCGCACCTGCGCGGTCAGGTTGCCGGCCATGAAGTTCACCGAGTCGGTCAGGTCGCGCCAGGTGCCGCCGACGCCGGGCACCTGCGCCTGGCCGCCGAGTCGTCCCTCGGTGCCGACTTCGCGGGCGACGCGGGTGACCTCTGTGGCGAAGGAGGAGAGCTGGTCGATCATGGTGTTGAGGGTGTTCTTCAGCTCGAGGATCTCGCCGCGCGCCGCCACATCGATCTTCTGTGAGAGGTCGCCCTTGGCCACGGCGGTGGCGACCTGCGCGATGTCACGCACCTGTGTGGTTAGGTTGCCGGCCATCGCGTTGACCGAGTCGGTCAGATCCTTCCAGGTGCCCGACACGCCGGGCACCTCGGCCTGGCCGCCGAGTCGTCCCTCGGTGCCGACTTCGCGGGCGACGCGGGTGACCTCGGAGGTGAACAGGGCGAGCTGGTCAACCATGCCGTTGAAGACCGTGGCGATCTCGCCTAGCACGCCGTCGCCGGTCTCCGGCAGCCGTGTGCCGAAGTCGCCGTCGCGCACCGCGGTCAGACCGGCGAGCAGTTGGCGCAGGCCCTGCGCCTCGCCCGGCTCCGCGATGTTCGCCGCGCCGTTCGGCGCCCCACCCCTGACCCTCCCGACGGTGTCACCGCCAGCCCTGCCGGCCATCGTGCGCCCCCACTCCCTCTCGCCAGTGCCGCGACGCAAAGCATTGCCGAATACCCGTACTCCACAAAACCATGCGACGCCACGCCTGGCACGCATATGTGACGAACGTGTGACTCGGGGCATTAGCCTGCGGGCCGTGACGCGTCCGCGGACGGCGCCGCGACCGGTCGCGGAACGCGCCGGAACAAGCCGACACGTCTCCGATTCGGCACACCGGCCGCGCACCAGCGGCGATACTACGGTCATGGACGGTCGCGACAACGATCCGAAGGCCGCTGGTTGCCATGACTGGACGGGTCACGTCATCGTCTGCGGCCTACGCGGCGTCGGGCTGCGTACCGTCGAACAGCTGCGCTTCGCCGGGGTGCGTGTCGCCGTCGTGGACGACGACCCCGATCCGCGCCTGACGCCGGTGGTGCGTGCGTGGGGTGTGCCGCACCTCGTCGGCAGCTCGCGGGTGGCCGGGACGCTCGACGCGGTCGGGTTGGCCGGAGCTGCGGCGATCGTGTGCGTGCAGGAGGACGACCTGCCCACGCTCGAGACGGCGCTGCTGGCCCGGGAACAGCGACCGGACATCCGCGTCGTCGTGCTGCTGCGCAACCCTGCGGTCGGCCGTGCGATGGCTGACATCGGCGTCGCCGTGCTCGACGTCGCGGGGCTCTCGGCGCCCTCGGTGGTCGAGGCCTGCCTGCGCTCGCGGGTGCACGAGATCGAACTCGCGGGGGAGCGGTTCGTCGCGGTAACCGTGACCGCGGGACGTAAGGCCACGCTGCGCTCGCTTTACGGCGACCTCGCGCCGGTCGCGGTCATCCCGGCCGACAGCACACACGTCGTCGTCTGCCCTGGACGCGACCACGTGGTCGATCGCGGCGACGCGGTCACGCTGCTCGGCACGCCGGATTCGGTGCCGTCAACGGACGCTGAGGCACCGGACGCGGCGTCAGAGGGCGAAGTCCCGGCCGCGCGCCGCAGGCCGCGCATCGCGCGCCGGGTCCTGGGCGCCGCGCGCCTGTTCGTGGAGGCCGCAGACCGGCGCCTGCTGCTGCCGTTCCTCGGGTTGTTCGCCCTGGTCACGGTCTCGACGCTGGTGCTGCGGTTCGGCTACCGCGGGCGGGACGGGCGCGGGATGACGCTGTTGGACGCGATCTACTTCAACATCGAGACGGTCACCACGATCGGCTACGGCGACTTCTCCTTCTTCAGCCAGCCGACCTGGCTGCGCGTCTACGCCCTCGGCCTGATGATCGTGGGCACCATGTTCGTCGCGGTCTTCTTCGCCCTGCTCACCAACCTGCTGATCAGCCGCCGGATCGAGGAGGCGCTCGGGCGCGGCCGGCTGACCGGGCTGCGCGGGCACGTCGTGGTGGTCGGGCTCGGCTCGGTCGGCGCGCGGGTGGCCGAGCGGCTCGCCGCCGAACTCCCGCCGTCGCAGGGCGCGCGCGTCGTCGTGGTCGATCAGGACCAGGACAACCGGTACCTCGCGCAGATGCGCGCGCTCGGCGTGCCGGTGGTGGTGGCGGACGCGACCCAGCCGCAGACGCTGAGTGCGGTCAACCTCGCCGCGGCCCGCGCGGTCGCCGTGCTGACCAGCGACGACCTGGTCAACCTGGAGACCGGCCTGGCCGTGCGCGACCAGCTCGGCGAGCGCTGGGCGCAGGTGCCGGTGGTGCTGCGGCTGTTCGACGACCAGCTCGCGCACACCGTCGAGAGCAGCTTCGGCTTCGGCTCGGTGCGCTCGACCGCGGCCCTGGCCGCCCCGTGGTTCGTCGGCGCCGCGCTCGGCCTCGACGTGCTCGGCACCTTCTACGTCGGCCACCAGCCGCTGCTGGTCGGCCGGCTGACCGTCGCGCCCGGCGGCGGCCTCGACGGGCTCGCGATGGGCGAGCTGTCCGAGCGCACCCGCGTGGTGGCGATCAGCCGCGCCGACGGCGACGGACGGCTGGAGCACCCGCCGCGCCGCGGCACCCGGTTCCGCGCGGGCGACCAGGCCTTCCTCATCGGGCCTTACGAGGAACTGCTGCTGGTGCTGCGCCGCGACTCGCTCTCCCCGGCGTCGGCGCAGACCGCTGCGACGCCCATATCTCCGGCGCCGCCACGGCGCCGCAGTGTGTAACGGCTGTGACAGCAGTCAAGTCACGCAGAGTATTGCGATC
>JBKOWZ010000057.1:0-27253 GCA_046724665.1 Actinomycetota bacterium
CACGCCTCACCAGCATCAACATCCCCGCCGAAGCCATGGGCCGCCACGCCGTCCAACTCGCCATGAACCACCTCGCCGGCAACACCACCCCCTCCACCACCCTCCTCCCACCACAACTCACCATCCGAGAATCCAGCGCGCAGGTATCCGCCGCCGCTTGAGCATCCGGCACCGACGACGGAAGGTCCTCAATGTCTGACGAAGCGCCGCTCGCCTCGCTCGCCCACGAAGCGGGTGAGTTCCGCAACGCTCCCGGCGGCCTGGAGTGGACCGGCCGCCAGGAACTGCTGCGGATCGAGGCCTGGGGCCCGGACGCGCTGCGGGTGCGGTCGCACGTCGGCGGCCCGATCCTCGAAGGGCTGCCCGGCGCCCTGGTCGAGCGCGCTGCGGACGGCGACGGCGCCGGACCGGCCGTGTCGATCGGTACCGACGAGGCCACCGTCGTCAACGGCGCGATCACCGCGACGGTCTCGCTGACCGGGCGTATCCGGTTCAGCCGTACGTCGGACGGCGAGGAGTTGCTGGCGGAGCAGGACGCGCATTTCTGGTGGCCCGGCCCGCGACTGCGTACCGCGCACGGCAACGGCTACGCCCGGCTCGAGCAGCGGTTCGCGGCGTACGAGGGCGAGAAGTTGTACGGCCTCGGCCAGCACCAGCACGGCCTGTACGACCAGAAGGGCGCGGTCATCGAGCTGGTACAGCGCAACTCAGAGGTCTCCATTCCGTTCCTGGTCTCCTCGCGTGGTTACGGGTTTTTGTGGAACAACCCCGCGATCGGCCGGGTCGAGCTGGCGGTGAACGGCACGCGCTGGGTCGCCGACAGCGCGCGGCAGCTGGACTACTGGATCACGGCCGGGACGCCCGCGCAGATCCAGCGCCGATACGCCGACGCCACCGGCCACGCCCCGGCGCTGCCCGAGTGGGCGGCCGGATTCTGGCAGTGCAAGCTGCGCTATCGGTCGCAGGAAGAGCTGATGACGGTCGCCCGCGAGTACCGGCGGCGAGAGATCCCGCTCGACGTCATCGTCGCGGACTTCTTCCACTGGACGCACCTGGGCGAGTGGCGCTTCGACCCGGCCGAGTGGCCCGACCCGCAGGCCGCGGTGAAGGAACTGGCCGAGTACGGCACGCGGCTGATGGTCTCGGTCTGGCCCTCGGTCAGCCCGCTGTCCGAATTCCACGCCGAGATGGAGCGCCGCGGCCTGTTCATCGGCACCGAGTTCGGCCCGGTCGCACACGCCGACTGGCCGGACAAGGGCATCGACAAGACGGTGCAGGTCGCCTTCTACGACGCGACCAACCCGGCGGCGCGCGAATTCGTCTGGTCGAAGGTACGCGACAACTACCTCGCACTAGGCATCGAGGTGTTCTGGGCGGACGCGTGCGAACCCGAGCTGAAGCCCGGTTACCCGGCGAACCTGCGCTACCACGCGGGGCCGGGCCTGGAAGTCGGCAACGTCTACCCGCGCGAGAACTCCCGCATGTTCTTCGAGGGCATGCACGCCGAGGGCAAGGCGGAGGTGGTCACCCTCAACCGCTCGGCCTGGGCCGGCTCGCAGCGCTACGGCGCGATCCTGTGGTCCGGAGACATCTTCACGGACTTCGAGACGCTGCGTAAGCAGATCCCGGCCGGTCTCAACACGTCGCTGAGCGGAATCCCGTGGTGGAACACGGACATCGGCGGTTTCCACGGCGGCGACCCGACGTCCCCCGAGTACCGCGAACTGATGGTGCGCTGGTTCCAGTTCGGCGCGTTCAGCCCGATCTTCCGCCTCCACGGCGTGCGCTACCCCGCGACGCCCTTCGGCCCGGACATGACCGGCGCGCCGAACGAGATCTGGTCCTACGGCGAACAGGCCGAGCAGATCATGGCGGAATATATCAGGATGCGGATACGCCTCAAGCCGTACATCCTCGACACGATGCGCGAGGCGCACGACAGCGGCCTGACGCCGATGCGCCCATACTTCGTGGAGTTCCCGGACGACCCGAAGGCATGGGAGATCGACATGGCGTACCTGTTCGGCCGCGACCTCCTCGTCGCCCCGGTACTAGAGGCAAACGCGCGCACGTGGGATGTGTACCTCCCCGCAGGTGCGGTGTGGACAGACGCCTGGACCGGCGACGAGTACGCAGGCGGCCAGACGGTCACGGTAGACGCGCCGCTTGAGCGCATCCCGCTGTTCCTGCGCGACGGGGCCACCCTGCCAGTGCGCCCGTGAGGCGCTGGCTGGCCGGCTAGCTAGGTTGCTAGCCGCCAGCCGCTAGCCGCAGCAGAGGGCTACTAGCTAGCTACTAGCTATGGCTGCCCCGCAGCCATGACTACATACGAATATATGACTTACTAGATTCCTCGTCATATGTCAGTCGGCGTCGATAGAATTGGGGTGTTGGGGATGGCGCGTTGCCTGCGCTGATGTGACGAGGAGGCCCGTCATGGGGTCGATTGAGGTGATTGAGCCTACTGCCGCGGCGAGTGCGGGGGAGGCGGCTGCGCGTGCGCATGCGGGTATGAGCGCGGGTGTGTCGGTCGCACGACTCGCCGAGGCGCCGCCGAACACAGGTGCGGGCACGAGTGGGCCGACCGCGCTGCGCACCGAGGCTCCGCCAAGCGCGCGTGCGGCTGCGCGTACGGATACTGATGCGTCTGCCGCACGGCTCGTCGGGGTGCCACCGAGCACGGGCACGAGTGTGCCGACCGCGCTGCTCGCCGGGGCGCTGCCAAGCGTGCGTGCGCACGCGGGTGCGGGCGCGGGTGCGGGTGTGTCGGTCGCGCGGCTCGCCGAGGTGCCGCCGGACGCGGGTGCACACGCGGGTGCGGGTGCGGACGTGTCGGTCGGGCTGCTGGCCGGGGCACCGCCGAGTACGGATGCGGATGCGCGTGTGGGTGCGGCCGCGGGTGTGGGTGCGGCTGCTGGTGCGGGTGTGGTTGCGGGTGTGCGTGTGGTGGGGGATGTGTTGGCGGCGCTGCTGGCCGGGGTGGTGCCGGATGGGGGTGTGCTCGGTGCGTTGGACGCGCTGGGGTACGGGGGCCTCTCGGCGGGGGGTCGGTTGGATGTGGTGGTCGCGTGGGAGCGGCTGGTGCGCCACGCGCACGCCGGCCTCTACCGCGCCCTCGCGGCCCTCGCCCGCACCGACACCAGCCGGCTTGGCCTGGCAGAGACCGAGGTGTGCGCCGCCCTCGCCTGGCCACCCAGCACCGCGCAGGCCCGGCTCGCCGATGCGGACGCCCTCACCCGCGTCCTACCCGAGACCCTCGACCAGCTGACCGCGGGCCGCATCTCCCACGAACAAGCCCGCGCCCTGACCCAGCTGACCGCCGGACTCGACGACACCACCGCGCGCGCCGTCCAAGACCAGGTCCTGCCCCGCATGCCCGACCAGGCCCTCTCCCACACCCGCCAGGCGATCCGCCGCGCCGTCCTACGCACCGACCCCCACGCCGCCGTAACCCGCCACCAACACGAACGCACCCGCCGCCGCGCCGAACTACGCCCCGAGGACGACGCGATGGCCACCCTCAGCTTCTACCTCCCCGCCGAGAGCGCACAGGCCGCCTGGAACACCCTGACCACCCTCGCCCACCACACCCAACACCCCGGCGACACCCGCACCCTCGACCAACGCCGCGCCGACCTGCTGCCCGCCCTCCTCCAAACAGCCATCAACGGCAGCACCGGCGTGACAGCAGCCACCAGCACCCTACGCGGCAACGCGCGCATCAACGTGGTCGTCGGCATCGACACCCTCCTCGGCCACAGCGAGGAGCCCGCCCACCTCGACGGCTACGGCCCCATCACCGCCCACCACGCCCGACACATCGCCCACACCCCCGCCGCCCGCTGGCGCTACCTCCTCACCGCCCCCACCGGCACCCTGACCGCCACCACCCCCACCTACACCCCCCACACCGCCCTCAAACACCTGACCCAACTACGCCACACCACCTGCACCTTCCCCCACTGCCACATGCCCGCCACCCGCACCGACCTCGACCACAACCACCCCTACCACCAAGGCGGACCCACCACCCCCCACAACCTCACCCCCCTCTGCCGCCACCACCACAACCACAAAACCCGCCACCACTGGACACTCCACCGCCAAGGCGACACCACCACCTGGACCTCACAACACACCGGCCACACCTACACCACCACACCCACCCACTACCAACCCACACCCACCAACTAACCCACCGACTGACCGACCCAGAATTTCACAGAACACTGACTTGCTTCGCAGAGTTCTGAATCTCCACAGTGCAGGTGTTGTGGTCAAGGACGAATATCAGGTCGCCTCGGCGCACCGCTTCGACTCCGGGCGGCAGGCCGGGGAGGACCGGTTGCACGTCTGCTTCGGCGCAGGCTAGGTGGAGCAGCTGTGCCAGCACGCGCTCTTCGGGGAGAGTCGCGACGTACCAGGCAGTTCCGGCGCCGTATGCGTGGCGCAGGATCGCCGGGATGCCAGTCAGCGGGCCGGATGTGATTTCGGCGAGTGGCTCCGCGCTGCTGATGCCATCGCCGTCGCCGCTACCGTCGCCACTGCCACTGCCACTGCTGATGCCATCGCCGCTACCGCTGCCACTGCCGCTGCTGATGCCGTCGCGGCTAGCGCTGCCACTGCCAGCACCGATATCCCTTTCACCGCCGCCGTCACCGTCGCCGCTGCCGCTATCGTCACTGCCGATGCCGCCATCGCGGCTGTCGCTGGCGGTGCTGCTGCCGTCGCTGCCGTATCTGCTCTCATCGTTGCCGTAGCTTTCGCTGCTGCCGCGGCCACCGCCGTCCCTGTCGCTGCCGTCGGCGCCTATGGCGCCGACCTTGCCGTTGACGCTGACGCTGACCCTGACTCTGTCAATAGTCAGCCACTCAGCCCAGGACGCAGCGGTGAAGTCGCCGAACAGCTCGGAGCGCAGTTCGAGCGGCTCGCCGTCGGGTAGTGGCCAGTACTCCTCGACACGCAGGCCCAACAAGTCACGGAAGGGCGCCGGGTAGCCACCGAGGCGGATGCGCTCGTCGGGGTCGGAGACTCCTGAGAACGGACCGAGTACCAGGCGGCCGCCTTGCCGCACGTAGTTGATCAGGTTAGCGGCTGCGGCGTCTGAGACCTGATACAGGTTCGGGGCGACGACGAGCTTGTACGTCCGCAGATCCGCTTCCGGGTGAGCGAAGTCAACCGTGACGTTCGCCCGCCACAGTGGCGTGTAGTACTCGCGAATCCGATCCAGGTAGCGGAATCCGCTGTGCGGTTGGTGGTCGAGTTCCACCGCACGCCACGAGTCCCAGTCCATCAGGATCGCGACGTCGGCGGATACGCGGGCACTGCGGGCGTCGGCGGGCACTCCTGCCTCTACGGCTCGGGAGTCGGCGGACAGGTCGCTGCCTGGTTCGCCGGGTCCCGGGGCTCCGACGGACTCGGGCGATCCGGAGGATCCGAGGGATCCGGAGCGTCCGACTCCAGAGCGTCCGACTCCAGAAAGCCCGGCTCCGGAGAGTCCGACTTCAGAGCGTCCGACGCCTCGTCCGGGCAGTCCGCTCAGTTCGGCGAGTTCCTTGCCCAGTTCGCAGATCTCGCGGAAAACCCGCGAGTCGGGGCCGGCGTGGGGAATCATCGCGCCGTGGGTACGCTCAGCCCCCTGCTTCGACGCTCGCCACTGGAAGTGCAGGATCCCGTCGGCGCCGCGCGCTAGGGCCTGCATCGACCAGAGCCGGTTGAGGCCGGGGCGCTTCGGCGTCGCGACGTGCCGCCATCCGGCCGCTGCGGGCGACTGCTCCATGAGCAGCCAGGGCTTGCCGCCACCGAGCGAGCGGGTCAGGTCCTGGGCCATCGCGCCGTCTCTCGCCGCGTCGGGATCGCTCGGGTCCGGATACGTGTCGAGCGAGACGAAGTCCTCCTCGGCTGCCCAGCGCCAGGAGTCCGTGCCCTTGTAGAAGCCCATGAAGTTCGTCGTGACCGGGATCGCCGGGTTGTGCGCACGTACGAGGTCGCGCTCCGTTGCGAAGCGTTCGAGCAGCACGTCGGAGGTGAAGCGCTGGTAGTCGAGGTCCTGCGTCGGGTTGATCACGTACTGGACCTGGCGCGGCGGGATCACTTCGGCCCAGTCGCTGTAGCGCTGCGACCAGAATGCCGTGCCCCACGCCTCGTTGAGGCCGTCCAGGTCCTTATACTTGGCCTGGAGCCAGGTGCGGAAGCGCTGAGCACAGGCCTCTTCGCAGTAGCACACCGTGCCGAACTCGTTGCCGATGTGCCACATGGTCACGGCCGGGTGATGCGCGTATCGGGCAGCGAGATCAGCACTGATCTCGTCCGCGAACCGCCGATAGACCGGCGACGACGGGCAGTAGGAGTTGCGCGAGCCGTACGTGCGCACCGTGCCGTCCTGGTTGCGCGGGAGCGTCTGCGGCCAGCGGTGGCCCATCCACGGCGGCGGGGACGCGGTCGGGGTCGCCAGCGCGACGCCGATTCCGTTGGCGTGCAGCAGATCCAGTACCTCGTCGAGCCAGCCGAATTCGCGCGCGCCGGGGGTCGGCTCAAGCATCGCCCAGGAGAAGACCCCGACCGTGGCCAGGTTGACCCCGGCTTCGCGCATCAGCCGCATGTCCTCGTGCCAGACCTCGCGCGGCCACTGCTCCGGGTTGTAGTCGCCGCCGAACAGGATGCGGCCGCGGGTGGCGTCTTCGAGCGATGGCATATTCGGCGACCCACTCAACCCTTGATGGCTCCGGTAAGCATGCCTTTGGTGAAGTGCTTCTGGACGAAGGGATAGACCAGCACGATCGGGATGAAGGTGAGCACGACCACGGCCATCGAGATCGCGTACGGTGAGGCGACCTGGTGCTGGACCGTGGCGCCCGCGCCGGCGGTGCTGGTGCCCGGCATCTTCGCGCCCAGGTTCACGTACTCGTACAGCACGTAGGACAGCGGCCACTTGCCGTTGTCGAACGGCATATACAACAGCACGTTGAACCAGGAACCCCAGTAGCCGACCGCGTAGAACAGCGTCATCACCGCGGTCACCGCCTTGGTGGTCGGCAGCACCACCGACCACAGGATCCGCCAGTCCCCCGCCCCGTCGATCCGCGCCGCGTCGATCAGATCCCGCGTCGCGGCCTGGTAGAACCCCCGCATGATCAGGATGTTGAACACCGAGACCGCGCTTGGCAGGATCAGCGACCAGTACTGGTCATAGCCGTGCAGCTCGGAGACCACCAGGAACCCCGGGATGATCCCCCCGCTGAAGAACATCGTGAAGATCAACGCCATCAGGAAGAACCGGTGCCCCAGTGAACGGGACCGTGAGAGGCCGTACGCGCACAGGATGCTGACGGCCATCGACACCCCGGTCCCGATCACCGTGATCGCGAAACTGACCACCACCGCGCGCGTGACCACTCCGTTGGTGAAGATCTCCCGGTACGCCCCCAGACTCAACCCGTCCGGCACGATCACCAGGCTGCCGCCCGCACGCGTGATCGTGCCCTCATCCGAGAAACTCGTCAGCACGATCGCGTACAGCGGCAGCAGCACCACCAGCACCACCACCGTGAGCACCGTGGCCTTGCTGAACTGGCCCAGCAGCGTGGGCCGCTCCTCCCACACCGCACGCCCCCGCGCCCGCCGACGCGGGACACTGCCATCCACCGGCCTGCGACGCCCGAGGACCGTGTCGATCGTGCTCACATCACACCCCACTCATTTGCGGTACAACCCGTCCTCGCCGAAGGCGTGCGCCAACCGGTTCGCCCCCCAGATCAACACCAGGGAGATCACACCCTTGAACAACCCCGCGGCCGCGCCGTAACCGAAGTTGCCGTTACCGATTCCGTAGTAGTACGCGAACGTGTCGAGCACCTCGGCGGACTGCGGCCCGACCGCGTAGCGCTGGATGAACATCTGCTCGAACCCGACGTTGAGCGCGTTGCCGAGCCGCAGCACCAGCATCAGGATGATCATGCCGCGCATCCCCGGCAGCGTGATATGCCACAACCGCCGCCACCGCCCCGCCCCGTCCGCGGCCGCCGCCTCGTACAGCGCCGGATCGATCGCCGCGAGCGCCGCGAGGAACACGATGATCCCCCAGCCGGCCTCCTTCCACACCGCCTGCGCCGTCACCAGGTACTTGAACGCGTCCCCGCTGGTCATGATGTTCCAGGTAGACCAGTGATGCTGGCGCAGCACCTCGTTGAGCAGACCCGCCCCGCCCAACATCTGGTTGAAGATCGTGACCACCAGCACCCAGGAGAAGAAGTGCGGCAGGTACACCACCGCCTGGATGAACGACCGCAACCGTGTACTGAGCACCGAGTTGAGCAGGATCGCCAGCATCACCGGCACCGGGAAATACAACACCAGCTGCACGAAACTGAGCACCAGGGTGTTCTCGAACGCATGCCAGAACAGCTGGTCCCGAAACAGGTCCGTGAAATTCTGCAACCCGATGAAATTGCTGTGCAGGAACCCGTACACCGGGTCGTAGTACTCGAACGCCGAGATGACACCGAACATCGGCAGATAGTTGAACACCAGCAGCAACAGCAGCGCCGGCACGATCATCAACAACAACGACCGGTCCCGCCGCAAGCGAATACGCCAACTCAACCGCCCAGGCCGCCGCCCGGGCCCCCGACGCGACCAGCCGAGCCGCCGCGCCGGCCGCGCCTCCTCGGGCACAGCCTCGCCATCGGTCGTCACCACAGCCATGCCCGCTCCTTCACGACGTCCGGCCGGACCGGCTAGCCTAGCTCAAACCCTTGTCAACCACGTTCTTCTGGTACCAGGTGATCAGCGCGTCGCCGCCGCTCTTCTTCCAGGTGGACAGCGCGTTCTGGTAGTAGGACACCGCCTGCTTTCCGGACCACACCGCCTGCATCGCGTCGTTCAACTCACTCGCCGCGGCGGTCTTCGAGTACTGGTTCGGCACCGTGATGTTCAGGTTCCAGAACGCCGGCTTGTAGCAGTACTTCGCGGCATCAGCCGCCCAGGCGCAGTACGCCTTGGTGACCTCCGGGTAGCCGGCGTTGTACACCGTGGACTGCGGGCTGCCGAAGAAGTTGTAGATGTTGTTCGCCGCGGTGTTCGAGCCCTCCTTGGTCCGCACCGGGCCGTCCGCGCCCATCGTGTAGTGGGTACCCTCGACGCCGAAGTTGATCAGGTTGTACTCGTACGAGCCGAACGGCGCCGCGAAGTAGTTCGCGATCCGCAGGCACTCCTTGATCTTGTCCGGGCTAAGGTCCTTGTTCAGGTAGCTGACCCAGCCGGAGGAGGCGCCAAGGCCGATGCTCGGAGTCGAGCCGTCGTGCGAGAAGAGCGGGAAGGCCTGGCGGGTGTAGCCCTGGTGCGCGGCGCCGCCGGTCTGCGCGTCGCCCGCGTTCCAGGCACCGATGCCGCCGCCCTCCATCAGCGTCTTGCCGGCCTGGAACCGGCTCGGGCTGCTGGTGTTGACGTTGGCCAGCGCGTCCGGGTGCATCAGGCCGGCCTTGGCCAGCGAGTTGCAGAAGTCCAGGCACTCGAGCATCGCCGGGTGCTCGAAGACGCTCTTGACCTTGCCGTTCTCGATGTAGTAGCCGCCGAGCGGCACGCCGAAGACCTGGTACATGTACACGAACATGCCGTCGAACGCCCACACGTTGCCGCGCGGGTTGTTGACCTCCTTGCCCAGCGCCTTGAAGTCCGCGGCGGTCTTGACGTTCGGGGTGATGCCCTTCGCGTCGAACACGTCCTTGCGGTAGAACAGGCAGCCGGCAAAGCCCTCGCCGTCGGTGTAGGACGGGATGCCGTAGAGCTTGTTGTCCCAGACCCCGCACTGCCAGCCGCCGGTCGGGATCGCGGCCAGGTTCGGGTAGTCGTTGATCTTGTCGCCGGCCAGGTACGGGGTCAGGTCGGCCAGCTTGGTGCCGACCAGGCCGCCGGTGTTGAAGGTGGCGTTCAGCCAGCTGGGGATCTGGATCCAGTCGGGCAGCTTGTTCGCGGCGATCAGCGGCGGAATCGTCGTCGAGTAGGTGTTGCCGTTGGCCGGCTGCGAGTTGAACGTCGCGCCCAACGCCTTGTTCACGGCCGCGTAGTACGAGTTCCCGGCCGCCGGGATCGGGTTCCACGACGGGGCGACACCCGCGTAGGTGCCGCCGGAGCCGACAGCGCCCGTGACGGTCTTCGGCAGGTTGGTCGGGTACCTGAGGAAGCCCGGGTTGGTCAGCGCGCCATTGATGCCGGTGACCACCGGGATGTCGGGAGTGACCGAACTGGACAACGGCTTGTAGTTCGGCAGCGCGGACGCGATACCCGTCTTGGTGCTCGCGCCTCCCTTGCCCGCGTCGTTGCCACAGGCGGCCAGCAGCGGAGACAGCGTGATCGCGCCTGCCGTGCCGGCGGCCGCGGTCAGAACGCCGCGGCGGGTGAAGACGTTGGGGCTCGACATTGAACTCTCCAGTCGACGAGGTGCTCCGGCGGGCCGGGCGAGGCTCGGGCACGGGCGGCCGGGGCATGGGTGTCCAGTTGTCGGTGCATCGGTAGGCGTCCAGAGCGCCGCCGCTGAGACTGTCGAAGCGCTTCAATATTGCGTTGAGGTTAAGTCAGCTCGATCAGCGGCGCAAGGGTAAACGGTCACGGTTCGGTATCGGCGGCGCCCGCCGCCCCGACCGGATAACCGGTGTTTCCCGACCCGGCGTCGGCCGCCGATAGGCGCCTTGATCCGGTGCGATCCACGGCGGACTGGTGCGCGGAGGGTCGCGGTTGAGGCATAACGGGTTGACAGCGCGGCCGGGAGCTGGGACTTTCGAAGCGCTTCGATCAGCGTTGGCCCGGAGCAGCGAGCCGCCGAGCAACAAGCCGCCGAGCGCCAGGCCCCCGAGAAATAAGGTCGTCCCGTGGCTGCCGCCTTCGACACTCACCGCCCCACAGTCGCCGACCCGGCCGCGACGGCTGCCGGTCTGCTGGCACGGCTGTCGGTCGCGGAGAAGATCGCGTTCCTGCACCAGCACCAGCCCGCGGTCGAACGACTCGGCCTCGCGGCGTTCCACACCGGCTGCGAGGCGCTGCACGGCGTGGCGTGGATCGGCCGCGCCACGGTCTACCCGCAGGCGGTCGGGCTCGGCGCGACCTGGGACCGGGACCTGCTGCGCCGGGTCGGCGAGGCGGTGTCCACCGAGGTGCGCGCCTTCCGCCAGGATCCGGACGCCGCCGAGCGCAGCGGCGTGCCGGAGCAGCACAAGATGGTCTCGCTCAACGTGTGGTCGCCGGTGGTGAACCTGCTGCGCGATCCGCGCTGGGGCCGCAACGAGGAGGGCTACAGCGAGGACCCCTACGCCACCGCCGAGCTGGCCACCGCGTACTGCCGCGGACTGCGCGGGGACGACCCAGCGATCTGGCGTACCGCACCGGTGCTCAAGCACTTCCTGGCGTACAACGCGGAGACGGACCGGGACGTGCTGAACGTGCGCGTCCCGCAGCGCGTGCTGCACGAGTACGAGCTGCCGGCCTTCCGCGGACCGATCGACGCGGGCGTGGTGGCCGGGGTCATGCCCGGCTACAACCTCACCAACGGTATCCCCAACCACGTGCACCCGCTGATCAACGAGGCGCTGCGCGCGTGGAAGCCGGACCTCGTCGTCTGCTCGGACGCGTACGCGCCGACGAACCTGGTCGAGAGCGAGAAGTTCTTCGCCACGCATGTCGAGTCGCACGCCGCCGCGCTGAAGGCCGGACTGGACAGCTACACGGACAACGACGCGAACTCGCAGCCGACGATCGAGCGCTTCACCCAAGCCCTGCGGGCGGGCCTGATCACCGAGGCCGACATCGACGCGGCGGTCGGCCGCGTGCTGGCGCTGCGTGCCCGCACCGGCGAGTTCGAGCCCGAGTCCGACCCCTACGCCGGGATCCGCGGCGACGTCATCGCCTGCGACGCGCACAACGCTCTGGCCCTGGAGGCGGCACGCGCGGCGATCGTGCTGCTCAAGAACGAGAACCAGGCGCTGCCGCTCGCCGGGACGGGAACGGGGGCCGGCGGCTCCGTCGCGGTGATCGGGCACCTGGGCACGCGAGTGCTGACGGACTGGTACAGCGGGCAGCTCCCCTACGCGGTCAGCGTCGCAGACGGACTGCGCACGCGGTTCGGCGCCGAGGGCGTCATCGCGGTGGACGGCGCCGACGTGGTGGCGCTGCGCGCGGATGACGCGCAGTTCGGTCCCTTCCGGCACCAGGACTGGGGCACGAGCGTGCAGTGCCCGGTCCCGGTGCACACGCTCCAGTCGGTCGAGAGCGGCAAGTATCTGTCGCTGACAGGCCCGCAGGACACGGATGTCGCGGCCGTCGCCGACACGCCGGACGGCTGGTTCGTCAAGGAGTTGTGGGAGTTCCACCCGGCCGAAGGCGGCAGCCGGTTCGTGATCCGCTCGAACGCGGAGCCCAACCGCCGGTACGTCCGCCTCGACGAGGACGGCCGGCTCGTCGCCGACGCCGAGACCGCCGAGGAGGCCGCCCCCTTCGAACTCGAGGTGCTCGCCTCCGGCGTGGACGAGGCCGTCGCCGCCGCGACGCGGGCCGAGCACGTCGTCGTCGTGCTCGGCAACGACCCGCACATCAACGGCCGCGAGACGATCGACCGCGACGGCCTGGCGCTCCCGGCGGCCCAGGAGGCGCTGCTGCGTGCCGCATACCAGGCCAACCCGAACACCACGCTCGTCGTGGTCTCCAGCTACCCCTACGCGATCAACTGGGCCGCCGAGCACGTCCCGGCGATCCTGTGGACCGCGCACGGCGGCCAGGAGCTCGGCAACGCCGTCGCCGACGTGCTGACCGGGGCGTACAACCCGGCCGGACGGCTGCCGCAGACCTGGTACGCGACCGCCGACGACCTGCCCGCGCGGGACGACTACGACGTCATCGGCTCCGGCTGGACCTATCAGTACTCGCGGCGCGAGCATCTGTTCGCGTTCGGCCATGGTTTGTCCTACACGGCTTTCGACTACGGCGAACCCACGCTGACGGTGCGGGACGATTCCCTGAGAGCGCTAACAATCGCTGTCGAGACGACGATCGTCAACACCGGGCCGGTATCAGGCGGGGAAGTCGTGCAACTCTACTCACGGGCGCTGGACTCCTCGGTGCCCACGCCGCTGCGCCGCCTCCAGGGCTTCGAGCGGATCGTGCTGGCGCCGGGCGAATCGCGGACGGTCGTGTTCGAGGTGTCGGCGGACCGCCTGGCGCATTGGTCCGAGGAGCAGCGGTCGTACCACCGGGAGCCGGGCAGTTACGAGTTCGCGGCCGGCCGTTCGAGCGCCGACCTGCCGGCCGTCGCCGTGCTGCGGCTGGACTAGTTGCCGGGCGGGTGCGGGCTCATCGACGCTGGAGCGCGACGCCCTGAGCCGTGCGCGGCGCAGGGCGTGCGCCGCGCAGCACTCGCATCACGATGCCGGGCGCGAGCAGCCGAGTCGGCGGGTCGATCAGGTTCATCACGCGCAGGAACGCCGCGCCCAGGACGGGATCGGCCGTCGCCGCCCCGTGCAGCCTGTTCACGTAGGCGTTGACGAGACGCACCCGCGGCGTGCGTCGGCCCTCGACCTCGGGAAACCTCAGGTCGCTGCCCACCGAGATCTGCCACGGCCCGTCCACCAGCTTCGCCGCGCCCCGGAAGAAGCGGCGCGCCACCCCGTCGGCTCCCCCGGCCATCACCCGGCGCAGCAGCAGGGCCTGGGTCGCGGCCACCGTCATGCCCTGGCCGTAGATGGGATTGAAGCTGCACATCGCGTCGCCCATGACCAACAGGCCGTCCGGGAAGCGGCGCATCTTCTCGTACCGGCGCCGCTGGCTGGCCGGGAAGCGCATGACCGCCGGCTCGCTCACCGGGACCGCGCCGCCGACGATCTCGGCGAAGTTCGGCGACGGGAGCGACTCGGCGAACGCCAGCATCCCGGCGTCGTCGGACGGCGGCATCTCGCCCAGCATCCCGCTGAGCACGACGGCGAAGCGGTCGGCCTCCTGCGACGCGACGACCGCCATGCGCGGCCGTCCGGGCACGGGGTTGGCCAGGGTCCCGAGCAGCCCGCCGA
Source organism: Actinomycetota bacterium (assembly GCA_046724665.1). Classification (GTDB taxonomy): domain Bacteria; phylum Actinomycetota; class Actinomycetes; order Streptomycetales; family Catenulisporaceae; genus Actinocrinis. Next base: position 14,049 of record JBKOWZ010000057.1, read on the forward strand.
TCTGCCCCGGTTCGCGGTGGTAGATGCGCGTGACGTAGGAGAGCGCGACATCGACCCGCTCCTCCGGCACGGACGGATATCCGAGCTGCCCGAGCCACAGCGGCATGCGCGAGCCCCGGCCGCTGGTATCGACGACGAGGTCGGCGCGCAGGTCGCGCGGCGCGACGGCGTCCCGGTCCTGCACGCGTACGCCGGTGATCCGCCGCGCGTCCGGCGTCGCGAGAATCCCGCTCACCTCGCAGCCGGTGACGAGGGTGACCCCGGGCAGCGCGGCGACGCGCGAGCGCACGACGTGCTCCAGCAGCGGCCGGCCGATCCCGAACGCCAGCAGCTTCGAGGGTGCCTTGGCCATCAGGTGCCCGTCGTTGACCCAGTCCACCTGCCCGTGCAGATCGACCAGCGGCACGTTCAGGCCGACCAGTTCGTCGGTCAGCCCGGGAAACAGCTCCTCGAGCGCCTCCCGGCCGCGCGCCAGCAGCACGTGGAGCTGCTTGTCCTGGGGCACGCCCCGACGGCTTGCCGCCGCGTCGGGCAGCGTGTCCCGATCCACGACGATGACTTCAGCGAACGTCTCGCTCAACGCGCGGGCGGCCAGCAGGCCTCCCATGCTCGCCCCGATGACGACGGCCGTGCCGCCCGCGCTTGACATAAGCCGCACGCTAAGCGCGGGGCAGAACGCGCGCCTACTTCGCCATTGCTGAGCATATGCAAGTTTCAGTGCCCGAATGTCGCTGGCCTGCGAGCCGTCGCCGACGGTACCGATCACGCGAGCGCTGCCGTACCCTGACGCGCATCGTTCGTGGGTTCGTGGGGAGGGCGGCCTTGGCCGGCACGATGAGCGAGATTCCGGTTGACTTCCGCGGCGAGATCGCCGGAACGGCGGAGCTGACGTGGGGACAGCTCGGGATCTGGCGTATGACGCAGGAGACCGGGCGCACCATGAACGTCGTGGAGATCATGCCCCTGCCCGAGGGTACGAGCCTGGCGGTGGTCACGGCGGCGCTGCGCTTCGTGGTCAGCCGCCACCCCGCGCTGCGCACGAGGCTGAGTCTCGCAGAGGGCAGATACCCGCGGCAGGTCGTCGCCGAGGCGGGGCGGGTGCCGCTCCAAGTGTTCGACATCGACGACGATGACGACGCGGACGCCGCGGCCGAGCAGCTGCGCTCGCGCTACGAGCTGACCTGGTTCGACTACGAGCACGAATTCCCGGTGCGGATGGGCGTCGTGCGGCAGTTGGGGGCGCCGGTCCGCCTGGTGGCCGGCTTCAGCCACGTGGTCACCGACGGCACCGGCCTGGAGACGCTGGCCCGCGACTTCGCCCACTTCGACCTGGCCACCGGCGAGGCGACCTCGCCCGCGAAGGTCCTCGACCCGCTGGAGCTGGCCCGGATCCAGCACGGACCGTCCGGGCGCCGCCAGACCGACAAGTGCATGAAGTACTGGGCGGCGCAGCTGAACCGGCTGCCCGCCTGGAAGATCGATCCGCCCGCCGGCCAGGTCGAGCCGCGTTACCGGGAACTGGTGCTGTACTCGCCCGCGATGGAGCTTGGGCTGCGCGCGATCGCGGCGCGCACCAGGGTCGCGTCCACGCATGTGCTGCTCGCCGGCTACGTGGTGGCCGTCGCGCGTGTCATGGGCCGCAACCCGAACGTCGTGCAGATCGTGGTGAACAACCGCTTCCGGCCCAACTTCGCCGACACGGTCGCGCAGGTCGCCGAGCCGGGGATCTGCGTGGTCGATGTCGCGGACGCGACCTTCGACGAGGTCGTCGGCAGGGCCCTGACGGCGGTCACGAACGCCTCGCTGCACGCCTACTACGACACGCGAGACCGTGACACGCTCATCGAGCAGACCGAGGCACGTCGCGGGGTGCCGCTCGACATCTCCTGGCACATGAACGACCGGCGCGGGATTCTCGGCCCGGAATCTGCCGGCCCTGAATCCGGCAGGGCGGCGGCGCAGTCCGCGCTGCGGGAACTGCTGCCGCGCACCAAGATGTACTGGGATCGCAGAAGCCCGATATTCGACGGCACGCTGTTCATCCAGGTGGATTCGAGCCCCGCGCTGACCGTCCCGGGCCGGGCCGAGCTCGACGAAGGCCTGCCCGCCGTCTATCTGGAAGTCTGGGCCGACATGCACCACTTCACCGCGGAGACGATCGAGGCGTTCATCCGCGAGATGGAGGCGGTGATCGTCTCGGCTGCTCTCGGCGAGGATGAGAAGGCCGGCCCGGAGGTCCGGGCCGGCCGATCATGATCAGTTTCCGTACTCAGCGCCTCATGGGCTCGTGCAGCTGATGTTGCTCGGCGTCTGCGAACCGTCGCCGGTACCTGTGTACCCGAAGGTCGTCGATCCGCCACCAGCGATGGTGCCGTTGTAGGCGGCGTTCTTGACCGTGATCGCTCCGCTCGTGCCGGAGTTCACGCCGTTCCACAGGCTGCTGATGGTCTGCCCGCTGGGGAGGGTGAGGCGAACGGTCCAGCCGTTGAGCGCGGAGGCGCCGGCGTTGGTGACCGTGACGCCGGCCTGGAAGCCGCCCGGCCAGGTGTTGACGGTCGTGTACGAGGCACTGCATCCGCTGCCGCTCGGCGGAGGACTCGACGGCGGCGGGCTCGAGGGCGGCGGGCTGCTCGGCGGCGGAGAGGACGGCGGGGGCGAGCTGGGCGGCGGCGTGTTGCCGCCGATGGTGATGTTGGAGTTGCCGCTGCTCTGGTAGCCCTCGGTGGCCAGGATCTGGTAGTTGTGCGTGCCCAGGTTCATCCCGTGGCTGGCCCACGCGTTGAAGAAGTTGCCGGTGGTGATGGTCCCGCCGGTGCGCTTGGACTGCCGCACCGCCCAGTACTGGTTGAAGGTGGCGGTGCCGATGATGGAGGGCTCGTTGTAGCGGGTCGTCTCGTAGATGTCGTAGGTGCCGCCGTCGCTGGTGACGGTGCCCTTGTAGCTGCCGGTGGGCCGGTAGGTGCCCCAGTTGTCGACGATGTAGTACTCGACGAGGGGGTTGGTGGTCCAGCCGTACAGCGACAGGTACGAGTTGCCGGAGGTGTTGAACGTGCCGGAGTACGTGACGGTGCGCGCGGCGCCGGTGCTCCAGCCAAGACCGCCGACGAAGTTGTTGACGTTGCTCCAGTTCGCGGAGTAGTTGCCGGCCGAGTTCAGGGTCATGCAGGCAGAGCCGCCGCCCGCGGTCCAGAACGAGTAGTAGTAGCCGTTGCTGGTGCCGGTCTGGCTCGAGCACACGCTGGTGGCCGCGCTGGCCGGCGCGGGCAGCACCGCCGCGGCCACGGCGAGCGCCGCGGCGGCCAGCGCGGTGCCGGCGCCACCGAGCAGCAGCCTGACTCGGGGCCGTCTACGGCCGTGCGGAGGTGCGGGATCGTCGTTCATAAGGATGCTCCTTCATCATCGAAGGCCGGACCGTGGTGTGGTGGTGGCGGCAGTATTGATCCGGCGCGGCGAGGTGGCAACAACTTCCGGAGAGTTGCGAAAGGTCGGCACCGCCTGATGATTCACTCAGTGGCGTCAGCACTGTTCAGTAGGATTGCGTGAACGATCGAGCCCAGGTGTCGCCGATGGAAGTTTCAGCCTGCTGATCATCAGCCGCCCGGCGCGCCGAAACTTTCGGCACCGTACCGCGACTTGTCCTGAAACCGACTTGCACGGTGCTTTCACGCGAGCGAGCACGCAACCCGTGCTCGCGGCGCGAGGGCGGTACAGTGGGCAATTCCGCTACTGACCTGGCACGGGCCCACCACGTACGATCGCGCGGTGGCCGAGGTCGATAAGGTCGAAGAGGTCGAAGACACAGGCAGCACTGTCAAGACTGTCAGAGGTCTGCCGATTCTGGCGCGGCTGACCGCGCCGGCCGCGAACGCGGCGGTACGCGGTTGGGCAGGCCCGCTGGCGGTCACCGGGCTCGGCGCCTGGTTGCGGTTCGCCGGCCTGGGCACGCCGCGCGACGTGGTCTTCGACGAGGCCTACTACGTCCCACAGGCGTACGGGATCCTCCGGTTCGGCGCCGAGCACGCGGTCAGCAGCTTCGCCGACTCCCAGCTCGTCGGCGGGGACACCTCGAACATCTTCGTCTACGGCGGGCAGTTCGCGGCGCATCCGCCCTTCGGCAAGGTCCAGATCGCCCTCGGCGAGTGGCTGTTCGGCGTGAGCCCGTTCGGCTGGCGCTTCGCCGGCGCGCTGGCCGGAACGGTCTCCATCCTGCTGCTGGCCAGGATCACCAGGCGGCTGACGGGGTCCACCCTGCTCGGCTGCGTCGCCGCGCTGCTGCTCGCGCTCGACGGCCTGGAACTGGTGATGAGCCGGACCGCGATGCTCGACATCTTCGTGATGTTCTGGGTACTCGCGGCGTTCGGCTGCCTGCTCATCGACCGCGACCGAGACCGAGCCCGGCAGGGCGTGCGGTGGTGGCGGCTGGCCGCGGGCGTCTGCCTGGGCCTGGCGGTCTCGTGCAAGTGGAACGGGCTGTACTTCCTGGTCGGTTTCACTCTGTTGGCTGTCGCCTGGGACATCGCGGACCGACGCACGGTCGGTCAGGCGCTGCGAGCAGGTGTGGCGAATGTCATGGGCCTGTGGCCGATCGCTGGGTTCGCATACCTGGCGACGTGGCGAGGCTGGTTCGCCTCGAACATCGGCTGGGACAGGTACTACGCGCAGCAGCACGGCGTGAACACCCCGGTCATCTCGTCGCTGTATTCGTGGGCGCAGTACCACCGGGAGATGTTCGACTACGGAGCCTCGCTGAGCACGTACAACAGGTACGCGTCCCATCCCTGGACATGGCTGCTGCTCACGCACCCGGTGCGCTTCTACTACGCGGCGCCGCGCTTCGCGTAGAGCGGCTGCCAGGAGACCGCGGGCTGCGTGCAGAACGTGCTGGCCGTCGGCACTCCGGCGATCTGGTGGGCCGCGATCCCGGCGCTGGCCGTCGCGCTGGTCTGGCTGCTGTGGCGGCGCGACCGGCGGTTCGGCGCGGCGCTGGCCGGGGTGGCGGCCGGCTGGCTGCCGTGGTTCGCGTTCCCGTCCCGGACGCAGTACTTCTACTACGCGGTCTCGTTCGAGCCCTTCCTCATCCTGACCCTGGCTCTGTGCCTCGGGCTGATCCTCGGACCGGCCGGCGCGTCGCGGCGGCGCCGGCTGACCGGCGCGTCGCTCGTGGCCGTCTACGTCATCGCCGTCGCGCTCGACTTCGCGTTCCTGGATCCGGTGCTGACCGGGCAGCCGGTATCGCCTGCCGCGTGGATTGCCAGAATGCTGATGACTTCCTGGATCTGAAATGCGGCGGACCGCTCGCTAGACTGAACCCTGATGACGCGAGCCAGGACGATGATGTCGCGAGTCTGGACCGCCACCGCGATCGCCGCGCTGGCGGCGGGGTGTACGTCGCCGACGCCGGACCTCGCCGATCCGGCGAATCGCGCGGGAGCCTCCCAGACCATCGTCTGGGTCTCGAGTCCGACGCTGCGCAGTGCCAGCGACGACCTGCGACAGGTGCTCGTTGACGCGTTCGAGCAGGCCTACCCGTCGATCAAGGTGGTGCTCAGGCCGGGCGCGGACAGCACGAACCGGCTGCACGACGAGCTGAAGAGCGAACTGTCCGCGGGCTCGACGACCCCTGACGTCTACTCGGGCGATGTGATCTGGCCGGCCGAATTCGGACACGAAGGTCTGGCACTCCCGCTCGACGAGCACCTGCCCGATTCGTTCTGGAAGCAGTTCGTGCCGCCCGACAGTTCGCCTTCCGACAGTGCACTGATAAGCGCGATGAGCTATCGGCACCACATCTACGCCGTGCCCTACTTCATCGACGAGGGCTTTCTCTTCTATCGCAAGGACCTGCTCGCGGGGGCCGGGCTTGAGCCGCCGACCACGTGGGAGCAGCTCGTACAGGACTCCTTGAAACTCAAGAGCCTTGGCCAGCCGTACCAATTCGTCTGGCAGGGTGCGAGCTATGAGGGTCTGGCCTGCGTCTGGACCGAGCTGTTGGCCGACGCCATCGGCAGCGGGCCCACGGACACGGGGCAGCCGACCGAGGCGGAGATGGCGGCACGCCTCACCTCGCCGCAGGCGCTCAAAGCGCTGAGGTTCCTGCAAGGCCTTATCACCGAAGGGATTTCGCCCGCCGAGCTGACCAGCGACGAGGAGCCGCGGACCGACGAGCTCTTCGACAGCGGGCAGGCGGCGTTCCTGCGCAGCTGGGACTCCTCGTATGCGAACGCGAAGGGCTCGGCCAGCAAGATCCCCCACGGGGACAACGTCGGCGTGATCGCGCCGCCGAACTTCGAGGGACGAGAAGGCCGCGGCTTCTCGGTGATCGGCGGCTGGAACCTGTTCATCAATCCGCACAGCCGCAATCTGGACGCGGACCTGACGTTCGTGCGATGGATGGCCGGAGAGCAGGCGCAGCGCATCGTGGGAACCCAGTTCTCTGAGATTCCCGCCAACTACTCGGTCCGCCACAGCCTGTCGGCCGACACAGACAACCCCGTCTTCGCCGCCACCAAGTCCACCAGGACGATCAGCCGACCGTCATCGACTCCTGTCTACACCTGTCTCAGCAAAATCGTCTTCTCCGCGGTCCACGACGCGCTGCCCACCAGGGCGGGCGCGGTCGGATACGATCCCCAGAAAGAACTGGCGGACGCCGCGCAGGAGCTCGGCTCGGGCAAGACATGCCACCAGACTGGCGGCGTTGACCGATGAGCATCGTCCCGACGGACCACGACGCCCAGTTCCGCAGCCTGGCCGCCCGAGCCCGCTCCGGTATCCAGAGCTGGATACGGCGGCGCGGCGGCAGCGTGTTGGGGGCCACTCCGTTCGTGCTCGTCGCCGGGATGACGGCGGCGGCGCTGTCGCCGATCGCGGTGCCCTTGCTCGGTGTCGCCGCGACCGGGGCTCTGGCCGGGTTCATCACGCAGCTCGGCAACATCGGCGCCGAGCACATCGCACGCGTCCTGCGCGACACGGTGACCCGGCTGCGCGCCGAAGAGCAGGCAGACGTGTCCGAAGACGCCATACGCAGCCTTCTCGCGAGCCAGTTGGAGCAAGCCCTCGACGGTCCCGACGGTACCGCGGTGCGCGTCGAGATCGGTGAGTTCCTGCACGCGGTCGGCGGCGTCAGCACCGCACTCGACGCGGCGTTCCACGGCGGCGTGGAAGGGCTCTACTCGTACATCGGCGAGACGGTGCACCTGCTCAGCCAGACCTCGGAAGAGTTTCGCGCGCTGCGCCAGGACGTGCTGTCCGGACTCGCCGTGATCCAGCGCGATCTGACCCGCATCGAGGCGGCACAGCGCGGTCAGACCGACCGCATCGAGCGGATGAGCACGCATATCGCGCTGCTGCACCGGCAACTCGCGGTGAGCGGCGGTGCCACGCGGCCCGCGCTCGAAGGCCGGTCCGAGTCCTCGCCGGGCCAGATCCCGCAGCTCCCGGCCGAATTCACCGGGTCGGAGCCGGAGCTCTGCCCGTACCCGGGCCTCGCCGCCTTCCAGGAGAGCGACGCGGTCTGGTTCCACGGCCGCGAACGCCTCACCGCCGAGCTGGTCACCCGGCTGCGCCAGCGCTTGCAGGGCCCTTCGATGCTGATCGTCGTCGGCGCTTCCGGCGCGGGCAAGTCCTCGGTGCTTCGCGCGGGCCTGATTCCCGAGTTGGACACCGGGGCGCTGGCCGTGCCGGGCTCCGAGTCCTGGCCGCGCGAGGTGATGAAGCCGGGCCGCCATCCGCTGCGGGACCTGGCGCTGCGGCTGGCCGCCATCGCCGGGGCGGACGGCTCGACGTTCGTCGCGGCGCTCGACGACGATCCGGGCCGCACGCCGCTGCTCGTCCGCCAGGCGCTGCTGTCGGGCGATGGGCCGGCCGGCCCCGCCGCCGAAGCGGCCCCGCGCCGGTTGGTCCTGGTGATCGACCAGTTCGAAGAGGTCTTCACGCTGTGCGCGGGCGAGGAGCGCCGCCGGTTCATCGAGGCCGTATCCGCGGCGGCCGAGGGCAGCGCGGACGATCCGGCCCCGGCACTGGTCATCCTCGGTCTGCGCGCGGGCTTCGTCGAGCACTGCACCGCTCATCCCACGCTGCGGCCCGCGCTGCGCGACCAGTTCATCGTCGGCCCGATGAACATCAGCGAGCTGCATGACGCGGTCGAGCGGCCCGCGCGCGACGTCGGGCTCGTCGTCGAACCGGGTCTCGCCGACGCGATGCTCACCGACCTCGAGGCCGTCGCGTCCGGCGATACGGCCACGTACGACCCCGGCAAGCTGCCGCTGCTCGCGCACGTGCTGCGCGAGACCTGGGCGCGCAGGGAGCGCGGGCGCCTCACCGTCCGGGGGTACAGCGAGGCCGGCGGGATCAAGCGCGCGGTGGCGAAGAAGGCTGACGAGGTATACGGAAGCTTCGACGCGGACGGCAAGCGCGTGGCCCGCGTGCTGCTCGAACACCTCGTGTCGGTCCGCGCCGACGCCGAGGACACCCGCCGCCGGATGACGCGCGAGGCGCTGATCGCCGAGATCTCGCCCGACGACGCCGAGACCGCTCGGCGCGTGCTCGACCGGCTGGAGCGCGAACGCCTCGTCACGGCCGATCAGGACACGGTCCAGATCGCGCACGAGGCGCTGTTGCGGTACTGGCCGGTGTTCGGGCGCTGGCTCGACGAGCATCGCGCGTGGCTGCGCGTGTCGCAGCGGCTCACCGAGCGCGCCGGCGAGTGGAAGGGCGGCGAGCGGCATCCCGACCTGCTGCTGCGCGGGGCGCAGCTGTCCGCGGTCTACGCAGAGCTCGATGACGACCGGCGCGGCGAGTTGGGCGCGTTGGAGAGCGAGTTCCTGCAAGCCTCCGAGCGCCGGCAGACGCGTGCAGACCGCCGTCGCATCAGCCTCGCGGTCACGCTGACCGCCGTGTTCGTCGTGGCGGTCGCGCTCGCCGTGATCGCGCTGAACAACAGCGCCGCCGCCGACCGGCAGCATGCCATCGCGCAGGCCCGGCGGCTGGCCGCCGAGGCGGACGCGCGGCGGGCCACCGATCCGGAGGTGGCGCTGCTGCTGTCCCTGGCGGCGTATCGGGTCGCGCCCGGCGACGCCGAGGCCGTCAATGGTCTGCTTTCCACCCAGACCGGCTTCTTCACGCAGCGGCTGACGCACGGTACCGGGTCGGTGAACGCGGTCGCGTACGCCCCAGGAGGCGGTTTTGTCGCCGCGGCCGACCAGGGCGGCAATGTCGTGTTGTGGGATACGGGCACGCTCAAGGCCACTGCGCCGTTGCGCGGCAAGGGCCCGTTCTACGCGGTCGCCGTCGATCCGGCCGGCAAGCTGCTGGCCGCCGGGCAGCAGGACGGCACCACGATCCTGTGGGACGTGGCGTCGCGGGAACGGCTGGCCGAGTTCAAGCACGGTCCGGACGCGATCGCCACCATGGCCTTCAGCCCGGACGGCAACACGCTGGCCACGGCCGGCTACGACGGCACGGTCCGGCTCTGGTCGGTGCGCACCAAGAAAGAGGCCGGATCGTTCACCGTGGGCAACGGGACGATCAGCAGCGTCGCATTCAGCCCGGACGGACACCAGTTGGCCGCGGCGTGCACCGACGGCAAGACCAGGATCTGGAACCCCGCCGAGCCGGGCAGCGAGCCCGAGCGGACCTTGTCCGAACACACCGGCCTCGTCCGCGCAGTGGCGTTCAATCACGATGGAACCCTGCTCGCGTCCGGAGGCGACGACTCGACGGTGCGTTTGTGGGATCCGCACACAGGCACGCAGGTCGCGGTGCTCAGCGGCGCGGCCGGGCCGGTACGTTCGGTGGCGTTCAGTCCGGACGACACGCAACTGGCCAGTTCCGGCCAGGACGACGCCGTGCGGCTCTGGGACATCGACACGCGTACGCAGACCAGCGCGCTCATCGGCCCCAGCGACACGATCGCCGGCATCGCGTTCAACCCGGACGGCCGCACGATCGTCGGCGCCGGCACCGACGCCACGGTCGGCATCTGGAACGTGGCGACCCCGCAGTCGTCGGGCGGCGCGGCGGTCGTGTCGGTGGCCGCGACGCCGCGCTCCCCCGGCCTGATCGCCACCTCGGGGCCGAATCAGAAGGTGTACTTGTGGCAGTCCTCCCGGCGCCGCCTGTACAAGACGCTGGACCGGCCCGACGCAAAGACCGGCGGACCGCCCACCGCGATGGCGTTCAACCAGGACGGCACGGCACTGGCCGCCTCGGCGCCGGAGCGCGGCGTGACGCTGTGGGACGTGGCCCACGAAGCCGTCGTGCGCACCCTCGTCGATCCCAAAGCGGCCAAGGACGATGACACCCGGGTCGATTCCGTCGCGATCCGCCCGACGCCGGGCGCGAAGAGCGCGGCGAGTCCGGCCGACGCGGTCGTCGCCGCCGGTGGCGTGAACGACTCGATCTACATCTGGGGCCCGGGTTCAGACAAGCCTTTCATCAACAGCCTGCTCGGCGGCCCGATCACCACCGTCGCGTTCAGCCCGGACGGCTCGCTGCTGGCCGCGGGCAGCCAGGACGGCACCATCCTGCTGCTGCGGGTGACAGTCAACAACCGCGGCATCGTGGACGGCGACGTCGCCGGGCAGTTGACCGGACCCTCCGGACCGATCAAGTCGGTCGCGTTCAGCCCGGACGGCCGAACGCTGGCCGCCGGCGCGGCCGACGGGACCGTGCGGCTCTGGGACACCGGCGCCGCGGACCGTCCGACCGCGCTGGCGACCGTGTACGGCCAGAGCCAGGCCGTGGTCGCCGTCGCGTTCAACGACGACGGCACAAGGCTGGCGTCGTCGGCCGCGGACCACACGATCCGGCTGTGGAACGTCGCCGACCCGGCGGCGCCCGCCGCCTTCGCCGCGCTCACGACGCCGTCCAACCCGAGCGCGGTGGCGTTCGAGCCGGGCACCGGCATCGTGGTGGGATCGGCCGCGGACGGAACGGCGCTGTTCTGGGACACCGATGCCCGCGCCGTCGCCGACCGGATCTGCGCATCGGATCCGGCGGCGGCGGCGCGGGTCTTCACTCCGCTGCTGGTTGACGGCGACTACCCGGACCTCTGTCCGTAGGCGCCGCGTTCAGCGGGCGTCGCCTTCGCTAGGAGCAGGTAGCGCCGTTGAGGGTGAAGCTGGTCGGCGGCGCGTCGCTGTTGGTCCAGGTTCCCTGGAAGCCGAAGCTGGTATTGCCGCCTGGCGTGATGGTCGCGTTGTAGCTCAAGTTCACCGCGGTCACCGCCGTGCCGGATTGCGTGGTCGTGGCGTTCCACGCGTTGGTGATCCTCTGGTCGCCGGGGAACGAGAACTTCAGGGTCCAGCCGTTGATCGTCGATGTGCCGGTGTTGTTGATCACCACGTTCGCCGTGAAGCCGCCTGGCCACTGCGAGGTGGTGGTGTACTGCACGGTGCAGCCGCCGCGCGGCGAGCTGCTCGGCGACGGGGACGCGGACTGAGACGGGGACGAGGACGGGGATGCGGAGGCTGAAGGCGAGGGCGACTGGGACACGGACGGCGACGGGGAGGCCGAGGCCGACGAGGACTGGTTGCCGCCCGGCGTGATCACGTAGGTCACCAGCGAACGCGCCGGGACCGTCGCGGTGAACGCGCCGCCGCTGACGCTGATCGCGGCCTGGCTCGCCGCGTTGTTGGCGGCGTTGGTCAGCACCGGCACCGCGGTGCCGGCGGTGAAGCCGGTGCCGGTGAGCGAGTAGCCGACCGTGTCAGCGCTCTGCGCCGTGTTGAGCACGACCACCGCGACGGTACCGTCGGTGTTCTTGTACGCGCTGATGTTCAGGCCGCCGTTCGAGCTCGTGGCGCCGATGCGGACCGCTCCGGGGTGGATGTAGCGGCTGTAGTTGGCGAAGGCCCACAGCCGGCCGGCCGGGGTGACCGTGCTGCCGTTCATCAGCAGCAGGCCCTCGTTGTCGCCGTTCTCCGACGGGGTCGTGCTGCCCCACCAGTAGAGGAACGCGCTCAGGTTCGCGCCGGTCAGGCCCTGGTGGATGTGCTGGGCCCAGGTCAGGCCGGAGGCGGAGGAGCCGTCGTCCCAGGCCGGGTTCCAGTTCTCGAAGGTGGACCACTCGGTCTGCCAGGCCGGCTTGCTCCAGCCGGACAGCTGCGAGGTCGGCGCCGAGGTGTAGCCGTGGCTGGTGAAGACCTTGGTGGCGGAGTTGGCCGTCGCGTCGGCGGCGATCGCCGAGGCGTACTGCCCGGCGTAGTCCCAGCCCTCGGTGGCGCAGCACTCCAGCTGCGTGGACAGCCCGGAGTTCGCCAGGGTCGGGCCGAGGTTGTCGAGCAGCTGCGCGGTCTGCGCCGGGCTCAGCTGCATACTGTCATAGCTCGTCGAGAGGTTGGCCTCGTTCTCCGGGCCGATGTAGGTCAGCGGGATGCCGGCGTCCGCGTAGTCCTTGGCGTACTGGACGAGGTAGTTCGAGTACGCCTGCACCCAGTTGCCGCTGCTGCACGTCGCGCCGGTCAGGCCGCAGACCGCCCCGCCGTTGCTGGTGGAGTTGTTGGTCTTCATGAACGCCGGGGCGCTCCAGGCGTCGGCGAAGACGTTGGTGACGCCGTAGAGGCTCTTGATCTGCTGGGCGAACCACAGCTGGCCCTGGTCCTGGTTGATCGAGGCCAGCGACACGTACGCCGGGGTCGCCGTGGGGCTGCTCGGCGCGGTCGGCTCGATGGTGCTGCCCGAGTCGGCGCTGATCTCGTTGCGCAGCATGGTCAGGCCGGCGCCGGTGGTCGGGCTGTACAGGTCGGCCAGCACCTGCTGCTGCACCGCCGCCGGGGCGCTCATCACGGCACTCGCCTCGCCGAAGGCCTCGGAGGCGCCGAACCCGGTGATGGTCTGGAAGGTGGTCGCGCCGTTGATCGTGGCGGTGTCGGCCGCGTAGGCGCGGTGGGCCGTGCCGACGATCACCGCGGAGCACAGCGCGGCGACGGCGGTCGCCGCGCCCGCCGCCCTGACGGCTCGCGCGCGCTTCGCGGACAGTAGGGCTCCGGTCGGCCGACCGGGCGCCGTTCCGTTGAGCATCGTGGGTCTCCTCTCCCTGGGCGGGGGCAAGGTACGAAGAGCGCCGCGGAAAGCCAACGAAACGTCGCACAACGCCGCGAAGTGCGCTGCTGGCTGCGGAAACTTACACCGGGCCCGGGTTTGCCCGGCGCCGCCACCGAAACTTTCGCGGTCAGCGGGCCGTACGCGGCCCCGACCTGTGCGGC
>JBKOWZ010000066.1:0-44604 GCA_046724665.1 Actinomycetota bacterium
TTGCTGCTCAAGGCTCTGGACCTTCCGTGTGCTGGAAGTGTTCGGTGCCCCAGGCCCTGCGCTTGGTGTTAGCCGCACCAGTGCGGGGCCGTCTGTTTGGGGCGATGCCTTAGCAGCGTCCCAAGGGATCTATTGACGTGGCCATCGCCTTCGCCGTGCTACGCGCCACCGGCGCGATCCGCCAATCGGCGCTGCACGACGCCGTCTTCCTCGCCGAGCTGGGGCTCGACGGCCGGGTCAGGCCGATCCGCGGTGTCCTGCCGAGTGTGCTGGCCGCAAGCCGGGCCGGCCTGGGCTCGATTTTCGTCGCCGAAGCGAACGCTGCTGAGGCCGCCCAGGTGCCCGGCGTGAAGATCACCGGCCTGCGCTCGCTGCGGCAGTTGGTGGCGCTGGCCAACGGCGAGCCGATACCGCCCGACCCGGCAGGCCAGGCCCCGCTCGCCGAGCATCTGCCCGGCGACGGTCCGCCACCGCAGGCGACCGAGTTCGAGCCCGACCTGTCCGAGGTGGTCGGCCAGTACGAGGCCCGCCGCGCCCTCGAACTGAGCGCGGCAGGCGGCCACCACCTGTTCCTCTGCGGCACCCCCGGCGCGGGTAAGACCATGCTGGCGAAGCGGCTTCCCGGCATCCTGCCGCCGCTGGACGCGGAGGCCGCGCTCGAGGTCTCCGCCATCCATTCGCTCAGTGGCACCCTCCCGCCGAACCGACCGCTGATCACCCGGCCTCCGTTCTGCTCGATCCACCACTCGGCGACGGTCGCGTCGATGGTCGGCGGTGGCACGGGCCATGTGCGCCCCGGAGCGGTCAGCCGGGCGCACCGCGGTGTGCTGTTCCTCGACGAGATGCCCGAGTTCAGCCGCACCGCGCTGGACTCGCTGCGTGAGCCGATCGAGTCGGGCGAGGTGGCGATCGCCCGTGCCAGCGGTATCGCACGCTTCCCGGCGAGCTTCCTCCTGGTGGCGGCGGCAAACCCGTGCCCCTGCGGCCGCGCGGGCAACTCGCTCGGGGCAGGGGCAGCCTGCACCTGCGCCCCGCGTCAGCGGATCGCCTACCTCGCCCGCGTCTCCGGCCCGCTGCTCGACCGCATCGACCTACGCGTGGACGTGACCCCGGTCGGCCCCGGCGACCTGCTCGATGCGGCCAGCGGAGGCCCAGGCGGCGAATCGACGGCGAAGGTCTTCGAACGCGTCGCCGCCGCCCGCGACCGAGCAGAACGCCGCCTCGCCGGCATGCCCTGGCGATGCAATGCCCAAGTTCCGGGCCAGGTGCTGCGCAATCACTGGCCACTAGGCAGCGAAGCACTCACCAGCGCGGAACGCGCACTGCGCGCGGGAACCCTCACCGCCCGAGGTCTAGACCGAGTGATCCGAGTCGCCTGGACCGTCGCCGACCTCGCCGGAGCCGCCAAGCCCGACAAGGCGGCCGTCGATACCGCCCTCGGCTTCCGCCTAGGCTCCGTCGCCTTCGCAGCCTGCTGACCACCCAACCCCGCTAACCGCCCAGCCTGCTCACCACCCAACATCGGTGAGCACCCAGCCCTGCTGACCACCCAGCCCTGCTGACCACCCAACCCCGCTTACCATCCAACGCCGCTTACCGCCCAACGCCGCCCAACCCTGCACCCGCGAAAGCCCGACCATGTCCACCCCCTCCACAACACCCGACGTAACAGCCACGTCCACTCCCGCTCCCACCACCCCTACCACCGCCACCGCTGCACCCACCTCCGTCACCCCAAACACCCCATCCGCCACTATCGCCCCGAACGCCGCCACCCCCGTCACTCCGGCCATGTCCACCCCCGTCACCGCTCACACCATTCCCACGCCGAACGCCCCACCTACCACTACCGCCCCGAACACCCCATCTGCCACTACCGTTGCGGGCGCCACTGACCCGAGCATCCCATCCACCACTACCGATCCGGGCACCTCAGCCGCCACCACCGCTTTGGACGTCTCACCCGCAATCGCCACCCCAGGAATCTCATCCGCCACTACCGTCCGCAATAACCCCTCCGTCACTATCGCCCCGACCACCTCATCTGCCACCGCCGCTCCGGACAATGCATCTGCCCCTGGACCTGAGGGATCCGACCGACTCGCACGACTAGCTCTGAACCACGCCGTCGAACCCGCAGACCCCCTCATCGGCCGCATCCTGGAGCGGTACTCGCCAGAGGAGGTCCTCGCCGCAATCCACGCCGACCAACTCCCCGACCTGGAACCCGACCCAACCCGACGCGAGCGGCTCGCTGACCGCTGCACCGCTCTCCGGCTTCGGCTCGAGCCAGGCCGAGTCGAGACGGGCATTGCTGCTGCCGAGGCGGTCGGCGCGCGGTTCATCGTCCCCGCTGACCAGGACTGGCCGTACCAGCTGGATGATCTCGGCGCGCAACGACCGATCGGCATCTGGGCCATCGGCCGCTGGCCGCCGAGCCCAGCTACCACTGTCAACAAGATCGCGGCTGACATGATCTCGGTCGTCGGCGCCCGGGCGTGCACCGGATACGGCACGTACATCGCCGGAGCAATCGGCGCAGATTTGGCCTCGGCAGGCCACCCGGTCGTTTCCGGGGCAGCCCTGGGCATCGACGCAGCGGCGCACCGTGGCGCGATCGCCGTCGGCGGCCCGACAGTCGCGGTGCTCGCCTGCGGCATCGATCGCGTGTACCCGCGCGTGCACGAGGCGCTGCTGCGGACGATCGCCGAGCACGGCGCCGTGCTCTGTGAACTGCCACCCGGGGCAGCGCCGACACGGTTCAGATTTCTGCACCGCAATCGGATCATCGCCGCACTAAGCGTCGGCACCGTGGTGGTCGAGGCGGCCCTGCGAAGCGGCTCGCTGGTCACAGCTCGACTTACCGCAGAGCTCGGACGGGTCGTCATGGCCGTGCCGGGCCCGGTGACATCTGATCAGTCAGCCGGAGCGCACGAACTGATCCGCGATGGTGCCACCCTGGTGACCGATGCCGCGCAAGTGCGTGAGGCCTGCTCGAGCCTGAGCGCCGCCTCGCTGATGGCACGCGAGTTCGCCAGACCCAGCTTTCGAACGAGGGGGCCACGGCCTGCGGAACCATTCGAACCGACCAAACCATTCGAACCATCTGAGCCCGCCGACCCGATCGAGGAACTCGTCGCCGAGGCGCTACCGACCGCGCGTGCCCCCACTGGTGCCGACGTGCTCACCCTCGCGCGAACAGCAGGGTTGCCGCCGGACTCGGTCTTCGCCGCCTTGGGCCGGCTTGCCGCCAGCGGCCGAGCGGTGAGAGCAGGAGGCGGCTGGATGCTGGCCACCGCCGACCGCTAGACAGCTCTTGACCGTTGGAAGCTCATGAACGTGCGAACCGGGAGGCCATGGGAAGGCATTTCCTAAATCTGAGCTGGTAGCGAGCCGAGACCTGTCGTCTCGCACGTGCTCACCCACGTGTGCTCCAGCCTTGTCTGACGCGTCCGACACGAATCTCACCTGATCGAGCGGGCTCGAATCCGGTTACCGTGGAGATCGGTGTGATTACGCTACGCTCGGCTTACGGTTGAGGCTGTGGCTCTTTGCAGGATCGCCGGCTCGAGAAGGATCGCGTGGTTGAGTGGATCAAGGCGAATGATGCCCAGGAACAGCCAGGTCCATGAGACCGTCTTTGACGACCCCGACGCGGCGGCGCGCCCGCCTGCGGCGCTCGACGCGCTGTGGGCGGAGTTCAAGGCCACCGGCGACCAACGGCTGCGGGAACGACTGATCCTGCACTACTCGCCGCTGGTCAAGTACGTCGCCGGGCGCGTCGCGGTGGGCTTGTCCGGGACGGTCGATCAGGCCGACTTCGTCTCCTACGGCATCTTCGGCCTGATCGACGCGATCGAGCGGTTCGAGCCCGACCGCTCGATCAAGTTCGAAACCTACGCGATCAACCGGATCCGTGGCGCGATCATCGACGAGCTGCGTGCTCTTGACTGGATCCCGCGCTCGCTGCGGCAGAAGGCCCGGGAGATCGAGCAGGCCTCGGTCCGGCTTGAGCACCGGCTCGGCCGCACGCCCACCGAGCGGCAGATCGCCGACGAGATGGGCATCACCCTCGCCGAGTTGCACCACATCTTCTCCCGCCTCTCTCTCATCAATGTGTTGGCGCTAGACGAGGTGCTGACCCTCTCCACCGGGGACGGCGACCGGTTGAGCCTGGTCGAGACCTTGGAGGACTTGACCGCTGACGACCCAGTCGAGGCGTACGAGAACCGGGAGACCCGGCATCTGCTCGCACGTGCCATCAACACTCTGCCGGACCGGGAGAAGACCGTGGTCACCCTCTACTACTTCGAGGGCATGACGCTCGCCGAGATCGGCCAGGTGCTTGGTGTCACGGAGAGCCGGGTCTCGCAGATCCACGCCAAGGCAGTGCTGACGCTGCGCACCCGGCTGACCGAATTGCGGTAGGCGTGGCTCGATGCTCACGGCGACGCTCCAACTCAGGTGGTTGGCAGCCCAGCGACGCGCATACACGACGCGTTCGGTGCGCACTCCGTGCGTTCGAACATGAATTGTGCGTTCGAACGTCCGACCATTGGCCAACCACGCGCAACACCCTCCGGTGGGAGACCGGCTCGACTAGTCTGGACCCGTGCCCAGGATCAAGGCTCCGACCGTCGCCGAGCATCGCACGATGCAGCGCACGGCGCTCCTGGATGCGGCGCGGGACCTTCTCGCCGACGGCGGAATGGCCGCGCTTACGTTCGCCGCCCTGGCCGAACGAGCCGGACTGGCGCGCTCCTCGGTATACGAGTACTTCAAGTCCCGTGCCGATGTGGTCGAGGCGCTGGCAGTCGAGGACTTCCCGGCGGCGGTGGCCGACATCAGGGGTGTGATGCTGGCGCAGCCAACCCCGGAGCGGCAGATCGCGGCGTACGTACGGCGGCAGCTGGAGTTGGTTGCCCAGCCTGGGCACCGGGGACTGCTCGCACTGTCTGTACTCGAACTCGACGGACAGGCGCGAGAGCGCATCCGTGCAGCCCACGGCATGCTCGTAGACCTAGTAGTCGGCGCTCTGCGGCGGCTCGGACATCCGGACCCGAGAGCGACCGCTGCCGTATTGCAAGGCGCAGTGGACGGCGCGGCGAAGCGGATCGATGCTGGCGCCGATCCCGCGGCCCTGATCGAGACCGCACTCACCCTGGTGCTGTTCGGCGTTCGCGGCCAGCGCCGCGCCCGCTAGTTGTAGTGCCTACGGACGTTGTTGACGGTTGAGGTTGATTGACGGCGAAGACCTTCGGTGTGGTGGAGGTGTCTATGTTCACCGCACGACGGAGGTCTTCGTGTCCCAACGCTCGCTTGACCGTGCATGAACGCTGGCTGTGTTGCGGGGATACCCAACGCTTACCCAGTGCGTGGGCATCCCCGCGCCTTGCCATGGGCCGCCCCGGCGCACCTCGCTTGCGGGCAAAGGTTGGCTGCCACGGCGCTGCTGGCCATGTCAAGGACCCTCGACAGCGGCCCACGTCAACGGCCCGATTGTTGTCAGTCTCAAGCCCGCCTGACCACCCCAACATCAGTTGACTCTCGTCCAAGCCTCAGCGTCGAACATTTCTTCTGACTTTTCCGAGTTATCCACAGATTGCTCGAAACGTCGGACATAGACGCCAGAGATGCGCGAGCCTTGAAGCATGAAGATTCTCGTACTGCTCTCGATGCTGCTGTCCAGCACACTCCTGCTCAATGCCGCCATGCCTGTCGCGTCCATGCTCGCCGCCTCATCGGCGCGAAATATGGCGTCGCAAGTGAGTACATCAGTGTGGCGATGGCCGCTGATCGGTCCCAGAGGATCGCCACCAATGATCGTGCGTCCGTTCGACCCTCCCGCGCTCCGATGGCTGCCGGGACACCGGGGCGTGGATCTCGACGCTCGCGATTCAACGCAAGTGCTCGCCGCAGGGCCGGGGACCGTGACGTTCGCTGGGACACTGTTCGGCGAAGGCGTAGTCGTCATCGAGCACCATGGGCTCCGGACAACCTACGAGCCCGTGGACGCCTCAGTCCGCTCCGGCGACGCGGTCGTCGCGGGAGCACCGATCGGCGCACTGGCCTCCGGGCACTGTCCTACCGCGATGTGCCTGCATTGGGGACTTGTCACCGGTCGTGGGCATGGCGCGCGGTACTACGACCCGCTGATCCTGGTTGGCCGGATACACCTGCGGCTTGAGCCCGTGAACACGTCGTAGGGAGTCGTAGGGATAGGTGTTCGGGCTGGTGGGCTGCCTACGGGGCGCCTGGCTCGGCGGGTGGATCGCCCTGCTGGTTTACCGGTGCGTCGCCTCGCTGGTTGTCGGTGCATCGCCCGCTGGTTTATCCGAACGGCGCTTGCGCCGAGAGCGGGTAAACTTGCCTGGCGATCCGCTGAGGTGGATCGACTTCGCGTGCCCGGAGACGGGACGCCCGACCGATCGTCCGACGAGTTCGGCCCGGCCTTCAAGCCGGCTCAGCTCCGTCTGGTGGATCGGTGGACGCTCCGACGTGACGGCCGTCCGGTCCGCTTCCCTCGCCCTCGGGCGCGGGTCAGTGGTTCGGCAGTCCGGCCGGGCACCAGGAGCGCGGCCACCCGGCTGCGCGCTTGAACCGGACGATATCGAGGAGGACACGGCTATGGCCGTCGTCACCATGCGCCAGCTGCTAGAGAGCGGCGTGCACTTCGGGCACCAGACCCGGCGCTGGAACCCGAAGATGAAGCGCTACATCTTCACCGAGCGCAATGGCATTTACATCATCGACTTGCAGCAGTCCCTGTCGTACATCGACCGCGCCTATGAGTTCATCAAGGCCACGGTCGCGCACGGCGGCACGGTCCTGTTCGTCGGCACCAAGAAGCAGGCCCAGGAGGCGGTCTCCGAGCAGGCGACCCGGGTTGGCATGCCCTACGTCAACCAGCGCTGGCTCGGCGGCATGCTCACCAACTTCTCCACCGTCCACAAGCGGCTCCAGCGGCTCAAGGAGCTCGAGGAGATCGACTTCGACGACGTGGCCGGCTCCGGCATGACCAAGAAGGAGCTGCTGGTCCTGCGCCGCGAGAAGGACAAGCTGGAGCGGACGCTCGGCGGCATCCGGGACATGCAGAAGGTGCCGTCCGCGGTGTGGATCGTGGACACCAAGAAGGAGCACATCGCCGTCGGCGAGGCGCGCAAGCTGCGCATCCCGGTGGTGGCGATCCTGGACACCAACTGCGACCCGGACGAGGTTGACTACAAGATCCCCGGCAACGACGACGCCATCCGCTCGGTGGCGCTGCTCACCCGGGTGGTCGCCGACGCCGTGGCCGAGGGTCTGATCGCGCGGTCCGGCGCGGCTGCCGCTGCAAGCGACGGTGCTGCCACGTCCGATGTGGCCTCCGGTGAGCCGCTCGCCGCCTGGGAGCAGGAGCTGCTGGTCGGCGAGACCGCGGCTGCGGCTCCCGCGCAGTCCGCCGAGGCTGCCACGGCCGAGACCGCTGCGCCGAGCGACGCTGCCGCAGTGATCGATGCTGTGGCGAGCGATGCCCCGGCGGTTGCCACCGGCGACGGAACCGGCGAGGGCGTGGACGCCGCCGAGGCGTAACGCCAGCGCACGCGGGGCCGGGCGCAGATCGAGTCGGCCTACCGGCACGTGTCCGCGTGACGCCCGCCGGCGCACGCGCGGGGCGGGCGTTACGCAACGTCGGTCTGCTCACCGGCGACGGACGGCTCGCGTATGCGCGAGGCTAAGGCTGACGCCAGTGCACGCGCGAGGCTGAGGCGTGATGTCTTGGGTACGTGCAAGGCCGAGCGTGACGCCTTGCGCACGCATGAGACTCACGCGTGACGTCTTGTGTACGCGCAAGGCCGAGCGCGACGTCTTGCGCAGGCGTGAGGCTTACGCGGCATGCAGGCGGCTTACGCACCAGGTGCGGCATAATGCCTCACGCGCAAGCGCGGGCAGGCGATCGCGGACCTGGGTAAGGCCGACGACTACCGTGGCGCCTCGCGCGTACGCGCGGAGACCTGCGCACGCAGACTGGCAAGAGCCTCGGTCGCAGCGAGCAATGCGAGCGAGCTCACGCGCGAGTGGTCCGGCAGTCGGCAGGCTGCCTGGCGACCCTGGCGATCCCGCCGGACCACCGCACCGACGACCGAGCCACCGCACCGACGAGTCGTGTCCACTTCACCGCAAGCCCGTCCCGGTACCGTCGATCGGGCCGACCTCATCCCGGCCCGATCGACCGCCCGGAATCCGGGTACGCGGTCGGATCGGGCACGACCAGGGAGCGCCCGACCTGCGCTTCCGTCCGGAGCCAAGACCATCAATACACACCACCATCACCACTATCACCACCACCCACCCGAGCCCGCCACGGCGCCGCGATTGAGCGGCCGGAGCGCGGGCGCCTAGCGAGGGACAAAGCAGCATGGCGAACTACACAACCGCTGACGTCAAGCGGCTGCGCGAGCTGACCGGCGCCGGCATGTTGGACTGCAAGAACGCGCTCGAGGAGAACGACGGCGACTTCGAGAAGGCCGTCGAGCACCTGCGGATCAAGGGCAAGCGGGGCGTCGCCAAGCGCGAGGGCCGCTCGGCGAGCAACGGCCTGGTCACCGCCCGCATCGAGGACGGCAACGGCAAGGGCACCCTGCTCGAGCTGAACTGCGAGACCGACTTCGTGGCCAAGGGCGAGCGCTTCCAGCAGGTCGCCGCCGAGCTGCTCGGGCACGCCGCGGCCACCGGTCCGGCCGAGGTCCCGGCGCTGCTCGCTTCGCAGTTCCCGGGCTCGGGCAAGACCGTCCAGGAGTTCGTGGACGAGGCCAACGCCACCCTCGGCGAGAAGATCGAGCTGCGCCGCTTCGCCGTTCTGGAGGGCGGGTACGTCGCCGCGTACCTGCACAAGACCTCCCCGGACCTGCCCGCGCAGGTCGGCGTGATCGTGCAGCTCGACAAGGAGAACGCCGAAGTCGCCAAGGACGTCGCGCAGCACATCGCCGCCTTTGCTCCGGCCTACCTGAGCCGCGAGAGCGTTCCGGCCGAGGTGGTTGAGAACGAGCGCCGACTGGCCGAGGAGACCTCGCGCGAAGAGGGCAAGCCCGAGGCCGCCCTGCCGAAGATCGTCGAGGGCCGGGTCAACGGCTTCTTCAAGGAGAACGTGGTGGTGGAGCAGGCCTTCGCCAAGGACCCGAAGAAGACCGTCCAGAAGGTGCTCGACGAGGCCGGGGTGACCCTGACGGCCTTCGCGCGCTTCCGGGTGGGAGTCTAGATCCAGGCGGAGACGACCGGACGGATGCTGCGGGCTGTGCACTACGCGCCGCCGAGCGGCGTGGAGCGTAGTGCAGCGCAAGATAAGCAGCGCAGAACAGTAGAACAAACGCAGCACTCCGGCGTGTTCGATCGCAAGGGCGTGTTTGATAGGTGGCGGCATCGAAGGGTGGCGTTGAAGCAGGAAGTAGGAAGCGGTGAGTGGTGGTGGCGCGGTGAGGACACCGCTTGCCAACACCCGGCGCTGCTGACCGTTGGCGCTCGTGAGCGAGAGCGTCACTGATCCAAACACGCTCAAAGCCAGCAGCGAGCAAATGCAAGAGCAAGAGGAGGCCGCAGTCGTGGCAGGTATCAATCAAGAGACCGACCCGGCTGCGGCCTTCGCCGCGTCCCCGGGGGAGCGCGGCCGATACCGGCGGGTCGTGCTGAAGCTGTCCGGGGAGGTCTTCGGCGGCGGCAAGGTCGGGGTCGATCCGGACGTCGTGCAGTCCATCGCCCGGGAGATTGCGCAGGCGGTGCGGCAGACCGGCACCCAGGTCGCCATCGTGGTCGGCGGCGGCAACTTCTTCCGCGGCGCCGAGCTCAAGAACCGCGGCATGGAGCAGGCACGTGGCGACTACATGGGCATGCTCGGCACCGTGATGAACTGCCTGGCCCTCCAGGACTTCCTGGAGAAGCAGGGCGTCGAGACCCGGGTGCAGACCGCGATCACCATGGCGCAGATCGCCGAGCCTTATATCCCGCGCAAAGCCATCCGGCACCTGGAGAAGGGCCGGGTAGTGATCTTTGGCGCCGGCGCCGGGATGCCTTACTTCACCACCGACACCACCGCCGCTCAGCGCGCCCTTGAGATAGGCGCCGAGGTGGTGCTCATGGCGAAGCAGGGCGTGGACGGCGTGTACGACGCGGATCCGAAGTCCAGCCCGGACGCGGTCAAGTTCGACACGATGACGCACCGCGAACTGCTCAACCGCGGCCTCAAGGTTGCCGACTCGACCGCGGTCTCGCTGTGCATGGACAACGGCATGCCGATCGTGGTGTTCGGGCTCTACGACGGCAACATCACCCGCGCGGTGTCCGGTGCGAAGATCGGTACGCTGGTCAGCCGTGAAGACGACGCGCCCGCGCAGTAGTTTGTCTGATGGAGACTTCCCAGCCGTGGGCGGACAAGGAGCCGTGAAGTGATCGACGAAACCCTCCTCGAGGCCGAGGACAAGATGGACAAGGCCGTGGCGGTGGCCAAGGAGGACTTCTCCGGCATCCGCACGGGCCGAGCCACTCCGGGCATGTTCAACAAGATCACGGTGGACTACTACGGCACCCCGACGCCCGTGCCCCAGCTCGCGTCGATCCAGGCGCCCGAGGCTCGGATGGCCGTGATCACGCCCTACGACAAGAGTTCGCTGAACGCGATCGAGAAGGCGATCCGCGACTCCGACCTGGGCGTGAACCCGAGCAACGACGGCAACGTCATCCGGGTGGTCTTCCCACAGCTGACCGAGGAGCGCCGCAAGGAGTACATCAAGGTCGCCCGCAGCAAGGCCGAGGACGCCAAGGTCTCCGTGCGCAACATCCGCCGGCACGCCAAGGAAGCCATCGACAAGCTGATCAAGGATGGCGGGGTCGGCGAGGACGAGGGCAAGCGCGCGGAGAAGGAACTCGACGGATTCACCGCCAAGCACACGGCCCAGATCGACGACGCGCTCAAGCACAAGGAAGCCGAGTTGCTCGAGGTCTGAGCGGACGCTCCGCGGAGAGCGGCGGCGCGAACAAAATCCCGGCCACCACGAGCAGGCCTGGCGCGTTACGCGCGAGGAGTGGCGGCGCGACCGAAAATCCTGGCCACCACGAGCAGGCCTAGGGCGTTGCGCGCAGGGAGTGGCGGCGGACCGAAATCTTGGCCACCACGAGCGGGCCCAGGGCGTTCTACGCGGGGAGTGGCGGCGACGTCGGGCGGCAAGATCCGGCGTCGGCGCTGGGCGTTCCGCGCGCGGGGAGCGGCAGCGCGCGGTGTGAGCGTTTCGGGAGCGTGCCGCGTCGGTGCGTTGACCGCGTGTTGGGTTGACCGTGCGTTGGTTGGCCGCGTGTCGAGCGTTGGTCGCGTAGTGCGCGGTGGCTGTGCGGTGTACGGCGCGCGGTGTGAGCGTTTCGGGAGTGTGCGGCGTCGGTGCGTTGACCGCGTGTTGGGTTGACCGTATTGGTTGGCCGGGTGTCGGGCGTTGGTTGCGTAGTGCGTGGCAGCTGTGCGGTGTACGGCGCGCGCGGTTTGAGCGTTCCGGGAGTGTGCCGCGTTGGTGCGCTGACCGTGCATTGGTTTGACTGTGTGTTGGTTGGCCGTGTTGGTTGACCGCGTGTCGGGCGTCGGTTGCGTTGTGCGCGGCGGCTGTGTGGTGTACGGCGCGCGGTGGTGTGCGGAACGGCGGCGCGGTGCGTGATACGGGCGTGCGCGGCACGTCTTCGGGCATCCTCCGCGCCACGCGCGACCGGCCCCGACACCGCTCGGAAGCCCGAGATCGGGTACCGTCATGCGCTGACAGACGATCCGGTTCGGGGAAAGGCCGCGCAGATGACGAGCGCCTTGAAGGGGAGGGAGCAGCCCGTGGCGCCGCTCGGTCGAGTCAACGGCCGGGCCGGGCGGAACCTTCCCGCGGCGATCGGCGTCGGCGTGGTGCTCGGGGCCGCCATCATCGCCTCGTTGCTGCTGTTCAAGCCCGCCTTCCTGGCTCTGGTCGCCGCGGCCTCGGTGCTCGGGGTGCGCGAGCTGTCGATCGCGTTTCAGGAGCGCGGCATCCGCTTCCCGCTGATCCCGGTCGCGACCGGCGGCGTCGGGATGCTTGTCGCCGCCTACTTCCGCGGTGAGGGCGCTTTGGCCGCCGCGCTCGCGTTGACCGTCGTCGGCGTGGTGGTCTGGCGGCTGACCGATCCGGCGGAGGGGTATCTGCGCGACGCGAGCGCCGGGGTTTTCGCGGCCGTGTACGTCCCCTTCCTCGCCGGGTTCTCCATGCTGCTGACCGCCGCCGATCACGGCGCGCAGCGGGCGCTGATCTTCCTGATCCTGACGACCTGCAACGACACCGGCGGCTACGTGGCCGGCGTGCTGATCGGCCGGCATCCGATGGCCCCGTCGATCTCGCCGAAGAAGTCCTGGGAGGGGCTGGCCGGCTCGGTGCTCGCCACGGCCGCCGCCGGCGCGATCACGCTGGTCACCATGCTGCACGGGCAGGCCTGGCAGGGCGCGGTGACCGGCGTCGCCGTAGTGGCCAGCGCCACGCTCGGCGACCTTTGCGAGTCGATGATCAAGCGCGACCTCGGCATCAAGGACATGGGCAACCTGCTGCCCGGCCACGGCGGCATCATGGACCGGCTCGACTCGCTGCTGCCCACCGCCCCGGTCGCCTGGCTGTTACTCGCGCTCTTCGTTCCGGTCAAGTAACCCGGTCGGCCCATGGGACAATAGGCAGATCATGAGCAAGCAGGATCTGCCAGTCCCGACCGGTACCCGCCCCGAGCCGGGGCTGGTTCTCTTCGACGCGCCGCGCCGTGGCAAGCCGCCACGCCACCTCGCCGACCTCGCTCCGGCCGAGCGCAAGGACGCGGTCGTCCAGTCGGGCCTGCCGGGATTCCGCGCCGCGCAGCTGTCCAAGCACTACTTCGACCGGCTGGTTGACGACCCGGCGCAGTGGACGGACGTGCCGCTCGCGCAGCGGGAAGCGCTGCACAAGGCACTCTTCCCGCGCCTGATGACGTCGATGCGGGAGATCACCTGCGACGGTGGCAAGACGCGTAAGACCCTCTGGCGCCTGCACGATGGCGTCCTCGTCGAATCCGTCCTGATGCGTTACCCCGATCGCGTGACGATGTGCGTCTCCTCGCAGGCGGGCTGCGGCATGAACTGCCCGTTCTGCGCGACCGGCCAGGCGGGGCTCACGCGCAACCTGTCCACCGCCGAGATCGTCGAGCAGGTCGTGGCCGGCGCGCGCGAACTGGCGCGCGGCGAGGTGCCCGGCGGCCCGGGGCGGGTCTCCAACGTGGTGTTCATGGGCATGGGCGAACCGCTGGCGAACTACAACGCCGTGCTCGGCGCGGTGCGGCGGCTGACCGATCCCGCTCCGGACGGCCTCGGCCTGTCGCAGCGTCACATCACCGTGTCCACGGTCGGCCTGGTCCCGGCGATCGAGAAGCTGACCGCCGAGCGGCTCAACGTCACGCTCGCCGTCTCGCTGCACGCCCCGGACGACGAACTGCGCGACGAACTCGTCCCGGTCAACACCCGCTGGCGGATCGGCGAGGTGCTTGGCGCCGCCTGGGACTACGCGCACACCACGAAGCGCCGCGTGTCGATCGAGTACGCGCTGATCCGCGGCATCAACGACCAGAAGTGGCGCGCCGACCTGCTGGGCAAGCGCCTGCACGGCAAGCTCGCCCACGTCAACCTCATCCCGCTCAACCCGACGCCCGGCTCCAAGTGGACCGCGTCCCGCCCCGAGGACGAGGACGCGTTCGTGCGCACCCTGGAGGCTTACGGCGTCCCGGTGACCGTCCGCGACACGCGGGGCCGTGAGATCGATGGCGCGTGCGGGCAACTGGCCGCGCTTGAGGCGTGAAGTTGGGAGACAGGGGGTTACTAGCGATGGGGGCGGAGTGATCCGGCATATCGTCTGGGACTGGAACGGCACGCTGTTCGACGATCAGGAACTCGTCGTGGCTGCCACGAACGCCTCGCTCGCCGCGATCGGCGTGCACCGGCATATAACCAATGAGCAGTACAAGGACCTCTACCAGCGGCCGATGGAGAACTTCTACGCCGCGCTCGTCGATGCCCCCATCCCGACCGGTCAGTGGTCGCTGCTCGACGCCGCGTTCGCCGAGTACTACCTCTCGCACGTGCGCGAGATCGGCCTGACCGGCGACGCCCTGGCCGCGATGGACGCGTGGTCGCCGCGCACGCAGTCGCTGCTGTCGATGTTCGGGCACGAGGATCTGCTGCGGCTGACCGGCGAGTTCGAGCTGCACAGCCGGTTCGGGCGGATCGACGGGCGCCCCGACGACCCGGACTTCGGGCCGAAGGCCAAGTACCTCGTCCGGCACGTGGAGCACCTGCGGGCCCAGCAGCCCGACCTGACCGGGGATCAGATCGCGTTGATCGGCGACTGCGTGGACGACGCGCATGCCGCCTTCCACGTCGGCGCCACCGCTGTGCTTTATACCGGCGGATCGTCCAACCGCGCCGTGTTGGAGAAGGCCGGCGTACCGGTGGTGGACACGCTCACTGAGGCGATCGAGATCGTCGCGGCACTCTGACGGCCGGGCGGGTCCAGAGCCGGGTCCAGTCGATCCGCAGCCACACCAGGGAACTCGCGAGCAGCGCCCCGCCGATGACGAGCATGACGGTCAGCGCGGTGCCGAGCAGCCATGTGGACATGTTGGCGGTGAGCATCCTGCGCAGCGGCGAGTAGTGCGGTAACACGGCGCTGAGTGGCATACGCACCAGCGCGAGGAGCAGGCTTCCCGCTAAGGCACCGACTCCGGCGAACAGCGAGAGACGTATGGCGGCGAGCAGCCACGCGATCCGCTGTTCGGCTCCGGCCTGGCGTAGTCCGCGTGCCGCGCGGTGCCGCGTATCGCGTAGCCCGGCTGCGTTCCACGCGGTCGCGGTGAAGCCCGGCAGGGCCGCACAGCATAGGCCGGTTACCGCACCGAGCGTCAGCTTCGCCGAGGGGGCGACCAGCGCGATCGTGATCGGCGGCGCGGCGAGTGCGGCCGACCCGGCGACTCGCAGCGCGGCCAGTCTTGGCGCGCGGTCCAGCGGTACGGCGAGCCGCAGCGCGAGCCGCGTGCGGAACCACGCCGCGTCGCGTGGCTGGGAATAGGAGTCGATCGTGCCGACTGTGCTGCCTGCATTCATGTCTTGTACTCACACATCGCTGCACTCATGTCACAGTGCTCACTTTGCTGCGACTGGAGATTCGGTGGGAAGCAGCGGCGCGACCGCTGCGACGGGGACCGGCCCGACGACCGTGCGTCCGCCGACCAGTTGGACCGTCCGCTCGCAGCGTGCGGCGGTCGCCGGGTCGCTGGTGAAGACGATCACCGCGGTACCGTGCGAGCGGGCGACCGAGCGCAGGATCCGCGTCGTCGTGTCCGCGCTCTCAGCGGACAGGCCGGCGAACGGCTCGTCGGCGAGGAGGACCAGCGGCTCGTTGACCATGGCGCAGGCCAGCGCGGTGCGCCGCAGCGTCTCCACCGGCGACGGCTCGGCGGGCAGTTGCGCCGGACGCAGGTCGGCCGCGTCGTCGATCTCGAAACGGGCCAGCCAGATGCGCGCACGCTGCCCCGCCTCCCGCTCGCCGACCCCGGCGAAGCGCAGCGGCAGCGCGGCGGTCTGCGCGAGGGTGAGCTCGGGCAGGAAAACCGTGTCCTGGTACACGAGCCCGTAGTGGCGCAGCCGGAAGGCTCGGCGCTGCTCCGGGGACAGCAGGTGGACTGGCTTCCCGTTGGTCCACACGCTGCCCGCGGCCACCGCGCTCTCGCCGGACAGGCAGGACTTGAGGGCCGACTTGCCGCAGCCCGGCGCGCCGAGGACCGCGACCGTCTCGCCCTCGCCGACCGCCAGGCCGACCTGGTTCAGGATCGACCCGTCGGCCGGGAACACCAGGCCGCGGGCGTCCAGTACGGGGTTGTCGGAAGGAAGGCTCATGCCGGTACTCTCCCCTGAACCACCGGGGCGCCCGCCGGGGTTCCGGCCGATTTCATCCAATCTGACGAGTCGTCCGGCCTTGACTGAGCCTGTCTGCGGATCTGTTCGCAGCTGATCGGATGACCGCTGGTTTGCTGGTTTCAGTGCCCAAGGAACCGGCCGAAGAGTGCGGCACGCCGCGACGGTCGGCCGGTGCGCGCCTCCTCGGCGTCCGCGGCGTTCATCGTCCGCAGTCCCAGGTTCGCGCCCAGCCAGCGCAGCGGTTCGACCTCCCACCGCCGCGAGCGGTGCCCTACCCACGGCAGCGCGGTCAGCTCGGTGCGCTCGCCGCGCAGCAGATCCGCGAGCGTGCGGCCGGCGAGGTTCGACGCCCCGACGCCGTCGCCTACGTAGCCGCCGGCCCAGGCAAGCCTGGCTGCACGGTCCACGCCCACGGAGGCGAACCAGTCGCGCGGCACACCGAGCGCCCCACCCCACGTGTGGGTGACCTTGACGTCCCTGAGCACCGGGAACAGCTCGGCCAAGGCGCGCGTGAGCTCGGCGTGGACGCGCGGTTCGCGGTCGTACTGCGACCTGATCGCCGAGCCGTAGTGGTACGGCGCGCCGCGGCCGCCGAACGCACAGCGGCCGTCGGCGGTGCGCTGCCCGTAGATGATCAGGTGACGGTAGTCCGTGAAGGTCTGACGCTGCGCCAACCCGATGTGCTGCCACACCGATTCGGGTAGCGGCTCGGTGGCGAGCATCAGCGAGTACACCGGCGCGACCATTCGCTTGAAGCCGCTGATCGTCGCCGTATAGCCCTCGGTCGCGCGCACGACCGTCTCCGCGCGGACGGTACCGCGTGTCGTCGTCACGACCCCGTCGCGGATCGCCCTCACCGGCGTGCGCTCGTAGATCGCGACGCCCATCCGCTCCACGGCGTCCGCCAGGCCGCGCACGAGCCGCGCCGGATGGATCGCCGCGCAATGCGGCGTGTACGTACCGCCGAGCACGTCGGTCGCGTTCGCGTGCTGCTGCGCCTCTTGCGCCGACAGCAGCCGAAGGTCGGCGTCGCCGAACCCGAAGGCACGGCTTTCCGCGACGTCCTGGCGCGCACGCTCCAACTGCACGGCGGTGCGCGCCAGCACGACGGTGCCACCCTTGGCGTAGTGGCAGTCGATCCCTTCCGCCGCGGCCACCCGGCCGACCTCGTCCACGGTCTCGTTCAAGGCGCGCTGTAACGCGATCGCCGCGTGCCTCGATCCCGCCGCCTTGGCGACCTTGGCCAGGCTCGACGGAAAGATCGCCGAGCACCAGCCGCCGTTGCGCCCCGACGCACCGAACCCGGCGAAACGCGCTTCGAGCACGACGATACGCAGCGAAGGATCGGCCTTCTTGAGGTAGTAGGCCGTCCACAGGCCGGTGTACCCGGCGCCGACGATGGCTACGTCGGCGCTTTGGTCCGAGGGCAGCGCGGGTCGCGCGACGATCGGTTCGGGGAGCGAGTCGTGCCAGAGGGACAGTGGTTCGGGAGATCTCGGGGCGGCGGACACCGTTACAGCAGAGTCCACGCCTCGGTGAGCACCGAGCGCAGGATCTGCTCGATCTCGTCGAAGACGCGCTGGTCGGCGATCAGCGGCGGGGAGAGCTGCACGACCGGGTCGCCGCGGTCGTCCGCGCGGCAGTACAGGCCGTTCTCGAACAGCGCCTTCGACAGGAAGCCGTACAGGACGCGCTCGCACTCATCGTCGGTGAGCGTCTCCCTGGTCGTCTTGTCCTTGACCAGTTCGATCCCGTAGAAGAAGCCGTCGCCGCGCACGTCGCCGACGATCGGCAGGTCGTACAGCTTCTCCAGCGTCGCGCGGAACGCGCCCTCGCGGTCCAGCACGTGCTGCGTCAGGCCCTCGCGCTCGAAGATGTCCAGGTTCGCCAGCGCGACGGCGGCCGAGACCGGGTGCCCGCCGAAGGTGTAGCCGTGCAGGAAGGTGTTGTCGGCGTGGTAGAACGGCTCGGCGATCCGGTCGGAGATGATGCACGCGCCGATCGGCGAGTATCCCGAGGTCATGCCCTTGGCGCAGGTGATCATGTCCGGTACGTAGCCGAACTTGTCGCAGCCGAACATGGTGCCCAGCCGGCCGAAGGCGCAGATGACCTCGTCCGAGATCAGCAGCACGTCGTACTGGTCGCAGATCTCGCGCACCCGCTGGAAGTATCCGGGCGGCGGCGGGAAGCAGCCGCCGGCGTTCTGCACCGGTTCGAGCACGACCGCGGCCACCGTCTCGGGGCCCTCGAACAGGATCTGCTGCTCGATCTGGTCCGCGGCCCAGCGGCCGAACGCCTCGCGGTCCTTCGCCAGCGTCTCGAAGCCGGAGCTCTCCTCGGCCCGGTAGAAGTTGGTGTTCGCCACCTTGTGCGTGCCCGGGACGAGCGGCTCGAACGGCGCCTTGAGCGCGGGCAGGCCGGTGATCGACAGGGCGCCCTGCGTGGTGCCGTGGTACGCCACCGCGCGGGAGATCACCTTGTACTTGGTCGGCTTGCCGGTCAGCTTGAAGTACTGCTTGGCCAGCTTCCACGCGGTTTCGACCGCCTCGCCGCCGCCGGTGGTGAAGAAGACCTTGTTCAGGTCGCCGGGGGCGTAGTTCGCCAGCCGCTCGGCCAGCTCGACCGCCTTCGGGTGCGCGTAGGACCAGATCGGGAAGAAGGCCAGCTCCTGCGCCTGCTTGTAGGCGGCCTCGGCGAGTTCGGCCCGGCCGTGTCCGGCCTGCACGACGAACAGGCCGGCCAGTCCGTCGAGGTAGCGGCGGCCTTCGGTGTCGTAGATGTAGACGCCCTCGCCGCGCGCGATCGTCGGGACGGGGGCGTCCCGGTACGACGACATCCGCGTGAAGTGCATCCACAGGTGGTCGTACGCGGACGGCTGAGTGGACTGGGTTGGCTGAGTGGACTCGGTGGACCGGTTCATGCTCATCTCGTTCCCCAGGTATATGTCTGTTTGTGCAGCTTCAGGTAGACGAAGCTCTCGGTACTGCGCACTCGCGGTATCGCCCGGATGCCCTTGTTGATGATCGCGAGCAGCTGGTCGTCGTTCTCCGCCACCACCTCGGCCATCAGGTCGAACGCGCCGGCCGTGGCCACCACGTAGTCCACCTCCGGCATCGCCGAGAGCGCCTCGGCCACCGGCTCTATGTCACCCTCGCACCGGATGCCGATCATCGCCTGCCGGCTGAAGCCGACGGTCAGCGGATCGGTCACCGCCACGATCTGGATGACCCCGGACTCCTGGAGCTTCTGCACCCGCTGGCGCACCGCCGCCTCGGACAGGCCCACCGCCTTGCCGATGGTGGCGTATGCCCGGCGGCCGTCCTGCTGGAGCTGCTCGATAATCGCCTTCGACAGCTCGTCCAGGGCCGGGTGCGACACCCTGCGTTCGCTCGACACCTTGTCCATCATGCGTGCAGATCCCGTCGCTTGGCAAGGTTGGATCGATGGATTCCGTGTTTCTGACGCGTATTCGGCACTGATTCCCTCGTCTTCCTTGATTCACAGTATCGCCCTGCGCCGCGGATCGGACTAGGCTGGCGGGTAAAGCCGAACAGCCGAGTCAGTCCCCGTGTTCGTCCTCACGAAGGATCTACAAGGAGAGTCCGCGATGGAGCCGCGTGCGCTGCGCAACATCGTCGGCGGCAAGCCCGCCGACACGGTAGAGGGACGCACCAGTCCGATCATCGACCCGGTCACCGAGGAGGTGATCGCGTACGCGCCGGTGTCAGGTCCCGCTGACGTGGACGCGGCGATGAAGGCCGCCGCCGAGGCGTTCCGGACCTGGCGGCGGGTCATTCCGGCGGAGCGGCAGAAGGCGCTGCTCAGGTTGGCCGACGCGGTCGAGGCGCGGACCGACGAGTTCGTCGCCGTGGAGTCCCGCAACACCGGCAAGCCGCTCGGCATCACCGCCACCGACGAGCTGGTGCCGATCATCGACCAGCTGCGCTTCTTCGCCGGCGCCGCGCGGCTGCTCGAGGGCCGGGCGACCGGCGAGTACATGGACGGCCACACCTCCTTCGTCCGCCGCGAGCCGGTCGGCGTCTGCGCGCAGGTCGCGCCGTGGAACTACCCGCTGATGATGGCCGTGTGGAAGATGGCCCCGGCGATCGCGGCCGGTAACACGGTCGTGCTCAAGCCCTCCGACACCACGCCGATGTCCACGCTGCTGTTCGCCGAGATCGCCCAGGAGTTCCTGCCGCCGGGTGTGTTCAACGTGGTGTGCGGCGACCGTGACACCGGCCGCGCCCTGATCGAGCACCCGATCCCGGCGATGGCCTCGATCACCGGCTCGATCCGTGCCGGCGTCGAAGTCGCGCAGTCCGCGGCGAAGGACGTCAAGCGGGTCCATCTGGAGCTCGGCGGCAAGGCCCCGGTCGTCGTGTTCGAGGACGCCGACATCCCGACGGCCGTCGCGGGCATCTCCGCGGCAGGGTACTTCAACGCGGGTCAGGACTGCACCGCGGCGACGCGCGTGCTGGTGCACGAGGCGATTCACGACGAGTTCGTCCACGCGCTGACCGAGGCGGCGAGGGCCACCAAGACCGGCCTGCCGGACGACGAGAGCGTGGCCTACGGTCCGCTGAACAACGCGACCCAGCTGACTCGCGTGCACGGCTTCATCGAGCGGCTGCCCGAGCACGCGACGATCCACACCGGCGGCCACCGCGTCGGCGACCAGGGTTACTTCTACGCGCCGACGGTCGTCTCCGGCCTGAAGCTGGATGACGAGATCATCCAGAAGGAGGTCTTCGGCCCGGTCATCACCGTCGAGCGGTTCAGCTCGGAGGACGAGGCGCTCGAGCGAGCCAACGCCACGATCTACGGCCTGGCTTCCTCCGTGTGGACCAAGGACCACGCCCGCGCGCTGCGCTGCTCCCGCGACCTCGAGTTCGGCTGTGTGTGGATCAACACGCACATCCCGCTGGTGGCGGAGATGCCGCACGGCGGCTTCGGTAACTCTGGCTACGGCAAGGACCTGTCGTTGTACGGCCTTGAGGACTACACGCGCGTGAAGCACGTGATGTCGTCGATCGACTGACTAGCAGTCAGCGGTCGCGTACCGCATCGAGCGCGAGCAGCGCGACGTGCAGTGACAGGCACGAATCGACTGAGTCGAGGTCCACGCCCAACACGCGCTCGATGCGGTGCAGCCGCTCGTAGAAGCTCGGACGCGACAGATGTGCGGCGTCGGCGGCCGCCGACTTGTTCCTGCCCTGATCCAGGTAGATACCGAGCATGGTGACCAGATTCGTGCCGCGCTCGGTGTCGTAGGCCAGCAGCGGGCCGAGTTCACGCTCGACGTACGTCTGGAGCCGCGCGTCGTCGCGCAGCAGGTGCAGCAGCCCGCGCAGACGCACGTCCACGAGGCGGTGGTACGGCGGTCCGCCGACCTGACGTACTGCCGCGTCGGCGACCTGCACCGCTTCAAGCAGCGATCGGCGCGCGTCCCGCACCGCGCCGACGCTCGTGCCGACGGCGATGGCGAACTCGCCGCCGTCCGGGCCGGCCAGCCGCCGCACCGCTGCGGCGAAGGTGCCGAGCGCGGTGTCCTCACGGTCCTGCGGGCCGAGCGCGAGCAGGAGGCCGACCGAGTGCTCGTCCACCGCGCCGATCAGGGCGGACAGGCGCTTCTCCCGTACCGCCGCGGCGGCCTGGTCCGTCAGCTCCCGCAGCCGCGCCTGATTCTCCATCGTGGCGCCCTGGATCGACGAGGCCTGCGACGACCCGCGCAGCCGCAGCACCAGGCCGACCAGGCGCTTGCCGTCCAGCGCCACGCCGATCGCGCGGGCGCGCAGCGCGACCTCCGCGGCCGAGTGATCGTGGTTGAGTATCGCGGTGAGCAGCGTGCGGTGCGTCTGACGCTCCAGCGACTCCCGGTCGCGCTGCATCAGCCGGTTGAGCGCGAGCGTCGCGGCGCCGCGCTCGGCGAGCATGGTCAGCCGGCTCGGCGCGGGCGCGGGCACACCGTCGCACACGATCACCAACCGTCCCCAGTCCTGGCCGCGCGCGCCGACCACCGTGGTCAGCCAGCCGGAGCGCTCGTCGTACGCGGTCCGGGACGCGGGGCGCACCGCGCGTGAGCGGCCCTCCCAGCCGTCGAGCAGCGCCTCGTCCGTCGATCCGGTCGCGTCGTAGACCAGCACCTGGTGCGCCAGGTTCTCCAACACGACCGGGTGATCGGCCATCTTGGCGATCTGCCGGACCACCTCGCCGGGCTCCGCGCCCTCGACGGCCAGCTCGGTGAAGGTCTGGTGTACCTCCTCCGAGGCACGCAGCTCGGCCAGTTGGGCGTCGATGATGCGGGCGTGCACGGCCTCCGTGATGCTGATGAAGCGCGTGTCACGGCCCAACGTGATCACCGGAAGCCGGTGCTTCTCGGCGGCCAGCAACAGTGCCTTCGGCGGCGAGTCCGGATAGCGCCGGCCCAGCTCGACGACCAGCCCCGCGGCGCCGAGCCCGGCCAGTTCGGCGACGAAGCGGGCCAGCGCCTCGCGGTCGTCCGGCCACGCGATGGCGGTGGAGAGCACCAACTCGCCGCCGCGCAGGATCTCGCGCACGTCGGTCAGCTCGGTCACGTGCACCCAGCGCACCCGGCGGTCGAGTCCGGCGGTCCCGGCGACCACGCGCGGATTGCCCTGGCGCACCGCGTCGAGCGCGAGAACCTCGGCGACGGTCGGGAAACCCGGGTGGATCGGCGCGGACGTGTCGTCGGGCATCGGCGGCCTTCGAGGCTGGGACGGTGGCGGTTTCGGACACAGTGTCGGGTCCGAGGGGGAGCGTGATGCACTCTGACACCTGGACGGGGCGGTGGCAAGCGGTGTTCCTGCGCATTCTCGACCGCCTCGGCACCGACTTCTTCGGCCGAGCTTGTAAGCCAAACGGCTGTGCAGTCAACACAGTGGCAATGGCCGACACGGGTGCGGGCCAGCAGACTCGAATGAGGGCGCAGGTAGTTTCCGAACCGAGGGGCGAGAATCCGTGAGCAAGCACGTCACACACTGGATCGACGGAGCGCCGTGGTCCGGGGCATCCGACCGGCGCGGCGACATCCACGACCCGGCCACCGGGGCGATCAGCGGCGTGGTGGACTACGCCTCGGTCCGCGAGGTGGACGACGCGGTGGCCGCCGCCGCGGCCGCGTTCCCGGCGTGGCGCGCGACCTCGCTGGCCAGGCGGACGCAGCTGCTGTTCGCCTTCCGCGAGCAGCTCAGCGCCCGGCGCGACGAACTCGCCTCGGTCATCGTCTCCGAGCACGGCAAGGTGCACTCCGACGCGCTGGGCGAGGTGGCCCGCGGCCTCGAGGTGGTCGAGTTCGCCTGCGGCATCCCGCACCTGGTCAAGGGCGGCTTCGTCGAGTCCGCCTCGAGCGGCGTCGAGGTCTACGAGCTGAAGCAGCCGCTCGGCCCGGTCGCGATCGTCTCGCCGTTCAACTTCCCGGCGATGGTGCCGATGTGGTTCTTCGCCATCGCCATCGCCACCGGCAACACCGTCGTGGTCAAGCCCAGCGAGAAGGACCCGTCCGCGGCCAACTGGCTGGCCGCGCTGTGGAAGCAGGTCGGGCTGCCGGACGGCGTGTTCAACGTCGTGCACGGCGACAAGGTCGCGGTGGACAGGCTGCTCGAGCACCCCGACGTCAAGGCGGTCTCCTTCGTCGGCTCCACCCCGGTCGCCCGCTACGTCTACGAGAACGGCACCCGTTACGGCAAGCGGGTGCAGGCGCTCGGCGGGGCGAAGAACCACATGGTCGTGCTGCCCGACGCCGACCTCGACCTGGCCGCCGACGCCGCGGTCTCGGCCGGCTTCGGCGCGGCCGGCGAGCGCTGCATGGCCGTCTCGGTGCTGGTCGCGGTGGACCCGGTCGGCGACGAGCTGGTGGAGAAGATCGCCGACCGGATGGGCAAGCTGCGCGTCGGCCCCGGCTGCGTGGCCACCTCCGAGATGGGCCCGCTGGTCACCGGCGCGCACCGGGACAAGGTCACCTCGTACCTGGAAGCCGGCCGCAAGGCAGGAGCGACCCTGGTGGTGGACGGCCGCGAGCACCCGATCGACGGCGAGGCGCAGACCGGCGTGGACACCTCCGGCGGCTTCTGGCTGGGCCCGACCCTCTTCGACCACGTGACCAGCGAGATGTCGGTCTACACCGACGAGATCTTCGGCCCGGTCCTCTCGGTCGTGCGCGCGAAGAGCTACGCCCACGCCCTCGAACTGGTCAACGCCAACCCCTACGGCAACGGCGCCGCGAT
This sequence comes from Actinomycetota bacterium, assembly GCA_046724665.1. Taxonomy (GTDB): domain Bacteria; phylum Actinomycetota; class Actinomycetes; order Streptomycetales; family Catenulisporaceae; genus Actinocrinis. Next base: position 24,199 of record JBKOWZ010000066.1, read on the forward strand.
CTTCACCACCGACGGCCGCGCCGCCACACGCTTCCGCAACGAGGTCGAGATCGGCATGGTCGGCGTCAACGTCCCCATCCCGGTTCCGGTCGCCTACTTCTCCTTCGGCGGCTGGAAGGCCTCCCTGTTCGGCGACTCACACGCGTACGGCCCGCACGGCGTGCACTTCTACACCCGCACGAAGGTCGTCACCCAGCGCTGGCCCGACCCCTCCCACGGCGGCGTCAACCTCGGCTTCCCGCAGAACGTCTGACCGTGAGCCTGGGCGTGGGTGGTACCATATAAGGCGTGATCAAGACTACCGTGTACCTGCCCGACGAGTTGGAAGTCCGGCTGGACGCGGAGGCCGCGGCTACCGGTATCAGCAAGGCAGAGCTGATCCGCCGGGGCATCGCCATGCTGCTGGACGCCTCGACCAGGCCGAAGCAGGGTCGGCCGCTGCCGGTCTTCCACAGCGGACGCCCGCGCGACGCGGACGAAATGGACCGTGACATCTACGAGCACATCAGGGAGCGGGCGGCCCGTCGTTGATCATCGTGGCCGACACCTCGGCGCTGTTCGCCGCCTTCGACGCCGCCCAGCCGGAACACGATCGTGCGCTGACCGTCATGGAAAGCGAGACGCTGGCGATTTCGCCGCTCGTCATCACCGAGTTGGACCACCTGGTGCACCGGGATCTCGGGTACGCCGCGGCGATGCAGGTGGTGGACGCGTTGACGGCGCGCATCGGCGATGGGCAGTACCGGCTGGCGGAACTCAGGCACGCCGACCTCGTCGCGGCTCAGTCCGTGCGCGCGAAGTACGAGGGGCTGCGTCTAGACCTCGCCGACGCGGTGGGTGTGGTCCTGGCAGACCGCTACAGAACCGACCTCATCTTCACGCTTGATCAGCGCGATTATCGTGCGATCGAGCCTTTGACACCGGGAATGACCGCGTTTCGGATCCTTCCGGCAGATCTTTGACGTGTACGGCGCGGTGGAGGACCGCGAGGGCGGCTCCGGACCAGCACAGGGAGCCGGCGGCGTCCGAGAGCCAGTGGAAGTTCGACCAGAGCAGGCCGAAGATCGTCGCCGCGACGAGGAGCGATGCGGCGGCGGTGATCGTGCGGCGGCGCTGGGGCGCGCGGGGGTCGTCCGGGAGGACGAAGGCGCAGAGCAGGAGCGCGCTGGTGCCGTAGCACAGGAGCGCGTCGGCGGTGTGGCCGGAGGGGAAGAAGCCGAGTGCGGCGTCGCCGAGGGCGGTTTGGGACGGGCCGGGGCGGTCGATCCACAGCTTGAGCGGGATCACGGTCGCCAGGGCCGCCAACGCGCCGAGCGTTACCAGCGCGGGGCGCCATGAGTGGGCCGCTCGGATCGCCAGGGCCGTGACGACCAGCAGGACCGACAGCGAGATCGACTGGTTGCCGAGGTCGGCCATGGCGCGGCCGGGGTGGAAGGTCCAGTTCATCGACGGGTCCTTGGCCCAGGACTGGAGGTGGTCGCGCACGCGCACGTCCAGGGTTACCACCGGGCCGCGCGTCTGGACCTGCCAGGTCAGCAATCCGAAGTCGAGAAGCAGCAGCATGGGGAGCAGCCACCACTGCCGCCGGGTCCAGGTCATCGCTTTTGAGGGTACGCCAACGCTGGCGCCGGGGCGCAGGTGGTCGTACGTGGCGTGTGCACGCGGCGTGCGCATCTGCCTGGCGTGGCTGGACACACAAGCGGCGCCCGCCCGGGGTCGGGGGCGGGCGCCGCAAGTGTCCTCGGGCCGCACTCCCGAGGACAGGGCGGTCAGCTCTTGGTCGATAACACCGTGCTACCGGATCCCGCGCCAGCGGACAAGGTGTCAGCGAACATAGTGTCGAAGGATTGCTCGACTACGTCTAGCCCTTCGTTCAACAAATCATCCCCGATGACCAACGGCGGCAGGAAGCGCAGCACGTTGCCGTACGTGCCGCAGGTCAAGACCACCACGCCGGCGGCGTGGCACAGCGCCGCGGCCTTCGCCGCCAGGTGCGGCGCCGGGTTCAGCGTGCCGGGCTCGACCAGTTCGACGGCGATCATCGCGCCGCGGCCGCGCACCTCGGCGATCGCCGGGTAGCGCTCCGCGAGGGCGCGCAGCCGGGGCAGCATCGTGTCGCCGATCTTGCGGGCGCGGCCGGGCAGGTCCTCGGCGCGCATCGTGTCGATCGCGCCGAGCGCGGCGGCGCAGGCCACCGGGTTGCCGCCGTAGGTGCCGCCGAGGCCGCCGGGGTGCGCGGCGTCCATGATCTCGGCGCGGCCGGTGACCGCGGCCAGCGGCAGGCCGCCGGCCAGGCCCTTCGCGGTGGTGACCAGGTCGGGCAGCACGTCCTCGTGCTCGCAGGCGAACCAGTCGCCGGTGCGGCAGAAGCCGGTCTGGATCTCGTCGGCGACGAACACGATGCCGTTGGCCCGGCAGTACTCGGCGATGCGCGGCAGGAAGCCCTGCGGCGGGACGATGAACCCGCCCTCGCCCTGGATCGGCTCGATCACGACGGCGGCCACGTTCTGCGCGCCGACCTGCTTGTCGATCATGGAGATCGCCTGCGCGGCGGCCTCCTCGGCGCAGTGCTCCGGGCCGGTCGGCCAGCGCAGCGGGTACGCCATCGGCACCCGGTAGACCTCGGGGGCGAACGGCCCGAAGCCGTTCTTGTACGGCATGTTCTTCGCGGTCAGCGCCATGGTGAGGTTCGTGCGGCCGTGGTATCCGTGGTCGAAGACGACCACGGCCTGGCGCCTGGTGTAGGCGCGGGCGATCTTGACCGCGTTCTCGACGGCCTCGGCGCCCGAGTTGAACAGCGCGGACTTCTTCGGGTGGTCGCCCGGGGTCAGTTCGGCCAGCGCCTCGCAGACCGCCACGTAGCCCTCGTACGGCGTGACCATGAAACAGGTGTGGGTGAACCGCTGCAACTGCTCGACCGCGCGCTTGACCACGGCCTCCGCGCTGTTGCCGACGCTGGTCACCGCGATGCCCGAGCCGAAGTCGATCAGCGAGTTGCCGTCCACGTCCACCACCACGCCGCCGCCCGCCCGGGTGATGAACACCGGCAGCATCGTCGAGACGCCGCGCGCCACGCTCTCGTCCCGCCGGGCGAGCAGCTCCTGGGATTTCGGCCCGGGAATCTCGGTGACCAGCCGGCGCTCCTGCGGCACCGACGGACCGCCGGCGGGGCGGTGGGGGGTCGTCATCGGCGAAGTGCTCCTTAGGCGGATGCGGTACGGCGCGAGCCGCTTGCGTGTGCGGTATGCAGATGCGCCGTGCACGCGGTGGCGTGCGTAGCGACGCGCGCTGCTCTTACAGCCTCGTTCGACGATAACGAATGGACGCGACTTCGACACCTGGCAGCGCGTCGGGCGTTTCGCGCATCACCTGTCATTGTGTCGGTATCACTAGGCGCGGCGCCGGTATCAGTAGACACAGCGCCGGTATCAGCGGGCACTGTGTCGCCCCTCGGTCTAATCGCCGCAGGTCGCTACGATCGACGGGACGTGTCGTCGCACGGAATTCGCGCCAGCGAAGGGGAGAGAACGCAGTGGCGGTGCAAGACGGTCCAGCCGTTCCGGCGCAGGGGCACGGCATGCGCGAGGGCTGGTACCCGTGCCCGAGCGGGGCCGCACAGGTGCGTTACTGGGACGGCACCAATTGGACCGACCAGACCCGGCCCGACCTGCTCGGCTGGGTGCACGGCCCGCGGGTGCTCGACCTGCCCGGCGTGTTCGCGTACGGACGCGATCCAGACGCCAAGGACTCGGGCCGTCCGGGGCCCCTCGACCCGGACACCTGGCGGCGCGTGCGCAACTCCGTGGTAGCGCTGCCGATTCTGTACGTGGCACTGGTCGTCCCCGCCGCGCTGCTGCTGAAGGTGCTCGGGCTCCCTGGATTCCTCGACAAGCTGCTCATCGTGGCGCTCATCGTCGTCTGCGGCAGCTACGGTCGGTGGCCGGACGCGATCCGGCACGTCTGGGCCAGGTACCGCCCCGAGCCGAAGACGGCGCCGGTGCCGCCGCCCACGCGCCCCGACCTGTGGGGTGACCTGCGCGCTGCGGGCTTCGACACGGCCGCGCGCCGCCTCGACGAGGAGCTGGCCGGCGGCGAACTCACCGACGTGGACTACGTGCGGGTCGCCCGCGTCGTGCAGCAGTCCGCGCGCGCCGCGCGGTCCGGCGGCGGGACGCAGCGGCTGCGGCCGGTCGCCGAGCAGATCGAGGAGCACGGCGGCGCCGCGTTCGTGCACGAATCCCTCCAGCGCGACCTGCCGATGCCCCGGCTGGTGCAGCACGACCTGATAACCGGTCAGGCCAGGCTCGGCGTCGCGGTGGCCACGCCGCGCAATCCGCTGACGCACCAGAGCCGGTGGTTCGCCCTGGACACCGAGGTGCTGCGGACCTCGATGCTCGTGGTCGGGCCGCCCGGCTCGGGCAAGACCCGCTCGTTCGCCCGGCCGATCATCGAGCTGCTCGGCCTCCAGACGCTGGTCGGCCTGGCCTCGGTGGTGGTGATCGACCCGACCGGCTCGGCCTTCGGCCCCGCGGTGCTGCCGGGCTTCTTCGACATCGACATCGACCCGAACCGGCGTCCCGAGCAGGACCGCTCGAACTGGGGCTTCGACCTGTTCGGCGGGGCCTCGACGCCGGACGAGGCGGCCGACCGGCTGGCCGGGGCGGTGCTGCCGCCGGAGACCGGGCACACGGATCCCGCCGCCGACTCCGCGGCGCGCAACGCGCTGTACGCGGTGATCGCGGGCTTCCATCAGCGCGAATCCCGCTACCCGACGGCACGCGAGCTGATCGACGCGGTGCTGCGGGACAGCCCGGTCACGCTGCTGAACGAGCGGCTGCGGCTGCTCGACCGGCCGGCGTTGATCGACCTGTTCGACGGCCGTGCGCGCCGCTTCTCCATGCGCGAGATCAACCGGCCGATCCGGGTGCGTATCGCGCTGCCCGAGGGCAGTTCGCCGCAGGCCGCGCGGATCCTCGCCCGGCTGGCCATCGCGCAGTTCGTGCAGGTCGTCGGCGCCCCCGACAACGATCGCTCGGTGTTCAAGGGCCTGATCGTGGACGAGGCCGGGCGCTTCGTGGACGAATATGTCGCACAGGGCCTGCAACGCGCCCGCGCGGCCAACGCCGGGATCGTGCTGCTGACGCAGTCGATGGGCCAGTTCCCCGAGCACCTGCGCTCCGCGGTGTTCACCGGCACCGGCTGCAAGGCGGTCTTCGCCGGTGTCGAACCGCAGGACGCCCGGTACTTCGCCGAGTACTGGGGCACGCAGTGGCAGGCCGAGACGACCGTGACCACCGGCTCCTCGACCTCAAGCGGCAGCGGCCACGCCGCGACTCCGGGCGGGAAGAAGGAGAAGTCGGTTATTCACACGATCACCGGCAATACGAGCGTGGAGTACCAGCGCTCGGTGGCGACTCGCGCGATCGAGCGGCCGGTGTGGTCCGCCTCCGAGATCATCAACGACGTCCCGACCGGCCACGCGCTGATCTCGCTGGCCACTCCGGACGGTATTCGCACGCCGCCGGTGCTGGTGAACCTGCGCGGGTGAGTTGGCCCAGTGCGGTGTACTGCTGAGTTGGCACAGTTGAGCCGGCACAGCGCGGTGTTTGGCACAGTGCGGTGTACCGCGCGGGAATGGACTGCAAGGTGTGAGGCGACGGCGCGATCACCTCGACCTAGTGTGGTCATCAGCCGCGACTAGCACGAGTGGAGCGAAGCGAAGATGACTGTTGCGACCGATCCGCGTCCGTTCTGGCTCGCCGGGGAGCCGGCGACCGGCGAGGCGACGCTCGACCTGACGCGGCCGTACGACGGCTCGCTCATCGCGACCGTGTCGCTGCCGACCGGCGACCAGGTCGAGCAGGCCGTCGCCGCGGCCGACGCGGCGGCGAAGCACACCGCCGCGCTGCCGGCGCACGTGCGCGCCGCCGCCCTCGACCACGTCTCCCGGCGGCTGGCCGAGCGCGCCGACGAGATCGCCGCGCTGATCACCGCCGAGAACGGCAAGCCGCTCAAGTGGTCGCGGGCCGAGGTGGGCCGCGCCGTCTCGGTCTTCCGCTGGGCCGCCGAGGAGGCCCGCCGCTTCGCCGGCGAGTTGCAGCGGCTGGACACCGACCCGGCCGCGACCGGCCGGATCGCGGTGGTGCGCCGCTTCCCCAAGGGGCCGGTGCTCGGCATCTCGCCGTTCAACTTCCCGCTCAACCTGGTCGCCCACAAGGTGGCGCCGGCCATCGCCGTGGGCGCGCCGATCATCCTCAAGCCGGCCCCGGCCACCCCGCTGTCCGCGCTGCTGCTCGGCGAACTGCTGGCCGAGACCGGGCTGCCCGCCGGCTTTTGGTCGGTGCTGCCGGTGCCCAACGACCGGATGGAGCAGCTGACCGGCGACCCGCGGCTGCCGGTGATCTCGTTCACCGGCTCCGGCCCGGTCGGCGCGATCATCCAGGCCGCAGCCCCGCACAAGCACGTCACGCTCGAACTCGGTGGGAACGCCGCGGCCGTGGTGCTCGGCGACTATGCGAGCGAGGCGGACCTCGACTGGGCCGCCACGCGCATCGCCACCTTCTCCAACTACCAGGCCGGCCAGTCCTGCATCGCGGTGCAGCGGGTGATCGCCGACGGCGCCGTGCACGACCGGTTGCTGCCGAAGCTCGTGGACGCGGTCGCGGCGCAGAAGACCGGCGACCCGGCCGACCCGGGTACCGACGTCGGCCCGCTGATCAGCGAGGCGGCCGCGATCCGGGTCGAACAGTGGGTCGATGAAGCCGTTGCCGCGGGAGCCAAGGTGCTCACCGGTGGCACCCGCGACGGCTCGGCCTACGCGCCGACCGTGATCGTTGACGTGCCGTCAGACGCGAAGGTCGTGTGTGAGGAGGTCTTCGGCCCGGTGCTGGTCGTGCAGCGGGCCGAAGACGCGGACGCGGCGTTCGCCGCCGTCAACGCCTCGGCGTACGGGCTCCAGGCCGGCGTCTTCACGCACGATCTCCAGGCGGCCTTCCGCGCGCACCGCGAGCTCGAAGTCGGCGGCGTGATCGTCGGCGACGTGCCGAGTTATCGTGCCGACCAGATGCCTTACGGCGGCGCGAAAGGCTCAGGCGTCGGCCGGGAGGGGGTCAAGTACGCGATGCAGGATTACACCTACGAGCGCGTACTCGTCCTCACCGGCCTCGACCTGTAGGCGGCCCGGCGGTCAGCTCCCCGGCAGGGCGGCGAGCTGCTGGAGCGCGATGGAGACCGCGCCGCGCGGATTGGCGGTGGCCGGGTTGTAGAAGGTCAGCCGCACCTCGTAGCCGCCCTTCCAGACATCGATCTTGACCGGGACGTCGCCGCCGCTGTCCAGCGGCTTGATGGCCACGACGCCGTTGGTCAGGCCGGGCACGGTCATCTCGGTGCCCGTCGTCAGGATCGCTCCCTGGTAGTCGAGCGCCTCGCTGTGCGCCTGCTTCGCCGAGGCGTACTGGAGGATCGTGATGATCGCGCCGGTGCCGTCGGTCGCGTTCCACTCCCGGTGCGCGATCGCGGTGACCCCGGCGTCGTTGAGCAGGTCCTCCTCGTAGGCCCGCTCGTCGTCGCTCTCGCTCGACCAGTTCTCCTGGACGTACTCGTGTACGGTCGCCGTCGTGGACTTGTCGTAATCCGAGCCGGTCCACGGCTGCGAACCGCTCGGCGCGTCGATCAGGCAGCTCTCCGCGGACGAGCAGGTGCCGGGCGCACTGCTCCCGACCGCGGTCGGCGTCGGCACGGCCGGGACGGCGGCGGTCTGCATCCTCGAGGTCGAGGCGATCTTCTGGAGCTGCTGCGAGGCCCAGGTCACCGTGCGGGTCTTGTCGAAGGTGTGCGGGCTCCAGCTGAACATCTCCATCACCACGGTCCCGGACACGCCGAAGGTCTGCGCGGCGATGTCGCCGTCGCTGTCGGGCGTCGGGTCGTAGGTGCCCGAGGCGTCCTTCTGCCCCGGGATGGAGAACGAGGTGCCGGAGGCCGAGTACGAGTCGTTCTTGTACCAGGCCAGCGCGCCGTTCGCGGTGCCGAACTGGAGCAGCACGATGTCCGCCTCGGCGCCGTTCGAGGTGATCCAGGTCCGGTGGGTGATCCCGGTCAGGCCGGAGGCGCTCAGCCGCGCCTTGATGATGTTCTGCCAGGCCGCGTCGCTGAACATCTGCTGCGAGTACTGCGCGGCGCTCGGCGACTTGTTGCCGCCCCAAGAGCCGCTCCACGGCGTGCTGCTCGACGGCGCGCTGATCAGGCAGGAGGACAGGCCGCTCGAGCAGGTCACCGACTGCGTGGTGCTGGTCGGCTGCGGGCTCGCGGAGGCCTTCGGCGCCTTGGCCAGACTCTGGTACTGCGCGCTCAGCCACGAGGAGAAGTCCGTGGCGGAGAAGCCGCCGTGAGAGTAGTAGCGCACTTGCAGCGCGATGTCGCCCACGGCGGCCGAGTAGCGGGTGACCGTGTCGCCGTCGCTGTTCGCCTTGCTGCTGGTGTAGCCGGAACCGGGGACGCCGCTCGGGACGGGCACCGCGTCTCCGCTGGCGATGTCGCTGCCGAGCAGTTCGAGCGATCGGGCGTGCGCGCCCTGCGGCCCGGAGAACTTCAGCAGGGTGATGTCGATGCCGTTGCCGTTCGAGGCCTTCCAGGCGGTGTGCGCGATGTTCTGGAGGCCCTCGGCCTTGAGGTTGTCACCGGCGGTCTTCTGCGCGACCGGGTCGCTGTCGAACGCCCAGTTGAGGTAGTCCGACGTCGTCGGCGCCGTGGACGAGCGCCAGTCGTCGCTGTAGGCGCTCGACGAGGACGGCTTCGCGACCAGGCACGAGTTGAGCGTGGACGGGTTGCAGGCGACCGCCGAGACCCCATTGTCGCCGGACTTGAAGTGGTTGTACGCGAACACGCCGCCCGCGACCACGGCCAGAACCACGACGCCTGCGATCGCGATGATCTGCTTGCGGCCGACCCGGCGCGGGGGAGCCGGGGGCGGCGGCCACTGCTGACCCCACTGCGGCACGGTGCCATAAGGCGGCGGGGTTCCGTACTGCGGCTGCTGCGCTCCGTACTGCGGCGGCACCCCGTATTGCGGCTGCGTGCCGTAGGGCTGCGGTGGCTGCGCGCCGTATTGCGGCTGTGCTCCGTACTGGGACTGCGCCTCGTACTGCGGGGGCTGTCCGTCGTACTGCGGCGGGGCCCCGTACTGCGGAGGTGCGCCGTACTGGGGTGCGGCCCCGTACTGCGGCTGCTGCGGCTGGCCCCACTGCGGCTGCGGCGGCTGTTGCTGGGGCTGCTGCGGCTGCTGATCCCAGGGCTGCCCCGCCGGCGGTTGCGGAGGCTGTGGCTGCGGAAGCTGCGGTTCCGGCTGTCCCCACTGCGACGGGTGCTGATCCGACATCACGTCCCCCCTTGGGATATCAGGGTCGCAAATTCATGATAAGAGCGGCGGGTGAGCTTATCGACGGTCGCTCGACGCGTTCAAGGCGGGGTGCGCGGCGCCCGACGCGCCGGGCGTCCCCGGCCGCCGCATGGGGAACAATGGCGCCCATGAGCGAAGCGAGCAGCAGCCCCCGGCGCGTCGTCATCCTCGGCTCGACCGGCTCGATCGGCACCCAGGCGATCGACGTGATCACCCGCAATCCGGACCGCTTCCGGGTCGTCGCCCTCGCGGCCGGCGGCACGAACGCGGCGCTGCTCGCCCGGCAGGCGCTCGACCTCGGCGTCGAGGCGGTCGCGATCGCGAAGGCCACCGCGGCGCAGGACGTGCAGCTCGCCTTCTACGCCGAGGCGCAGCGGCGCGGCTACGCGACCGGCGACTACCGGCTGCCCCGGATCGTGGCCGGCCCCGGCGCCGCCGCGCAGCTGACCGAGCTCGCCTGCGACGTGGTGCTCAACGGCATCGACGGCGCCGCCGGCCTCGAGGCGACGCTGGCCACCCTGCGCAACGGCCGCACCCTCGCGCTGGCCAACAAGGAGTCGCTGATCATCGGCGGCGACCTGGTCACCTCGCTGGCCGCGCCCGGCCAGATCGTCGCGGTCGATTCCGAGCACTCCGCGCTGGCCCAGTGCCTGCGCGGCGGCGGCCCGGACGAGGTGCGCAAGCTGGTGGTCACCGCCAGCGGCGGACCGTTCCGCGGCCGCGCCCGGGAGGAGTTGGCCGACGTGACGCCGCAGCAGGCGCTCGCCCACCCGACCTGGGCGATGGGGCCGCTGGTCACCGTCAACTCGGCCACGCTGGTCAACAAGGGCCTCGAGGTCATCGAGGCGCACCTGCTCTACGGCATCCCGTTCGACCGCATCGAGGTGGTCGTGCACCCGCAGTCGATCGTGCACTCCATGGTCGAGTTCACCGACGGCTCCACCCTCGCCCAGGCCTCGCCGCCCGACATGCGCATCCCGATCGCGCTGGCCATGGCCTGGCCGCACCGGGTCGCCGACGCCGCCGCGGCCTGCGACTGGACCAAGGCCGCGACCTGGGAGTTCTTCCCGCTCGACGAGCAGGCCTTCCCCGCGGTCGGCCTGGCCAAGCAGGTCGGGCGGGCCGGGGGCACCTTCCCCGCCGTCTTCAACGGCGCCAACGAGGCCTGCGTCGGCGCCTTCCTGGCCGGCCGGCTGCCGTTCACCGGGATCGTGGACACCGTCTCCGCCGTGGTCGCCGAGCACGCCGACCGCGCCGAGTCCGCCGGTCCGGCGACCCTCGAGGCGGTGCTCGAGGCGGACCGGTGGTCCCGGGCCCGCGCCGAGGAGCGCACCGCGGCCGTCACGGCGTAGCCGCGCCCGGCCAAGTAATGTTGACTGAACGCGCGGTACTCCATCTGCCGTGCTGGAAGGCGGGTTCCCCGGCGTGAACGTCCTCGGCGCGCTGCTTTTCGTGCTGGCACTGCTGGTCTCGATCGTGCTGCACGAGGCCGGGCACATGGTGTTCGCGCGCCTGGCCGGCGGCAAGGTCACCGAGTTCTTCGTCGGCTTCGGCGCCAGGCTGTGGTCGTTCCGGCGCGGCGAGACCGAGTACGGGATCAAGGCGATCCCGGCCGGGGGCTACGTCAAGATCGTCGGGATGACCGACCTGGACGAGATCGAGCCCGGCGACGAGGACCGCGCGCTCAAGAACAAGCCGGCCCGCATGCGGCTGCTCACCCTGTCCGCCGGCTCGCTCACCCACTTCCTGATCGCGCTGCTGCTGTTCTTCCTCAGCCCGATCCTCTTCGGCGTGCAGAAGGCGGACTCCTCCGCGAAGATCGGCAACGTCGCCGCCTGCATGACCGCCGAGGGCGCCGCGTCGGCCTGCGACCCCGGCGTGCCGGCCTCCCCGGCGGCCAAGGCCGGCCTCCGCAGCGGCGACGTGATCACCGCGATCGACGGCAAGCCGATCGCGAACTTCGACGAACTGACCGTGGCCCTGCACGCGCTGACGGCCGGTCAGCCGGCGACCGTCGCCTACACCGACCCGAGCGGCGACCGGCACACCACGACGGTCGTGCCGGTCCACGCCGCCTCGATCAGCTATCCGGACGGCCACGAGGGTCCCGGCAGCCTGGTCGGTCTTGGTCAGGCCGCTTACACGAAGCACTACGGCCTGCTCTCCGCCGCGGCCTACTCCGGGCAGCAGTTCTGGGACGGGATCACCGGCACCTTCAAGGGTCTCGGCTCGATCCCCGGCTCGATCCCGAAGCTGTTCACCTCGACCGTGGACCACAGCCAGCGCTCGGCCGACTCCCCGGTAGGCGTGGTCGGCATGGCGCAGATCAGCGGCAGCATCATCGGCCAGGCCGGCTTCTCCGGGTTCTTCGCGCTCGTCGCCGTCATCAACGTGTTCATCGGCGTGTTCAACCTGCTGCCGATCCTGCCGCTCGACGGCGGGCATGTCGCGATCCTGCTCTACGAGGAGTCGCGCAAGCGGGTCTACCGGCTGCTGCGCCGTCCGGTGCCCGGCCGGGTTGACCTCAACAAGCTGATGCCGGTGGCGTACGCCTTCCTGCTGCTGTTCGTCGGCCTCACCCTGCTCCTGCTCGCCGCGGACATCACCAACCCGATCCGGCTGCCCTCGTAGCGGTGCCGGCGCGACAGGGCCGACGCGACGGCGCCGGCGCAGTTCGGCCCACGATGCGTGCCGTTCGGCGCATGCCTCGTGAAGATCGGGTGAATGCCGAGGAACCGGTGCGAAGAACGACAGTGGAGTGTCGTAGCGTTATCACTGTCGCTGATCGACTGTCCGTACTCGTGGGAGTGCCTGAACGATGACCGCCGTCTCACTCGGTGTCCCGTCAATCCCGGCCAAGCCGCTCGTGCCTCGCCGCAGGTCACGCCGGATCATGGTCGGCGACGTCCCGGTCGGCGGCGACGCCCCGGTCTCGGTGCAGTCGATGACGACGACGCTCACCTCGGACGTCAACGCCACCCTCCAGCAGATCGCGCAGCTGACCGCGGCCGGCTGCCAGATCGTCCGGGTCGCCTGCCCCTCGCAGGACGACGCCGACGCGCTGCCGCTGATCGCGAAGAAGTCGCAGATCCCGGTGATCGCGGACATCCACTTCCAGCCCAAGTACGTCTTCGCCGCGATCGACGCGGGCTGCGCCGCGGTGCGGGTGAACCCGGGAAACATCCGCAAGTTCGACGACCAGGTCGGCGAGATCGCCCGGCGGGCCAAGGCCGCCGGGGTGCCGATCCGCATCGGCGTCAACGCCGGGTCGCTGGACCCGCGGCTCTACGAGAAGTACGGCAAGGCCACCCCGGAGGCGCTGGTCGAGTCGGCGCTGTGGGAGTGCTCGCTGTTCGAGGAGCACGACTTCCGCGACATCAAGATCTCGGTCAAGCACAACGACCCGGTGGTGATGATCCAGGCCTACCGGCTGCTGGCCGAGGCCTGCGACTACCCGCTGCACCTCGGGGTGACCGAGGCCGGCCCGGCGTTCCAGGGCACGATCAAGTCGGCCGTCGCGTTCGGCGCGCTGCTGGCCGAGGGCATCGGCGACACCATCCGGGTCTCGCTGTCCGCGCCGCCGGTCGAGGAGGTCAAGGTCGGCACGCAGATCCTCGAGTCGCTCGGCCTGCGCCAGCGCGGCCTCGAGATCGTCTCCTGTCCCTCGTGCGGCCGCGCTCAGGTGGACGTCTACACGCTGGCCGACCAGGTCAGCGCCGCACTCGACGGGCTGAACGTGCCGCTGCGCGTGGCCGTGATGGGCTGCGTCGTCAACGGCCCCGGCGAGGCGCGCGAGGCGGACCTCGGCGTCGCGTCCGGCAACGGCAAGGGCCAGATCTTCGTGCGGGGCGAGGTCGTCAAGACCGTGCCCGAGGCGCAGATCGTGGAGACCCTGGTCGAGGAGGCCGTCCGGCTGGCCGAGGAAATGGGCTTCGAACTCGGCGACGGAGTGCCTGAGGTCGCGGTCGGCTGAGGCCGGCGGCCCGTACCAGGGCCCCTTGGCGACTGCTCAGTCCGCCGACGACTTTCCGGCGCGTTCGCGGGATTTCGCGGCTTGCGGGCCGAGTCAGGATGCCCATCCAGGCCTTAGAGTGTGCCTTAGGGCTACTGGCAGGTGAGAGGCGTAGATCGCGCATGAACGTGGTGACCCGGCTGCTGAGTCCCGCTTCGGGCGTGCGCGTGCTGGACCATACCGACCTCGACGAGGTCCTGGAGCTGCTCGCCCGCGACCCGGTGGACAACGCCTTCATCGGCTCCCGGGTGGAGGCCGCGGGGCTCGACCAGTGGCAGCTCGGCGGCGAGATGTGGGGCCACAGCGTCGGCGGGCGGCTCACCTCGCTGTGCTTCTCCGGGGCGAACCTGGTGCCGATCAACGCCACCACGGAAGCGGTGCGCGCCTTCGCGGACCGCGCCCGCAAGCAGGGCCGCCGCTGCTCCTCGATCGTCGGCCCGCGCGCCGCCGCGCTCGAGCTGTGGACCTGCCTGGCGCCGCACTGGGCGCCGGCCCGCGAGGTGCGGCCGAACCAGCCGGTGATGGCGCTGCGCGAGCCGTCCCCGACCGTACCGCCGGACTTCCGGGTCCACGCGGTGCACCCGGCGCAGCTCGACGTGCTGATGCCCGCGTGCATCGCCATGTTCACCGAGGAGGTCGGGGTCTCGCCGGTGGCCGCCGACGGCGGGCGGATGTACCGGCAGCGGGTCGCCGAACTGGTCAACGCCGGCCGGGCGTTCGCCTGGATCGACGACGGCGAGGTGGTCTTCAAGGCCGAGATCGGCGCGGTGACCCGGGCCGTCTGCCAGATCCAGGGCGTCTGGGTCAATCCGAAGTACCGCGGCCGGCGGATCTCCGAGGGCGGCATGGCCGCGGTGGTCGAGTACGCGCTGCGCGACTTCGCCCCGGTCGTCTCGCTCTACGTCAACGACTTCAACCGGCCGGCGCGCGCCTCGTACCACCGCGTCGGGTTCCGCGAGGTCTCCGAGTTCGCCTCGGTCCTCTTCTGACACGCTGAGCGGACACCGCTCGCCCTAGGCGACGTTGCGCGCCTCGTGGTCCAGCAGCGCCTGCTTGACCTCGAGGCCGTACAGGAAGCCGCCGAGCGTCCCGTCCGCGCGCACCACGCGGTGGCAGGGCACGAACAGTGCGGTCGGGTTGGTCGCGCAGGCGCTGCCCGCGGCGCGGATCGCGTTCGGACTGCCCGCCGAGGCGGCCAGCTCGGTGTACGTGACGGCGGTGCCCGCCGGGATCTCGCGCAGCGCGGCCCGCGCGGCCGTCCGGAACGGCGCGGTCCCGGGCCGCTCCACGGTCTCGACGTCGTCCAGCGCCGAGAGCTCGCCGTCGAAGTACTTGCGCACGGCGGCCAGCGCGCCGTGATCGTCCGCGCTCGGGGTGACCGCGTCGATGTCGATCGCGGCGAGCTGCGCCAGCTGCTCGACGGAGGTCGTGAAGCCCGACGCGTGCACGACGTCGCCCACAGCCAGCACGGTGAACGGACCGAGCGGAGTGGCGGTCTGGTGGGCCGTGATGCCGGTGGTCGAGATGGCCATGATGGCGATGCTCCTCTCGTGGTGCGAAACCTTCGCACACTTCGAGTCTGCCGCGCCGGACGCCGGATCTCTGGCGGTTTTCGGACGTGGCGATCAGGGGCCGAGCAGGCGCTGGCGCCAGTACGAGAACGACGACTCCGGGTCGCCGGTGTACGCCCACGGCAGGCGCGTGGCGTGCGGGCCGATGGCCTGGAGCACCGTTCGCGCCTCGTCGTGCCGGTCGGCGTAGATCAGCGCGTGCGCCAGATAGTTCAGGTCCGCCTTCGCCTGGGCGTGCTGACGTCCAGGCCGCCGGAACCAGCGCGCCAGGATGCGGTCGAGGTCCAGGCCGACCTGCTCCTCGGTCCACATCATGTCCAGCCCGGCGCGCGCCGCGGCGTGCTTGTCCGCCGTCCGGGCGCGGTACGACTCGGCGTGCGCGACCAGCGGCAGGACCGCCAGCGGCGAACCGTCCGGCGCCTCGCCGGCCAGCCAGTACGCGAAGTCGTACATCTCGGCGTGCGAGCCGTGCCAGGCCGCGAACAGGTAGATCAGGGTCTGGTGATGCCCGTCCCGGCTCCACGGGTCCCGCTCCCGCAGCCCGTGCCAACGTGCCCACAGCTCGTCGCGGCTCACGCCCTGCGCGCGAGCCAGGGTAATCAGACTGATCCACGGCATCGGATCCTTCGGCGAGAGCGAGGCGGCCCGCCGGCACAGCTGCTCGACCTCGTGCGTCGTCTTGCTGGTGCCGGTGTCGCGCACCTGCGAACGCGCCCGCACCGCGCGGACCACCTCGACCTGCGCGCGCAGCGTGGCGGCGTCCGGATTGTGCGGGTCGAGGGCCTGCCACCGCTCGACCCACGCGCTGGCCGCCACCGTGTCGGCGAGCACCCTGATCCGGTGCGCGCGCCGGTCCCAGTTCGCGCGCGTGTCCTCCAGCAGGTCGCGAGCCGACTCCCAGCGGCCCTGCGCCAGGTCGTCGCGCGCCTCAGCCAGGTCGAGGTCCTCGAACGCGGGATCGAACGAGACCTTCGCCGCCTTGGAGCGAAACACCGCCATGGCTGCGCAATGTAGTGGTTGACTCCCGAGCGCGGTAACAAAGCGGCCGAACTGTGTCCCGCGCCCGGATATTCTCATGGGCGAAGCGTTGTACAAAGCTTGCGCAACGACACGACCCGACCTGATTTCCGTCTCGCTAGGAGCACCGCAGTGATCTCGCGCATGTCCACGCTGTTCCTCCGGACCCTCCGCGACGATCCGGCGGACGCCGAGGTGCCGAGCCACAGGCTGCTGGTGCGGGCCGGCTACGTGCGCCGGGTCGGGCCCGGCATCTACTCCTGGCTGCCGCTCGGCAAGGCAGTGCTCGACAACGTGGCCCGGGTGGTCAAGCAGGAGATGGACCGGATGGGCGCGCAGGAGGTCCAGTTCCCCGCGCTGCTGCCGCGCGAGTACTACGAGGCGACCAACCGGTGGACCGAGTACGGCGGCAACCTGTTCCGGCTCAAGGACCGCAAGGGCGCCGACTACCTGCTCGGGCCGACGCACGAAGAGATGTTCACCCTCATGGCGAAGGGCGAGTACTCCTCGTACAAGGACCTGCCGGTGGTCCTGTACCAGATCCAGAACAAGTACCGGGACGAGGCGCGGCCGCGGGCCGGCATCCTGCGCGGCCGCGAGTTCCTGATGAAGGACTCGTACTCCTTCGATCTCGACGACGAGGGCCTCAAGCGCTCGTACGAGCTGCACCGCGAGGCGTACATCCGCATCTTCACCCGGCTCGGCCTGGACTACCGGATCGTCTCGGCGATGTCCGGCGCGATGGGCGGCTCGGCCTCCGAGGAGTTCCTCGCGCCCGCGCTGACCGGCGAGGACACCTTCGTCTCCTGCACCAACTGCGACTACGCGGCCAACACCGAGGCGGTCGAGGGACGCCCGGGCGCGGCGCTCGACGCCTCCGCCGAGCCCGCGGCCAAGGTCTACGACACCCCGGACACCCCGACCATCGACTCGCTCGTCGAGTTCTTCAACCGCCTGGACACCGGGCGGACCGTCACGGCCTCCGACACGCTCAAGAACGTCGTGGTCAAGCTGCGGCACCCCGGCGCCAAAGAGGCCGAAGTGCTGATCGTCGGCGTCCCCGGCGACCGCGAGGTGGACCTCAAGCGGCTGGAGGCCGCGGTCTCCCCGGCCGAGGTCGAAATGTTCGAGGCGGAGGACTTCGCGAAGCACCCGGCCCTGGTGCGCGGCTACATCGGCCCGCAGGGCATGGCCGAGGCCGGATACACCTACAAGGTGGACCCGCTGGTGGTCCCCGGCTCCGCCTGGATCACCGGCGCCAACGAGAACGGCAGGCACGCCGCGCACGTCGTCTACGGACGCGACTTCACCCCGGTCGGCACGGTCGGCGCCGCCGAGGTGCGCGGCGGCGACCCCTGCCCGCGCTGCGGCTCGGCGCTGGTGATCGGCCGCGGGATCGAGATCGGGCACATCTTCCAGCTCGGCCGCAAGTACGCGGACGCGTTCGAGTTCGACGTGCTCGGCCCGGACGGCAAGCCGGTGCGGATCACCATGGGCTCCTACGGCATCGGCGTCTCGCGCGCGGTGGCGGTGATCGCCGAGCAGAAGCACGACGCGCTCGGCCTGGTCTGGCCGCGCGAGGTGGCCCCGGCGGACGTGCACCTGGTCGCCACCGGCAAGGACGCCGCGGTCTTCGACGCCGCGGCGCGGCTGGCGGCCGACCTGGACGCGGCCGGGGTGCGGGTCCTGTTCGACGACCGGCGCGGCGTGTCGCCCGGCGTCAAGTTCAAGGACGCCGAGCTGATCGGCGTGCCCACCATCGTCGTGGTCGGCAAGGGCCTGGCAGACGGTGTCGTCGAGGTGCGTGACCGGGCCACCGGCGAGCGGGAGGACGTCCCGGTGGCCGGCGCCGCCGACCGCATCCGCGAACTGGCGGTGAACTGAGGCACTGGAGCTGAGCCACTGGAGCTGAGCCACTGAAGGTCGGCCCACCGCAGCACGCATCGACACAGGGGACGCCGTCACTCCGCCGGAGCGACTACGCTGGTGGGCGACGACGTCCAGCGATAGACCCCACAGGTGTCGAGGAGCCGACCCGATGAGCCCCACCGCGTCCCCCCGGCTCGACCGGCGCAAGTTGCGCGCGCTGCTGGAGCCGGTGGTCGAGCGCTCCGGAGCCGAGCTGGAGGACCTCACCGAGCAGCGCGCCGGGTCGCGCCGGCTCATCCGCGTGGTGGTGGACCGGGACGGCGGCGTCTCGCTGGACGACATCGCCGAGGTCACCCGGTCGGTCTCCGACGCGCTCGACGCCTACGCCGAGCTGGGTGACGCCGCGTACGTCCTCGAAGTCACCTCGCCCGGCGTCGATCGGCCGCTGACCGAGCCGCGGCACTGGCGGCGTGCGATCGAGCGGCTGGTCAAGGCGACGCTCACCGCCGGCGGCGAGCTGGTCGGACGGGTGTCCGCCGCGGACGGCGAAGGCGTGACGCTGCTGGTCGAGCAGAAGAAGACGCAGGTCGAGCAGACTCTGACGTACGGCGAGATCGCCAAGGCCAGGGTGCAGGTCGAGTTCAACCGCGCCGCCGACGACGAAGCCGCGCACGACGCGGACTTCGCGGAGGACGACGAGGACGCGGCGGGGGACGCGGGCGACGGCCGCGCGGACGAAGACCGGATGGACGACCGGGTACTGGGGCCCGGCCGCGCCGGCGAGAGCTGATTGAGGAAGCGATGGACATCGATATGCGGGCGCTGCGCGATCTCGCGCAGGACAAGGAGATCTCGCTCGACCGGCTCTTCGAGGCCATCGAGCAGGCGCTGCTGCTCGCGTACGAGCGGACCGAGGGCGCCCGGCCCAAGGCCCGGGTCGAGCTCGACCACAAGACCGGGCATGTGACCGTCTGGGCCACCGAGACCGACGACGCCGGGCAGCCGCTCGGCCTTGAGTTCGACGACACCCCGACCGGGTTCGGCCGGATCGCCGCCTCGACCGCCCGGCAGGTCATCGCGCAGCGGCTGCGCGAGGCCGCCGACGAGGCGGTCTTCCGCGACTTCGCCGCCCGCGAGGGCGACCTGATCACCGGCAAGGTGCAGCAGGGCGACGACCCGCGCAACGTGCTGGTCGAGATCGACTCGGGCAAGAAGGAGAGCTTCGAGGCGCTGCTGCCCGCGCCCGAGCAGGTGCCCGGTGAGCGCTACGAGCACGGCACCCGGATCAAGTGCCTCGTCGTCGGGGTGCGCCGGGGCCAGCGCGGACCGCAGGTCACCCTCTCGCGTACACACCCGAACCTGGTGCGCAGGCTGTTCGCGCTGGAGGTGCCCGAGGTGGCCGACGGCACCGTGGAGATCGCCGCGGTCGCCCGGGAGGCCGGGCACCGGACGAAGATCGCGGTACGGTCCACCAAACCCGGGGTGAACGCGAAGGGCGCGTGTATCGGCCCGGTCGGCGCGCGGGTGCGCAACGTGATGAACGAGCTGCACGGCGAGAAGATCGACATCGTGGACTGGTCCGACGACCCGGAGCGGCTGGTCGCCTCGGCGCTGTCCCCGGCGAAGGTGACCAAGGTGCGCATCGTCGATCTCGAGGCGAAGTCCGCGCAGGTCACCGTGCCCGACTACCAGCTGTCCCTGGCGATCGGCAAGGAGGGGCAGAACGCCCGCCTGGCCGCTCGGCTGACCGGATGGCGCATCGACATCCGCTCCGACACCGAGCAGCAGCCTGCCCAGCAGGCTCGCTGAACGCCAGACGACAACTGGACGATCACCAGGTAATCCGCCGATCGGCGCGTATCGCCGTACCGGCCGGTCAGCCGCCCTGCTCAAGCGCGAGGTGTCGGCCGCACGCGGCTGCGCGAGGGGAGCGGGACGGGTGATCGTGGGGGTAAGATAGACCGTGACTGGCCTGCCGACCGATCCGGGAGACTGCGGCGCGCCCACGCGTACCTGCGTTGGCTGTCGTGTTCGGGACGCGCAGGACCGGCTGCTCCGTGTCGTCGCCGGAGAGGGTGAGGTTCTACCCGATCCGCGTCGGCGCCTTCAGGGCCGGGGTGCTTATCTGCACCCGCGGCTCGAGTGTCTCGCCCTCGCCGAGCGCAAGCGGGCCTTTCCGCGGGCTTTCCGCCTGCCGGGGCCGTTCGCGGTCGGTGCGGTGCGTGCGCGGCTGGAGGCGTCCGAGGCCGAGGCGGATGATCGGAGCAGGTAATCGGCAGCAATCAAACAGTCGTCACGACACAGATCGCTACGACGCGGAAAGCGGGTCGAGAAACGCGATGAGCACGCGATGAGCGCCCAGCGATGAGCACGCCCATGCAGTAACACAGACGGTCGCGCGGAGAAGACGCGGACCGAGACAGGAGTGAAGTGGCCAAGGTCCGGGTCTATGAACTCGCCAAGGAGATGGGTGTTGAGAGCAAGGTCATCATGGCCAAGCTCCAAGACCTCGGAGAGTTCGTCCGTTCAGCGTCCTCCACGGT
>JBKOWZ010000312.1:0-6007 GCA_046724665.1 Actinomycetota bacterium
CGCTGGTAACACCGGACGGCTCTGGCACGACTAGTACAACGGCACACCGCACAAGGGGTCACGGCTTCACGGCGGCCATGTGGCGAAGGCCACTCGGCTTCGTGGCCGACTGATGCCGTGTGGCGTAGCGGCCTGGCGGTACTGCGTATGGTGACCATTACACTGCGTCCCGTGCCCGCATCTGACGATGGCTCAGACGCCGATCCGGACACGTCGGCGGACCCGCGGTGGCCGGACGGCGACGAGGTGGCCACGGCGTTGGTCGGACTGCTCGATGTCGAACTTCGCGGCCGCGGCCTGCGCTGGCGGGTGGCGGCGCGCAACTGCGTGGAGGTGGGCCGCGCCGAGGTCGGGAACGGCGCCGGGTGGCCGGGCGTCCGCCTCGACCTGGCCGTGCTGCGCGAGCGGATGTACGACCGTGCGAAGGCGGACTGGCCGGACATGGTCGAGCAGTACGTCAGCGACCTGCGAATCGCCGTGGACGGCTCGCCGTGGGAGCGGGTGCGCGGACCGCTGCGGGCGCGGATCCTCGCGGCCGACGCGTCCATGTCCGGCATGCTTCAGCGCCCTGTCGCGGACGGGCTCGTCGAGGCGGTGATGACCGAGCACGGCAGCCATCCGGTGCCCGGCGGCGAACTGGTTCCGGTGGGCGACGCGCTCGGATGGGGCGTCGCGGAGCACGCCGTCTTCGACGCCGCGCGGGCGAACGTGCGCGCCGCCGCCGCGTTGGAGGCCGAGCGCTTCACGATCGACGGCACCGAGCTGATCGCGCTGTTCGGGACCAGCCACTACACGGCCACCCACGTGCTGTGGCTGTCCGAGCACCTCGCCGCCGTCCCCGGCTACGCCGACGCGAACGGCGCGCTCGTGGTGCTGCCGCACCGGCACCTGATCGCCGTGCACCCGATCGAGTCGGCGGCGGTGGTTGACGCGGCCGGCACGCTGCTGCGCTTCGCGGCCCGGCAGTTCGAGACGTGCCCAGGACCGATCTCGGACCAGCTGTACTGGTGGCACGACGGCGCGCTGCACCGGCTGCCCTCCGACAGCGTCGGCGAGACGCTCCAGGTCTTCCCCAGCGACCGGTTCGCCGCGCTACTCGACCGGCTCCGCGCCGGAGACGACGGTTTCGGGCACTGACACCGGCTCGCGTACCGCGGTCTGCCGCTGCTCGCTCTCCCGCTCCCGGGCCTGCTCCAGCGCCGCCGTGCGCCGATCGCCGGCCTCGCGCCTGATCAGCAGGAACCAGGTCACCGGCATCACCGCCGCGAACACCCACCACTGGATCATGTACGCGATGTACATCGCGTTCTCGTAGGTCGGGTTCGGCACCGGCTGCGCCGCCGTCGGCCCGGTGTTCGCCGGGACGCTCGCGGCCAGCCGGATCGAGCCGTCGCGCAGCGGATACGGCACGCGCGAGGCGATGTCGGTCGGCGTGATCAGCGCGATCTCGTTCACCGGGAGGCGCGCCGTGTCGTCGCGGACGCGCGTGTTCGCGGTCGTCTCGTCCGGTTGCAGCGAACCGGACACCGTGACCGGTCCGGCGGGCACCGGCGGGAACGGCGGCAGCGTGGTCGCGCCGCCGGTGGTCGATTGCGCGACCCAGCCCTGGTTGACCAGCACCGCGGTGCCGTCGGCCAGGACCAGCGGGGTGACCACGTACCAGCCGGGCTGCTGGTTCTGCGAGCGGTTGCGCACCATGAACTGGTGCGCGGTGTCGTAGCGGCCGGCCGTCGACACCATCGTCCACTGCTGGGCCTGCGCGACCTGGTGCCCGCGCGGGGCGACCGAATCCAGCGCGACCGGCTCGGCGGCCAGCGCGCTGAGCACGACGCCCTGCGCGCGCGCGTGGTCCTGCCACAGGTTCCGCTGCCACTGCCCGAGCCCGATGAAGGCCGGGATCAGCACGAGCCAGGTCAGCGCGTGGAATCCCAGCCACTTGGGCGAGAGGACGAAGCGGTACCACTGCACCGCTCGACGGTACAACTTCCGGTTCGGCGGCCTTTCACCGGCCCCGCATCGGCCCCGCACCGGTTCCGGTGACCGCGGGCGTTGATGGTCGTTCCTGTTTGGGTGTAGGAATGCGGGCGCGCCGGCGCCCGAAGTCGAGAGGAGTTCCCCATGATCAAGGGGTTCAAAGAGTTCATCCTGCGCGGCAACGTCGTCGAGCTGGCGGTCGCCGTGGTCATGGGCACCGCCTTCGGCGCCATCGTCAACGCCCTGGTCGCGGACATCATCATGCCGCTCATCACGGCGATCTTCGGCAAACAGGACTACGGCAACCTGGTGTGGACACTGAACAAGTCGCAGATCTACTACGGCAAGTTCCTCACCGCGGTCATCTCGTTCCTGCTGATCGCCTTCGCCGTCTACTTCTTCATCGTGATGCCGCTCAACCACTTCGAGAAGCTGCGCAAGCGCCGCCAGGGCATCCCGGAGGCGCCGCCGGCCGAGACCGAGGTGGAGCTGCTGGCCCAGATCCGCGACTCCCTCGCGCGCTCCGGCCCGGACCACCGGTGACCGTGGCGCGGTAGCCCCGCGACACGCTCCGCCTCGGCGCGGCTTCGGCCGGCGGCGCCGCGCCGCGGCGGATAACCGCTCGAATCTTGTCGGTGCGGACCAGTAGCGTCGTGAGGGTGTCTGTACGAGCCCACCACCCCGAACCGCCGCGGCCCGGCGCCCCCGGCGAGGTCCTGATCGAGGCCCGCGGTTTGACCAAGCGGTTCACCAGGAAGGGCGCCGAGCCGTTCACCGCCGTCGCCGGCGTCGACTTCGAGGTGCGCCGGGGCGAGGTCTTCGGCTTCCTCGGGCCCAACGGCGCGGGCAAGAGCACCACGATGCGGATGATCGGCTGCGTCTCGCCGAGCACCGGCGGCAGCCTGCGGGTCTTCGGCCTCGATCCGGCCGCCGACGGCCCGGCGATCCGGGCCAGGCTCGGCGTCGTGCCGCAGGAGGACACCCTCGACACCGAGATGCAGGTGCGCGACAACCTGCACGTCTACGGACGCTACTTCGGCCTGCCGCGCGCGGTGATCAAGGAGCGCACCGAGCGGCTGCTGGACTTCGTGCAGCTGTCCGACCGCGGCTCGGACAAGGTCGAACCGCTCTCCGGCGGGATGAAGCGGCGGCTGACCATCGCCCGCTCGCTGATCAACGAGCCGGAGATCCTCATCCTCGACGAGCCGACCACCGGGCTCGACCCGCAGGCCAGGCACGTGGTCTGGGACCGGCTCTACCGGCTCAAGCAGCAGGGCACCACGCTCATCCTCACCACGCACTACATGGACGAGGCCGAGCAGCTGTGCGACCGGCTCGTGGTGATGGACAAGGGCCGGATCGCCGCCGAGGGCGCCCCGCGCGAGTTGATCGAGCGGTACTCCACCCGCGAGGTGCTCGAGCTGCGCTTCCCGCTCGACGAGCAGGAGCAGGCCGCCGACAAGGTGGCCGAGATCGCGCAGACGGCCGTCGCGGACAAGGTCGAGCTGCTGCCCGACCGGGTGCTGGTCTACGCCGACGACGGCGAGGTGGCGCTCCAGGCGGTGCGGCGCCGAGGGCTCGAACCGATCACCGCGCTGGTGCGCCGCTCTACTCTGGAGGACGTCTTCCTCACCCTGACCGGCCGCAGCCTGATCGACTGACTCGTGCCGTGAGCACACCGAGTGAACGCGGACCAACCGAACTGAGCGGACCTGACTGAGAGTCGAGATGACCGCGATCGAATCCCCGAGCGTCGCGGGCCCCGCCCCGCGCCCGACCGGCGAGCCCGGAGCCGCCCGGCTCAGCTACCGCCAGTTC
Organism: Actinomycetota bacterium; assembly: GCA_046724665.1. Classification (GTDB taxonomy): domain Bacteria; phylum Actinomycetota; class Actinomycetes; order Streptomycetales; family Catenulisporaceae; genus Actinocrinis. The sequence goes on from JBKOWZ010000312.1 coordinate 3,793, forward strand.
CGTTACTGGGTCACCTACTCGCGCCGGACCTGGCGCGGCACCGTGCTGTCCGCGATCTTCGGCCCGGCGCTGTACCTGACCGCGATGGGCCTCGGTCTCGGCACCCTGGTGGACCACGGCAACGCACTGCCCGGCGGCGTGCGCTACCTCGACTTCGTCGCCCCCGGAGTGCTCGCCGCGAACGCCATGCAGAACGCGTTCGGCGAGGGCACGTACCCGGTGCTCGGCAGCGTCAAGTGGTTCGGCAACTACCGCGCCGCCGTCAACACCCCGCAGCGCCCCGAGGACGTGAACGCAGGGCACGCGGTGCTCGCGCTGGTGCGGATGGCGGTGATCGGCGGGATCTTCTTCGCGTTCATGAGCGGCTTCGGCACGCTGCACTCCGCGTGGGGCGTCCTGGCCTGGCCCGCCGCCGTGCTCACCGGCGCGGCCTTCCTGCTGCCGATCATGGCGTACGTCATCACGCTGGACTCCGACCAGAAGCTCAACGCCCTGTTCCGCTTCGTGATGACGCCGCTGTTCCTGTTCTCCGGCACCTTCTTCCCGTGGCAGCAGCTGCCCGGCTGGGCGCACCCGATCGCGTACGCCACGCCGCTGTGGCACGGGGTCGAACTGACCCGCTCGCTGACCCTCGGCACCGCAGGCTGGGCGATGTCGCTGCTGCACACGGCGTACCTGCTCGCCTTCGCCCTCGGCGGCTACGCGGTCGCCCGGGTCACCTACCGCCGCCGCCTCTACAGCTGAGAAGCCGAGATGCCCAGAAGCAGAAGCAGAAAGCTGAGAAAGGGAGCACCAGGACCGCGATGACCTCGCTCACCTTCGCGCCGCGCGCGCTCCCGATCTCCTTCGCCTTCGGGTCGAAGCGCTCGCTGCACCTGATCGAGCGCAACATGCTGGCCTACCGGCGGATGTGGGTGATCCTCATCTCCGGCGTGTTCGAGCCCGTGTTCTACCTGCTGTCCATCGGCGTGGGCCTGGGCAAGCTCATCCCGAACGTCAGCGGCCCGGGCGGCGGCCCGGTGACCTACGTCGAGTTCGTGGCCCCCGCGCTGCTGGCCACCGCCGCGATGCAGGGCGCCGTGTTCGACTCCACCTTCAACATCTTCTTCAAGATCAAGTACGGCAAGACCTACGACGCGATCCTGGCCACCCCGCTCGGCGTGGCCGACATCGCGCTCGGCGAGATCTGCTGGGCGCTGATGCGCGGCGCGCTCTACGCGGCGACCTTCCTGTGCGTAGCCGCCGGCTTCGGCGCCACGCGATCGTGGTGGGCGGTACTGGCCCTGCCCGCGGCGGTCCTGATCGGCTTCGCGTTCGCCGGCCTGGGCATGGCCACGACCACGTTCATGCGTTCCTGGCAGGACTTCGAGTGGGTCACGCTGGCGATGATGCCGATGTTCCTGTTCTCCACCACCTTCTTCCCGCTCGGCGTCTACCCGCGCTGGCTCCAGCTGTTCGTCGAGTCCACCCCGCTGTACCAGGGCATCGAGATCGTCAGAGGCCTCATGCTCGGCGCAGTCGGCCCAGAACTACTAGGCCGCGCCCTCTACCTGGCCATCCTCGGCACCTCCGGCCTGGCCGTCTCCTCCCGCCGCCTGGGCCGCCTCCTGACGTCCTGACGACGGCGCGTCGGCACCGAGCGGTCTGACTCAGGCTTGCGGGTGGCGGTTACGTGTCCCCACCCACCCGCCCCCGCGCAGGTCAGACAATGTCCACTCCGCGCTGGCGTCTCACGCACCCGGGCAACCAACACGCCACAGCATTCGCCTCGAACGGTAAGCAAAGAACCGGCTGGGTGTGGATTGAGATACGCTGCCGTTCCGCCTCGGCCGACTCCCGCTCACCTAAGCCGGATGGACTGTTTGCCCAATTCAGCTCGGCAGCAGCTCCAAGCCATCGCAATGGCGGAGCTTCACGGCATGGAAGTGTCGGTGGTCGAGGCTGGCGATCTTGGTGATGTTCATGCGTTCGACCATGACTGGCGCGGGTACGAGCAGCGGCGGTCGCGATAGCGATCATGAGTGTGGCACTAGCGGCATGATGCTTGTCGTCGCGGTCGAAGGCCGCATATAGCGGTCCGGTGTCCCAGAGCATCACCGGTGAGGAGGCCCGTCGGTCGGGTGTTCGTTGAACAGCAGCTCATCTGCATGCTCGGAGACGTCGCTACGCCCGCTGGCGAACGCGCCGATGTTCCTGTTCTCCACCACCTTCTTCC
>JBKOWZ010000118.1:0-5870 GCA_046724665.1 Actinomycetota bacterium
GCGCGGCGCCGGCCGCCGGGTCGTCACGCCGCCGGCGCGCCGGATCAGCGAGCCGAGCACCGGGGCGGCGAGCGCGGCGTTCGCGAGCGTCGGCATCCGCGTCGCCGCGCGCGCGAGCCAGGGGATGAATCCGAGGGCGTACATCTCGCGCGGCCGCAGGCGGCCACGGTAGTGATGCGCGAGGAACTCGGCCTTGTAGGTGGCCATGTCCACGTGCGTCGGGCAGTCGATGGAGCAGCCCTTGCACGCCAGGCACAGATCGAGCGCCTCGCGCACGTCCTCGTTGCGCCACGACGCGTCGGTGACCTCGCCCTGGAACAGCTCGACGAGCAGCTTCGCCCGGCCGCGCGTGGAGTGCCGCTCGTCCCGGGTCGCGCGGTAGGACGGGCACATCACGCCCGCGTCGTCGCGGCGGCAGCGGCCCACGCCGACGCAGCGCTCCGCGGCGTGCTGAAGCGATCCGGCGTCCTCGTCGAACGGGAAGAAGGCCGGGGTCAGGGAGCTGGTTCGGTAGCCGGGGCCGAAGCGCAGCCGCGAGTCCAGCGGGTACGGATCCACCACCTTGCCGGGATTCATCCGGCCGCGTGGATCGAACACCACCTTGACCTGGCGGAACGCGTCCACGAGTTCGGGTCCGTACACCCGCTCCAGCAGCTCCCCGCGCGACTGGCCGTCGCCGTGCTCGCCGGAGATCGATCCGCCGAGCGAGGCGACCAGGTCCGCGGCCCGCTCGACGTACGCGCGGTACTTGCGCAGCCCGGCCTGCGTGCGCAGGTCGAAGTTGTTGCGGGTGTGCACGCAGCCCTGGCCGAAGTGCCCGTACCAGGCGCCGTCGTAGCCGAACTCGGACCAGAGCTCTGAAACGGCGCGCAGGTAGGCGCCGAGCCGCTGCGGCGGTACGGCCGCGTCCTCCCAGCCCTCCAGGTTGTGCGTGCCGTCCTCGCGCAGGGCGGTGGCGCCGAGGGCTGATTCGCGGATGGCCCACGCGCCGCGCTGCTCGGCGGGATCGTCGATCCGGCGGACGGACGCCGCGGCGGGCAGGGACGCGGTGAACCGCGCCGTGCGCGCGTCGGCCTCGGCGCGGGTGTCGGCGCCGATCTCGGCCAGCAGCCAGCCGCCGCGGTTCTCCCGCACCGCCTGGTCGAGGCCGGGCAGCACGCTGAGATACGCGGTGTTCAGCCGCCGGGCCAGCATCTGGCGCACCAGCGTGACGTCGAAGCCCTCGAGTCCGAGCAGTCCCTCCGGCAGCGCGCCGAGCAGCGCCGGGACGGCGTCCGCGGCCTCGAACACGTCGCGGTAGCCGAGGACGACCAGGCGCCGGTACGCCGGGTTCGGGATCAGCCGGACGACCGCCTCGGTGACCAGCACGCACGTGGACTCGGTGCCGACCAGCAGCCGCGCGACGTGCGCCGGGCGGCCGGGCAGCAGCTGGTCGAGGTTGAACCCTGAGACGCGCCGCGGCAGGTGGGGGAAGCGCGCCTCGACCAGGCCGGCGGCGCGGCGGCCGATCTCGCGCAGCGAGGCGACCGGCGCCGCCTCCGGGGCGCCGCGCTTGACCAGCGCCGCGTACTGCGCGTCGTCGTAGGACCCGAACTCGTACTGCGCGCCGCCGTAGGCCGCGACGCGCAGCCGCTCCACGTTGTCCACGGTCTTGCCCGCGAACAGCGAGTGCGTGCCGCAGGAGTTGTTGCCGATCATCCCGCCGAGCGTGCACCAGGCGTGCGTCGATGGGTCGGGGCCGAAGGTGAGCCCATGCGCCTCGGCGGCCCGCCGCAGGTCGTCCAGCACCACGCCCGGCTGCACCCGGGCCGTGCGGGCGACCGGGTCGAGGGCGAGGATCGCAGTCATGTGCCGGCTGAAATCGACCACGACCGCCTCGTTGCAGCCCTGACCGGCCAGCGAGGTCCCACCGCCGCGGCCGAGTACGGGCACGTCGAAGTCGGCGCAGACCGACAGGGTTCTGACGACGTCGGCCTCGTCGCGCGGGAACACCACGCCGATCGGGACCTGCCGGTAGTTGGAGGAGTCGGTGGCGTACACGGCGCGCGTGCCGGAGCCGAACTCGACCTCGCCGCGCAGCGCGGCGCGCAGCGCGGATTCGAGCTCTGCCGGACGGGCAGTTTCCGGTCCCGGTGCCGACCCCGGCGTCGGTGCGGGCTCAGGCATGCCGGACCGCCCACAGCGCCGCCTGCGTCCGGTCGGCCACGCCGAGCTTCATCAGCACGCTGGAGACGTGCGTCTTCACCGTCTTCTCCGACACCGTCAGGGCCCTGGCGATCTCCCGGTTGGAGCGTCCGCGCGCGATCAGGTCGAGCACCTCGCGCTCCCGGGCGGTCAACTGCGGTTCGATGCCGTCGCCGGGGGACTGCCCCGCCTGCGCGCCGAGCAGCGCCGCCGCCACCTGCGGCCCGAGCAGCACGTGCCCGGCGGCCACCGCGCGGATCGCGGCCGCCAGCGCAGACGGCTCGACGTCCTTGGAGACGTAGCCGCGCGCCCCGGCCCGGATCGCCGGGACCACGGTGCGCAGCTCGCCGAAGCTGGTCACGATCAGCACCCTGCTCTCCACGGCGGCCTCGGCCATCAGTTCGATCGCGGCCACGCCGTCGGTGCCGGGCATCACCAGGTCGAGCAGCACCACGTCGGGCCGCAGCTCCCGCGCCAGGCGCGCGGCCGCGGCGCCGTCCCCGGCCTCGCCGACCACCTCGATGTCCGGCTGCACCTCGAGGAACACCCGCAGGCCCTGCCGCACCATCGGGTGGTCGTCCGCGATCAGCACCCTGATTTTACCTCCGGAGCCGGCCTTCGCCGCGGGCACGTCACGCGGGCCGTCCACCGGGCACCTCCAACCGCACCGTCGTACCCTGGCCCGGCGCCGACGTCACCCGCACGCGACCGCCCACCGAGTCGGCACGCTCACGCATCGACACCAGCCCCAGCCCGCGCTCCGCCGCGACCGACCGCATGTCGAACCCCGAGCCGTCGTCCGCGACCGTCAGCAGCGCCCCGCCGCGCGGCAGCGGACCGAGGGACAGCTCGATCAGCTTCGCGTCGGCGTGTCGCAGGGCATTGTGCAGGGCCTCCTGCGCGACGCGCAGCACCACCTGCTCGTGCGCCGGCGGCAGGGCGCTGATGGGCTCCTCGCGGAACGTGACGCGCGGGCCGCCGTGCGTCTGGTGCGCGCGGTCGATCACGTCGATCTGCTTGCGCATCGCCTGCGCCAGACCGTCCTCGTCCAGCTCCGCCGGGCGCAGCTCGCCGACCGCCGCGCGCAGCTCCTCGGCCGCCTCGCCGGCCAGCGCCGCGATCTGCCCGAGGTGCGAGCGCGCACGTTCCGGATCGCTCTCGACCAGGCCGCCCGCCGCCTCGGCGGTGAGCCGCAGCGCGAACAGCTTCTGCGCCACCGCGTCGTGCAGCTCGCGGGCCAGGCGCGTGCGCTCGGCCACGATCGCCAGCTCGCGCTCGCGCTCGTAGAGCCGCGCGTGAGTCAGCGCGATCGCCGCGTGCGCGGCGAGGACGGTGAGCAGTTCCTCGTCCTGCGCGGTGAAGCCGCGGCCCTGCCCGGGCGGGCTGGTGTTGCCCAGGAACAGCGCGCCGAGGATCTCGTCGCAGTCCCGGATCGGCACGCCGAGGAACGCGGTCAGCCTCGGGTGCGCCGCGGGCCACCAGCCGAAGCGCGGATCGGCGGTGACGTCGTCGAGCCGCTGCGGGCTCGGGTCGTGCAGCATCACCGAGAGCATCCCGTGCTGGCGCGGCAGCGGCCCGATCGCGGCCCACTGCTCCTCGCTGACCCCCTCGACCAGGAACCGCGCGAACGATCCGGCGCCGTCCGGCACGCCGAGCGCCGCGTACTCGGCGCCGACCAGCTCGCGCGCGGTGCGCACGATCCGGCGCAGCGCCTTGCCGGTGTCCAGGTCCCGGCTGATCGTGAGCACCGCCTGGCTCAGCTCGTGCAGCGTGGCCAGGGCCTGCGACCGGTCTGCCGTGGTGGACACGGTCCCACCGTAGCGCGCCGGGCGTCCGCGCAGATCGGCCGCTGCTCCGCCCGAGGTCCTAGGACCGATGGACGAGCGCGGTCCGGTCGCCGGACCGATCCGCGCGCGGGCCGCCCGGCGCGAGAGTCGAGGCATGAAGACAACGCAGACCCAGACGCACAACGCCCTCTTCGGGCCCGGGACCAGGAAGCCGGTGGCGATCGTCACCGGCGCCTCGCGCGGCCTGGGCCGCGAGCTGGCCCTCGCGCTGGCCGAGGACGGCTGGAAGCTGGTCATCACGGCGCGCGGCGCCGCCGAGCTCGACCGGACTGCCGCGCGGCTGGCCGCGCTCACCGAGGTGGCGGCGCTGGCCGGCAGCGTGGTGGACGACGACCACCGCGCCGACCTCGCCGACGCCGCGGCGCAGCTCGGCGGCACAACCCTGCTGGTCAACAACGCCTCGACGCTGACCGGCTACGACCTGGCCGGCGCCGCGCCGCCGACGCTCGGACTGTTCCCGCTGCCCGGCCTGCTGGAGACCTTCGAGGTCAACGTCCTCGGCCCGATCGCGCTGACCCAGCTGGTGCTGCCGCAGCTGCGGCAGGTCGGCGGCGCGATCATCAACGTGTCCTCCGACGCCGCCGTCGAGCCCTATGCGGGCTGGGGCGGCTACGGCGCGAGCAAGGCAGCCCTCGACCACGCCTCGGCGATCCTCGCCGAGGAGGAGCCCGACCTGCGCGTGTGGGCGGTCGATCCGGGCGACATGCGTACCCGGATGCACCAGGAGGCCTTCCCCGGCGAGGACATCTCCGACCGGCCGCTGCCGCAGACCGTGGTCCCCGCGTTCCGCGCACTGCTGCGCGAGCTGCCCGCGTCCGGGCGGTATCGCGCCGCGGACCTGCTGGTGAAGGCGGGCGTCTGATGGCCCTGACACTGGCCGCGGGCATGGACGGCGCGTCGGCGGGCGTCTCAGGCGCCGACTTCACCGTCCCGGAGGAGCTGTCCGCGCGCGAGCCGGCCGAGGCGCGCGGCGTGCCCCGCGACCAGGTGCGGATGCTCGTCGGGCATCGCAACGGCCTGCGGCTGTCGCACCATGTGGCCGCCGACCTGCCGCGGCTGCTGCGGCCCGGGGACCTGTTGGTGGTCAACGACTCCGGCACGCTGCCGGCCGCGCTCGCCGCCCGGCTGCCGGGCGGGGCGCCGGTCGCGCTGCACGTCTCCAGCGCCGAGCCGGGTGCCGGAGGGGAGTACCTGGTCGAACTGCGCAGGCCGCACGGCGGCACGACGGTCCCCTTCGTGGCGGGCCAGTCCCCGGCGCGCCGCGGCCTGGAGCTCGCCCTGCCGGGCGGCGCGTTCGCGCGGTTGGCCGCGCAGTTCACGCCGCGGCTGTGGTACGCACGCTTCCGGTTCCCCAGCGGGGGCGGCGAACCGGAGGTGGCGCAGGGTTCGATGACGCAGTACCTGGCTCGCCACGGCAAGCCGATCCGCTACTCGTACGTGGACCGGGACTGGCCGCTCTCGGCGTATCAGACCGTGTTCGCGGTCGAACCCGGCAGCAGCGAGATGCCCAGCGCCGCGCGCCCCTTCACGCCGGAACTGGTTGTCGCGCTCGTCTCGCGCGGCATCCTGATCGCCCCGATCACGCTGCACACCGGCGTGGCCTCGCCCGAGGCGCACGAGGCCCCTTACGCCGAACGCTACCGGGTGCCGCCGAGCACGGCGCGGCTGGTCAACCACGTGCGCGCGTCCGGCGGCCGGGTCGTCGCGGTCGGCACGACGGCCGTGCGCGCACTGGAGTCGGCGGTCGGGCGCGACGGCCGGGTGCGCGCGGCGGACGGCTGGACCGACCTGGTCATCACCCCGCGGCGCGGCGTGCGCGCCGTGGACGGGCTGCTGACC
>JBKOWZ010000216.1:0-19547 GCA_046724665.1 Actinomycetota bacterium
GGCGAGTGCCGTGGTGCCGGTGGTGAGGGTGAGTGCGAGGGCTGCGGCGGCGAGGCGCCGGGGTGGACGCGTCCCGTGGGCGTCGTCGGAATGGGAATGGGTGCTGTGGGCGTGGGTGCGGGGTGGTCGCACGGAGCGCTCCCTGTCTGCGGTGGGCGGGTAGCCGTGATGGCTCCGGGTCGCCGTACCGGAGTAGAGCGGTTCGTGTGCACGATGGTCCAGACCATTGCACGCGCTGTCAAGGCTATGGTCTGGACCAATTCGGCAGCGTCAGCGGCCCGTTCGCCGATCGGATCGGTGCGCGAAGCGCATCATGGACGCACCTGTCGCCAGCGCGAGCAGACCGAGGGTCAGCGGCCAGGCCGCGTCGGTACCAGTCGCGGCCAGCATGGGCACCGTGCATGGCGAGCTGCTGCCACTGCTACCGGACCCGCTGGATCCGCTTGGCATCGGGGTGGCTGAACTGCTGCCCGAACCCGCGGTCGGACCAGGACTCGAACTAGCGCCACTGCTTGATCCGGCGTTCGAGCCGGCGAGTGGTCCCGCTGAGCATCCCGCTACCGGCGTCCCGACCCCGATCCGTTCACTCGTGCCCGCGGTGTGCAGGCTTCTCGGGCTCTTGCGCGGGCCCGGCTTGTGCGACGGCTTCGCCAAGGCGGTGGTGACCACCATCGGGGCAGGAGGCACGACGCTCTTGGCCACCGTGAGCCCGACGTAGTTCTCCAGCGCCACCGCGACGCCGCCGCCGACCAGTTGCGAGCCGCTCGTGACGGTCGGAGAGACGTGCAGCGTGAACGTGTATGTGCGGAAGCTGGTCGAGTTGCCGAACGAGCCCGCCGGGACCACGACGTCGAAGAAGCCCGGCGCGCTGCGGACGAACACCCGGGTCAGCGGGATCGAGCGCGTCATCGGGACCGCGTTCCTGCTGCCCTTGGGCGCGTTGCCGCGAATCGTCTCCAGCACGTTCGGACTCACCTCGGTGTGTTGAGGCATCGTCACCGTCACGTGCACGCTGGTGTGGTCGTCGAGGCTCTGCGGGCCGTGGTTGATCAGGCTCACCGTCATCGTGGCCTGACCACCGGGGTGCACCTGCGCGCTGGCGTAGCCGATCTCCGCGGAGACGTTCGGGGTGGCGCTGTGCTGCGGCCCGGCGTCGGAGGCCGTCGCGGGGGCGGCGGCGAGCAGCACGACGGGAAGGCCGCAGACGCCGGCTAGGACGCTGCGCATCAGGACACTGCGCAGGGAGACACGCACGGGCGGTTCCTCCAACTCGGTGGTGACGAATCTTGCTGCCGACAGACCCCGTGCCCGCAAGGACCGGGAAGCAGCGCCACCGTAGGCCGAATGAGTAACCGCACTCGTTTTGTTAGCGCCGCGACGCGCCGCCATCCACCCTTTCGGCGCAGCGGCGTTGCGGCAGGAGAGTTAACCCAGGGAGAGCAAGAGGATGAGTACTGGCCACTGGCACCGGCCGCTGGCGCCGGTCACGCCACCAGGTCGGCACGGTGGTCGGCGGCCTGCCGGGGTCCCGGCACCTCGCGGGCCAGCGCGAGCCTGCGCACGGCCTCCCGCAGCTGCTGCGGCGGCTGTACGTACGGCAGGCGCAGGTACCGCTCGAAGGTGCCCGGGTCGGCTCCGAAGCGCGGCCCGGCGTGCACCATCACTCCATGCGTCTGCGCACGCTGCGACAGCGTGGTCGCGTCCTCCCGATCCATCCGCAGCCACAGGGACAGGCCGCCCTCCGGCACCCGGTACGTCCAGTTCGGGAACGTCTCGCCGACCGCCTGCATCAGCACCGCGCGCTGCTCGCGCCAGTCCTGCCGGTGCCCCTCCGCGTAGTCCTGCCCGTCGCGCAGCACCACGGCCGCGGCGAGCTGGTCGAGCATGGGGGAGGCCAGGTCCATCGCCGCGCGCGCGGCGGCCAGTTCGTGCACGATGCGCGTCGGGCCGCGCAGCCAGCCGATGCGCAGCCCGCTCCAGAAGGACTTGGACATCGAGCCGCACACCAGCACCGACTCCGCGTCGGCCGGCCGGATCGTCGTCGCGAACGGCGGCGGTACCGGCACGTCGAGCGCCACCTCGGTGATCGTCTCGTCGGCCAGCAGCCACGATCCGGCGCGCCGGGCCGCGCGCGCGATCGAGGCCTGCATGTCGGCGTCCATCAGGTGCCCGGTCGGGTTCTGGAAGTGCGGGATGAGATAGGCCAGCCGGGGCCGCAGCTGCGCGAGCGCGTTCTCGTAGCCGCCCGGCACCCAGCCGTGCTCCTCCAGCGGCACCGGCATCGGACGGGTCTGCGCGTTCCAGAACGTGTCGAGCGCGTTCGGGTACGTCGGGCTCTCGACTAGGACGCGGTCGCCCGCGCGGCACAGCAGCCGGGCCACCATCGTGATCGCGCCCTGAGCCCCGTTGGTCACCAGGATCTGGTCCGGAGAGGTCGGCAGCCCGCGCGCGCTGTAAGAGTCCGCGATCGCCTCGCGCAGCATGCCAAGTCCGTACGGCGCGTAGCTGCCCGCGCCGGAGTAGGCCGGAAGCTGCTCCGCCGCGGTGCGCAGCGCCGCCTGAAGCACCGGCAGCTGGGCGGGCGGCGAGGCGCACATCAGGTCGATGACGTCGCTATCCGGCCAGCCGGTCTGCCAGCCGCCGGCGATGCGCGCCGCCGCGCCGTCCGGCAGCGAGATGTAGGTGCCCGAGCCTTGTCGGCTGACCGCGAACCCTGACTCGCGCAGCAGGGCGTACGCCACGGTGACCGTGGTGCGGCTGACCGCGAGCGCGGTGCTCAGTGTGCGCTCGGCGGGCAGCCGGGTGCCCAGCGCGAGGCGGCCGTCCAGCACCAGGCCGGTGATCCGCTCGGCGAGCGCGGCCTGGAGCGGCTTGCCGCGCCGGTCGGCGTCGCCGCCGGCGCTGCGCCACGGGCCGAGCCGCGCGGCGAGCTGACCCGCCCCGATCGTCGCCGTCGGTACGGCCGCTCCAGACATCAGGCCACCTTCTCTGAATTGGCTATCGCTTGCCAGTCCAATCTAGGACCAGAATCGCATCACCAGGCCAATCTCGGCAAGGGGGAGCACAATGGTCAACCAGACGGTCATCACCGACGCGCTGGAGCGGGAGCTGGTCGCGCGACAGGCCGACCGGATCAGCCAGCCGATCGACCTGCGGCGGCTCGCGCGCACCTGGGGCCGGGCCCGGCGCGCGGCCCGCCGTTCCATGCCGCGCGACCAGCCGGCAGCGCGGCTAATCCAGCTGACGATCGGCCTGCTGGTCTACGGCGTCAGCGAGGCGCTGATGCTCGCCCCGTCGGTCGGCGTCGATCCCTGGGACGTGTTCCACACCGGCCTGTCCCGGATCACCGGCATCCCGGTCGGCACGGTGCTGATCCTGATCGGCGGCGTCGTATTGCTGCTGTGGATACCCCTGCGGCAGGTGCCGGGTATCGGCACGGTCGCGAACATCTTCGTCATCGGCATAGTGATCGACGTGCTGCTGGCCACCATGTCCGTACCGCACGCGTTCTGGCTGCGCTGGGGCATGTTCGTCGCGGGCGTCGTCCTCAACGCGGTCGCCACCGGCCTCTACATCGGCGCCGGGCTCGGGCCCGGCCCGCGCGACGGCCTGACTACCGGGCTCGGCGACCGCGGCCGGTCGATCCGGGTCGTACGCACGGCGATCGAACTGTCGGTCCTCGCGGTCGGCTGGCTGCTCGGCGGCAACGTCGGCGCGGGCACGGTCGTGTACGCGGTCGCGATCGGGCCGCTGGTGCACGTGACGATCCCGATGTTCGCCGGGCGGCGCCCCGCCTTCGTGCGCGCCCTGACCATGAACGCGCCCTAGCGCCTCGGCGCTAGCATTCGATCTGCAACTTCGCCGCGATCGACCGCAGGACCGCGTCCTGCGCCGCGAGATGCGCGGCGACCTGCTCCTGACCGTGCAGCAGCGCCTCGGCGTCCTTGTACGTCGCCTCGGAGCGCTTGTCCGCGGCGTCGGCCTGCACGTTCTGGCCGACCATGATGATCGACAGCAGTACCAGTTGCAGGAAGGTCTGCGCGATCCACTGGATCAGCGTCGCGGTGCCGCCGCGGATCGCCGAGGGCAGGCTCACCATGTCCAGCGCGGCGAACGCGTACGCGCACCACATGCTGCCCACCACCCGGGTGATGATGATCGCCAGCCGGGTGTTGAAGCGGGCGATCGCGTTGGCCGTGTTGTGCTGGTCGGCCACCTTGACCGGGCCGTGCGCCTTGCGGTGCTCGACGTGCGGGTGCAGCGCGTGGACGTAGAAGCCGCTCATCGCCGGATATACCCCTGTCCTTGTTGGCGGTCGGCCGGGGCCTGAGCGCGCCGGGCCGCAGATCGAGCCAGGTTAGCGCGACGGCGGCCGCCGTTCGGCCGGTTCGCCGCGGGTCGCGGGCGGGGTCTTGACGTGCCAACTGGACTAGACCATTGTCTCTTGGTGCGCGGTGCTACGGCGACGCACCGGGTGTGTACGAACGCGCAGTCCCCTGCACGGGGCGGCGAACGGCGCCCCGTGACTCGCCGAAGGAGAACTCTCCGTGGCCCGTAGCCGCATCCCACTTCGCAATGCCCTGAAGCGCAGGCAGCTCTACGCCGTCGGCGCGGCCCTCGCCGCGCTCGTGCTGCCGGTGACCGTGTACCTCGCCGCCGCTCCCGCGTCCGCCGCCACCAACCTGCTGACCAACCCGGGTTTCGAGACCGGCAACCTCACCGGCTGGTCCTGCGACGCGGGCACCGCAACCATCGTCTCGACGCCCGTACACTCCGGCACCCACGCACTAGCCGGCACACCCACCTCCAACGCCACCGCACAATGCACCCAGACCGTGCCCGTACAGCCCAACACCAGCTACACCCTCACCGGCTACGTCGAAGGCTCCTACGTCTACCTCGGCATCACCGGCGGCACCTCCACCTGGACACCCTCAGCCACCACCTGGCAACAACTCACGGTCACCTACACCACCAGCGCCACACAGACCACGATCCAGGTCTACACCCACGGCTGGTACGCACAACCCACCTACCACGCCGACGATCTGTCACTGAGTGGTCCGGGCGGCACCGGCAGCTCGACGCCGCCGACCACCCCGGCGTCCTCCCCGCCGCCGACCTCCCAGTCGCCCAGCCCGAGCCCGACGTCCACCGGCGTCGGCGGCTCGGTCGGCAAGGTGGCCCCGTACGTGGACATGTCGAACAACCAGGAGCCGATGCTGAACCTGGCGGCCAAGGCCGGGATGAAGTCCTACACCGCCGCCTTCGTCATCGGCTCCGGCTGCACCCCGATCTGGGGCGACACGCTCCCGGTGACCAACGACCCGGCCATGGACCACAACATCGCCACCGCCAAGGCCGACGGCGCGACGCCGATCATCTCCTTCGGCGGCGCCGGCGGCAGCGAACTGGCGATGACCTGCACCGCGCTCTCCAGCCTCCAGGCCGCGTACCAGTCGGTGATCAGCCACTTCGGCATCAACCACATCGACTTCGACATCGAGGGCGCGCCGCTGGACTACACGCCGAACAACGACGTCCGCTTCAAGGCCATCAACGGCCTCGAGGCCGCCAACCCCGGCCTGGTCGTCTCGGTCACCCTGCCGGTGCTGCCGACCGGCCTGGCGCCGGACGGCGTCGCCTTCCTCAACCTGGCCAAGCAGGACGGCACCCGCATCGACCTGGTCAACGTGATGGCGATGGACTACGGGTCCTCCTTCACCGGCGACATGGGCCAGGAGGCGATCCAGGCCGCGCAGAGCACGCTGGCCCAGGTGAGGGCCGACTGGCCGGGCGACAGCTACGCCAACATCGGGGTGACCCCGATGATCGGACAGAACGACCAGGCCGGCGAGGTGTTCAGCAAGGCGAACGCGCAGACACTGGTCAGCTGGGCGAACAGCAACCACCTCGGCCGGCTCGCGTTCTGGTCGGTGGACCGCGACCAGCCGTGTACCGGCTCGGTCTCCGGCCTGCCGTCCTGCTCCTACGTCTCGCAGCAGCCGCTGGACTTCACCAAGATCTTCGACAGCTACAGCGGCTGAGCCGCGCTGAGCCGATCGAGGGCTGCGACGGTCGCCCGCTCGTACGCACCGGCGTGCGGGCTGGCGACCGCCGTCGTTCGATGGAGCCATGCTCTCCGACCTGCCGCGCAAGCAGGGGCGCGTTCACGACCGGGGCCGCGAGCGGGATCGGTCCGAGGCCGCCGCCGACTACGTCTCGATGTTCACGGTCACCATGTACACGGTGCTGCTCGCCTTCATCGTCGTCGTGCTCTGGCAGCGGATCGACGACATCAACGCCGACGTGCGCACCGAGGGCCAGGACCTGACCCAGCTGATCTGGGCCGCGCAGCGGCTGCCCGCCGCCGACCGCGCCGCCATGCGCAGCGCGGTGGACGACTACACCGCCGCGGTGCTCGACCGGGAGTGGCCGCCCGCCGACCTCGCCGCGACCGGCGGCTCCGCCTTCGCGGTCACCGGCCTGCGCAGCCGTCTGTCCACCGCCTTCTCGCTCGATCAGCAGACCACGCTGCGCGACCAGGAACTCGCCGTGCTCGACGACCTGTCCGCGGCCCGCGCCGACCGGGTCGGCAAGATCCTCTCCAGCGGCGCTCCCGGCATCCTGACGGTCGCGCTCGTACTGCTGAGCGCCGCGACCGTGCTCACCCCGTTCCTGCTCGGGCCGCGCGCCGAGCCGTTCAGCGTCGTCGGCATCGCCGTCACGGTCGCCGTGGTGGCTGCGGCGCTCACGCTGGTCCTCGACCTGCAGGGCGACTTCGGCGGCGTGTTCAGCGTCTCGCGGGTGCCGCTGGAAACGGTCCAACAGCAGCTCGCCGCCACGCGCTGAGCGCCGACGGGCGCGCCGCACGGCTCTTCGCGGACCGGGCCGTGCACGCTAACCTGGTGTTATGCCGCGATACGAGTACCGATGCCGCGCCTGTGGCGACACCTTCGAGCAGACCCGCCCGATGAGCGAGTCCTCCGCCCCGATCGACTGCCCCAGCGGGCACTCGGACACCGTCAAGCTCTTCTCCATGGTCGCCGTCGGCGGACTGGCGAACACCCGCTCCGCGATGGGCGGCATGAGCCCGTCCGCCTCCGGCGGCGGTTGCTGCGGCGGAGCCTGCGGCTGCGGCTGAGAGGTACAGCCGAACGGCTGTTCCCGCTAGGCTGCGATAAGGACCGGACGACCCCGTCGGCCCGTACACAGCCCGCACCCCAGGCGAAGGAGGCGCTCGCATGAGCGAGGAACGCAAGCCCGACAAGCCGGTCAAGGGTCGAAAGAACGGCCTTTACCGCGGCGTCTCCGAAGAGCTCGAGGACGGGATGCGTTCGGGCTGGTCCGACACCGAGCGGCACGACCTGGAGCCCTCGGAGCAGTCCGGTTACGCGGCCAAGCGCCGCAAGGCGGTGTCCGCGGCGTTCTCCGGCGAGCGGATCATCATTCCGGCGGGGCGGCTCAAGACCCGGTCGAACGACCTGGACTACCCGTTCCGCGCCGCGAGCGACTACGCCTATCTGACCGCCGATCAGACCGAGAACGGCGTGCTGGTGCTCGAGCCGCAGCCGGACGGCGGCCACGCCGCCGTGCTCTACCTGCTGCCGCGCTCGAACCGGGACGACGGCGAGTTCTGGCTGGACGGCCAGGGCGAGCTGTGGGTCGGCCGGCGCCGCTCGCTGGCCGAGGCCGCCGCCGAACTCGGCATCGAGACGCGCGACTGCCGCGAGGCCGCCGAGCGGATCACCGAGGCGATCGCCGCCGCGCCCGGGGTGGTCACCCGGATCCTGCGCGGCCACGACCTGCCGCTGGACGCGGCCCTCGCCGCGGCCGACGCGGTCCGCCGCGAGCAGGCCGGCCTGGCGGCCGAGCGCGACGAGGAGCTGCTGGTCTTCCTGCACGGCCTGCGGCTGGTCAAGGACGACTGGGAGATCGACCAGCTGCGCCGGGCCTGCCAGATCACCGTGCACGGGTTCGAGGACGTGGTGCGCGAGCTGGCCGGGGCCGTGGCCACCTCGGAGCGGTGGATCGAGGGCACCTTCTGGCGGCGCGCCCGGGTCGAGGGCAACGGCGTCGGCTACAACTCGATCTGCGCCGCCGGGCCGAACGCCACCATCCTGCACTGGATCCGCGACGACGGCGAGGTGCGCCCCGGCGAGCTGCTGCTGCTCGACGCCGGCGCCGAGACCGACGCGCTGTACAGCGCCGACGTCACCCGCACCCTGCCGATCTCCGGCGAGTTCACCGAGCTCCAGCGCAAGATCTACCAGGCCGTATACGACGCGCAGGAGGCGGGCATCGCCGCGGTGCGCCCGGGCGCCAGGTTCCGCGACTTCCACGAGGCCGCGCAGCGGGTGCTGGCCGAGCGGCTGGTCGAGTGGGGCCTGCTCGACGGCCCGGTGGACCGGGTGCTCGAACTCGGCCTGCACCGCCGCTACTCGCTGCACGGCACCGGCCACATGCTCGGCCTCGACGTGCACGACTGCGCCGAGGCGCGCCGCGAGGAGTACGTGGACGCGATCCTCAAGCCGGGCATGGTGCAGACCGTCGAACCAGGGCTCTACTTCCAGCCGGACGACCTGACCGTGCCGGAGGAGTACCGCGGCATCGGTGTGCGTATCGAGGACGACATCCTGGTCACCGCCGACGGCAACGAGAACCTGTCCGCCGGCCTGCCGCGCCGCGCCGACGAGATCGAGGCCTGGATGCGCTCGCTGCGCGGCTGAGCCACGACGCGCCCCGTTCACCCGATCGCAACCGCCGGGTCCCGTATCGGCCTGTCCGAATCCGCCGTCCCTGCCTATGTTCCGGACATGACCGAACAGCAGGCTGATTCGGACCAGCCGTCCGAGCAGCAATCCACAGGCCCCCAAGTCCCAGTCTCCCGGCGCGCCGTCATCGCCGGCGCGACCGCGGCCGGCGCCGCCGCGCTGGTCGGCGCGGGCTCCCGGCGGCCGACCGACGCGCAGGCCAAGCTGATCGACACCGCGCTGGCCGCGTCCACCAGCGGCGCGAGTCTGAGCGACGTCAAGCATGTCGTGGTTCTGATGCAGGAGAACCGCTCTTTCGACCACTACTTCGGAACCCTGTCCGGGGTGCGCGGCTTCAGCGACCCTGCGGTGCTGCGCCGCACCGTCGGCGGCGTCAGCCACCCGGTCTACGACCAGTTCGGCTACCGGCCGGGCGGCGGCGTCGATCCGAACGGCTACATGCAGCCGTTCCGGCTGCTCAGCGACCCGCCGCTGGCGAACGGGCAGAGCACCAACGACATCGACCACAGCTGGGCCGGGCAGCACCGCAGCTGGAACAACGGCGCGATGGACTCGTTCGTCACCTCGCACCTGGCCGACGACGGCGCCGCCAACGGCCCGGTGACCATGGGCTACTACACCCGCCAGGACCTCGCGTTCTACTACGCGCTCGCGGACGCCTTCACCGTCTGCGACGGCTACTTCTGCTCGGTGCTCGGCCCGACCGATCCCAACCGGCTGATGCTCATGTCGGCGTCGATCGACCCCGAGGGCACGCACGGCGGCCCGGTGGTGCAGACCTTCTCCAACCGGGTGGCCGAGTACGGCAAGCTGACCTGGGAGACCATGCCAGAGCGGCTGCTGAAGGCCGGCGTCAGCTGGAAGGTCTACAACGACCCGCTGGCCCTGGCCGCGCTCAGCCCCCTGCCGTACTTCAAGAACTACGACAACCCGTTCTCCCTGACCGGCCTCCAGCTGATCGCCAAGGCGCTGACCCCGACCTACCCCGGCGACTTCCAGAGCGATGTGGCCGCCGGCAAGCTGCCGGCCGTCTCCTGGATCATGCCGCCGCTGGCCGAGTGCGAACACCCGGCCGCGCCGCCGTACTACGGCGAGTACTTCGTCCAGCAGGTGCTGTCCACGCTGGTGTCGAACCCCGCGGTGTGGGCGCAGACCGTGGTGTTCATCGTCTACGACGAGAACGGCGGCTTCTTCGACCACGTACCCCCGCCCACCGCGCCGCAGGGCACGCCGGGGGAGTGGCTGTCCACGCTGCCGGCGGCGGCGGGCGGCGTCAACGGGCCGATCGGCCTCGGCTTCCGCACCCCGGCGCTGGTCGTCTCGCCGTTCAGCGCGGGCGGATTGCGCTACTCGGGCAAGCTCGACCACACCTCGGTGCTGCGCTTCATCGAGACCAGGTTCGGCGTCCAGGTGCCGAACCTGTCGGCCTGGCGCCGCGGCGTCACCGGCGACTTCACCGGGGCGCCCAACCTCGCCGCGACGCCCAAGACCTCCTTCCCGTCGCTGCCGTCGGTCTCGCTGGGCGACACCTCGGTCGCCGAGCAGGCGGTGCTCAACGCCCTGACCGGCACGCTCGACGCCGGCATCCCGTACCCGCTGCCGACGAGCAACCACATGCCCGCGCAGGAGACCACCCCGGCCCGCCCGCCGGTGCCCGGACACTGACGCGAAGCCGAAGCGGACCGAGCGATCCCGGCCCCGAGGGCGCGGCGTACCGCCGACCAGCCCTCGGGGCCAACGTTGTTACGGCGTATCAGAGCGCCCGCTGGGGCGCCGTTTCGCCACTAAAGGATTACTCATCGAACACATCAGGCCACTTAGAGTTCTACTGTCACCTGCGTGACAGTGCCCGCATCACAGCGCGTTCCCAACCATACGCTCAGAGCGATCCGGCTAGCGCTGCGGATGAGCCAGAGCGAGTTCGCCACCGCGGTCCGGCATGCCGGCAACGTGCTCGGCGAGCCGAATACTTGCAACAAACGACTGGTCCAGAAGTGGGAGTCGGGCGAACACACGGACTGCCGCCCGAACTACAAGCGCGCGTTGCAGGCGGTGACGCGCACGCCGTACGAGCAGTTGGGGTTCTCCGGCTCGTCGGTGCAGTTGCCGGACGCGCCGCTGCTGACCGGTCGGCTCGGCGGGGTGCTGCAACGCTCCGCGTCCGCCGAGCAGCCGCTGACCGGTATCGCCGGGGAGCCGGGCGACCGGCTGCGGTTCGCGTTGGAGCGGCCCGGCCAGGCGGACAACGAGGCGATGCTGATCGTCGAGACGAACACGGAGCGGCTGTTCGCCCTCGAACACCACCGCGCGGCGCGGGCGATAGTGGGTGCGGTCAACCGGCATATCGACGATATCGCCGCGTTGCTGGCCGGGACGCGCCGCGAGCCGATGCGGCGCAGGCTCGCGGCGTCGGGTGGCCGCTCGGCGGCGTTGGCCGGGTGGTTGGCGTTCGACCGCGGCGACGCGGCGGGTGCGCACCGCTATTGGGACTCGTCGTTGGCGGCGGCGCGTTATGCGGCGGATGGTCCGCTGCTGGCGTGTGTGTTGACGTATCTGTCGTATTCGGCGGCGGAGCGCGGCGACCCGGCCACCGCGTGGCAGTTGGCGCACACCGCGGTCTCGCACGCGGGGCGTGACCCGCGGGCGCGCTCGTGGATGTCGGCGCGCGCGGCCGAGGAGGCCGCCGCGCTCGGTGAGCGTGCCGCGGCGCTGTCCGAGCTCGAACTCGCCCTCTCGCTCGGCTCCGACCTGCCGGCGCCGGTGCCGGACGACGACACGCTGCCCTGGCTGCGTTTCTTCGATGTCAAGCGGCTCGCGTCGATGTCGGCGAACGTGCACGGCAGGCTCGGCGACGCCCAGGCGGCCCTGGAGGCCGCCGAGTGGGCGATGCGCACCCTGGGCACCGAGCAGGTCAAGGCGCGCGCGGTGGTGCTCGCCGAGGTGGCCTGCGCCGCGGCCCGGGTCGGCCAGCTCGACCTGGTCGAGCACACCGCCTTCGAGGCCGCCGACCTCGCTGACAGCCTCGAAGTCACCCTCGCCCGCCGCAAACTGCGCACCCTGCTCCAGCTGCTCGGCCCGTACCGCGCCTCCATCGTCGCGCGCAGGGTCGTCGAACGGCTCGACGTGGAGTGATGCGCCACGCGAGACAGGCGGACAGGAGGCAGGAAAGTTGGCCCACGGGGCGCGGGTATCAATGGGTGCTGTCGGTCGCGCTGTCAGGCGCGGGTGTCATCGGACGCGGGTGCGCTGCGGATTCGCCACGCTGTCGGGCCACTGCGTCCGATCGGCACGGCGCGCGTGCTCGCCCCGGTGCGTCCGGTCCTGGCCGTCGCCTTGGTCGCGTCTGTATTCGTGCTCGTACGCCATGGTTTGCTGCGCTGAGTCGGCTGTCACAGGGCTCGAGTTCACCGCGACTCCCTCCGGTTCGTGCGCCGCGACTACTTCACCGTTGCCCTCTACTCTGCGCCGCCTCATGTGGCGAAAGCGTGGGAGGTTGGTTGCTGTCCCGTGAATTCGCGTCCACAGCGTCGTCGCAAACAGCAGGCCTGCGATCCTCGCCCTTGCCTTCCACCGCGAGTTCCGCAACGGCGAATCAGCCAGCTCCTACTGCGGCCAGTGCCTCGGCAGTCTACCTGCGCCCCGCTCGCCGCCGAGGCACTAGGCATACAGCGCGCCAGCCGGGGCCTGATACTCGAGCCACCGGCCCGGGTGGAACGCCGCAGGTGCGGGCGGGGCGGCGAAGACGATCGCGCGTTCGGCCACCGCGCGGGCTGTCTCGCGGGCCTGGCGGTGCAGCAGCGCGTCCACGTCCGGCGTCGCCAGGCCCTCGATCTCGGTCCAGAACGTCATCACCCGGTTCACACAGAGCGCGATCAGGTGGTCGCGCGAGCGTTCCAGTTCGCCTGCCGCCAGCGCCGCCAACGCGTCCGCGAGCAGCGAGGGCCATTGCTCGACCGTGACTTGCAGGCCCCACGGGGCTGGACGCAGCTCGCTCGCGGCGGGGAACAGGCGCTCGATGTCCGCGCCGTGCATCTCAAGATAGCTGGACACGGTGCGGCTGATCCGGGCCACCAGCTGCGGATCCTGCGGCACGGCGAGCTCGTCCACCGCGGTCTGCGGCGGCTCGGCGGACTCGCGCGGACGCAGGGCGCCCGCCTGCGCGACGACGTGGAACAGCGCGTCGAGGACCTGCTGCGGCAGGTAGAGGATCTTCGGAAAGGGGGAGTTGTGCACCTTCCGGCCGAGCGGCGCCTCGACCAGCCGCAGTCCGGAGCGCAGGGCGTTCGCGGTCAGCCACACGTCGATGCCGTACAGGTTCGCGCTCTGCGGCCTGCGCCACGCGGCGACCCGCTCCAGGAACGCCCGGTTGAACGCGAAGTCGCCGCCGATCGGCTGCTGGACGTACGCCCCGAACGCCGCCGCCAGCAGGGGGCGCACCAGGTGGTTGGTGCTGGTCGCCTCGTACCGGTTGCGTCGGTACACCGGCAGGACCATGCGCGGCCCGGGGCCGTCCGAGGCCCGCGCCAGCGCGC
Source organism: Actinomycetota bacterium (assembly GCA_046724665.1). Taxonomy (GTDB): domain Bacteria; phylum Actinomycetota; class Actinomycetes; order Streptomycetales; family Catenulisporaceae; genus Actinocrinis. Next base: position 13,307 of record JBKOWZ010000216.1, read on the forward strand.
AGACCCAGTCCGGGCGGACGGAGCGGACGTCGCCGTCGAGCAGCACCAGCCGCTGCGCGCCGAGTTCGAGCGACTTCTCGATCAGCGCGAAGACATTCGACCCTTTGCCCGTGCCCTCGACCGCCGAGCGCACCACCTCGGTGCGGGAGCGCAGCGCCGTCTCCAGAAACCGGTCCACCGTCCCGTCCGTGCTGCCGTTGTCGGCGAGCACGATGACGCCGTCGCCGCCCGGGCAGAGCGCGGCCAGGCCCGCGTCGGCGGTCTCGGCCACACCGGCGATCGTCGCCGCCTCGTTGCGCGTGGGGATGCCCACCACGGTGCCCGCCATCGGATCTCCTCAGCCCGCTCGTCCGCGTGGGCAGAGATGTTCCCCACGGGCCGGTGTGTGAACCCAATGGCAGTGTACGAGCGCGTTGGCTTGGGCGTCGTAGGACCGGGCCCGGGCTTGCGGCGTGGCGTCAGAAGCCGCGGCGTCAGAAATCGGGGAGCGGATCGAGGCGCAGCTCGAACCAGACCGTCTTGCCGGTGGTGGTGCGGCGGGTGCCCCACCGGTTCGACAGCTCCTTGACCAGGTGCAGGCCGCGGCCGCCGTCGTCGTCCTCGGTGGCGACGCGCAACCGCGGCACCGCCTCCGAGCCGTCGTAGACCTCGCACAGCAGCGTGCGGTCGCGCATCAGCCGCACGCTGATCGGGCCCTCGGTGTAGAGCAGCGCGTTGGTGACCAGCTCGCTGGTGAGCAGCTCAGCGGTCTCGCCGAGCCGGCTCAGGCCCCAGCCGCCGAGCGTCGCGCGCACCGTGCGGCGGGACTGCGCCACGGCCGGCGGCTCCGGGGCCACGGTCCACTCCGCGGTGGACGACGACGGAATCCCGCGCACCCGCGCGACCAGCAGCGCCGCGTCGTCGAGCGTGCGGTCGTCGCCGCGCAGCCCGGAGATCAGGCCGTCCGCGATGGCTTCGAGCGCCATCGTCGGGTCCTTGACCGCGTCGGCCAGCTCGCGCAGCCCGTCGTCGATGTCGCGGCCCGGCGCGCGGCTCTCCACCAGGCCGTCGGTGCACAGTATCAGCAGGCTGCCGTCGGGCAGCGGGATGTCGCGGCTCTCGAACACGTGCCCGCCCACCCCGAGCGGAACGCCCGGCGGCAGCTCGAGCTGCTCGGTGCGCCCGTCCGGCCACACCGCCAGCGGCGGCAGGTGCCCGGCGCGGGCGATGCGCACGCTGCGCTCGGTCGGGTCGTACACGGCCACGATGCAGGTCGCGAAGTGCGTGGTGGACAGCGAGCCGCCCAGATGCTCCATCAGCTCGTCCAGGTGGTGCAGCACCTCGGCCGGCTGGAGGTCGAGCGAGGCGAGCGTGCGCGTGGCGGTACGCAGCTGGCCCATCACCGCGGCGGCGCGCACCCCGTGCCCCATCACGTCGCCGACCACCAGCGCCACCCGGCCGCCGCCGAGGGCGATCACGTCGTACCAGTCGCCGCCGACGCCGGTCAGGTCGCTGGCCGGCAGGTAGCGGTGCGCGATGTCGATGCCCGCGTGGTCGCCGGAGTCGTCCGGCAGCAGCGAGCGTTGCAGCATCAGCGCGGTCTGCCGCTCGTGCGAGTACAGCCGGGCGTTGTCGATGCACAGCGCCGCGCGGGCGGCCAGCTCCTCGCCGAGCACGCCCTCGCCGGGGGAGAAGGGGCGGCGGCTCGGGTCCCTGACGAACACCGCGAGGCCCAGCACCGCGCCGCGCGCCACCAGCGGCACGATCAGCAGCGACTTGCCGACCAGCACCGCGGCGGCCTGCTCGCCGAGGCCGGCGCAGATCCGCTCGGCCAGCGCCGCGTCCACCTCGTGCAGCGTCCGGGAGCGGCCGGTGGCCAGCGCCTGGGCCAGCGGGGTGCCCGGCTGGTACGAGACGGTCCCGCCGACCGGGAAGATCTCGGCGCCCTCGCGCCGGAACGGCGCCGCGGCCAGCCGCCGCAGCACGGTGCCGGTCCCGGCCGGCCGGTCCGGCAGCTCGAAGTCCGCCGCCACCGACTCGAGCACGGTCACGCTGGCCGAGTCGGCGAACCGCGGCACCGCGACCTCCATCAGCTCGGCCGCGGTCGCCGCCATGTCAAGGGTGGAGCCGATCATGGTGTTGGCGTCGGTGAGCAGCTGCACCCGGCGCATCATCGCCACGGTGGCCGCGTGCTCCTGGAACTGGCTGATCGCCTCGAGCGCGGCGTGCGCGGTGCCGAGCGGGGCCTCGGCCGCCGGCTCGGCGTCCTCGCCGTCCACCCGGTCGGTGACCACGATCAGCGCGCCCGGCCGGCCGCGCCGGTCCTGGATCGGCTGCCAGCCGCACTCGACCGGCAGCGCGCGGCCGTCCACGTCGAGCAGCGGCAGCGCCCCCGACCAGCTGCGCCCGGCCAGCACCGCGCCGAACAGCTGGTCGATCGTCGCGCGGTCCTGCGGGCGTGCCAGCAGAGTGCGCAGCCGTCGGCCGCAGGCGCGGGCCGCGGAGAGACCGAACAGGGCCTGGGCGCCTCGGCTCCAGGAGGTGATCCGTCCGTCCGGACCCAGCGTCAGTGTGGCGGGCCACGGCCGGTCGCGTGCGGAAGAGACCATCGCGGTGCCGCCGTTTCGCGCGTGCCCAAGCAGTGTGGTCGGTGGGGGGTTCGCCCCCGGGTCGAGTGCTCACGTTCGGGTGATCGGTACGCTAGCACACATACATCTCAGGACTGTGGGTCGCGCCGGGAACCGATCTTGGATCCCGTCCCCGCGACCAGGCACCTCTCCGGTTCATTTTTCGGGTGGAACCGGGCGGAATCAAGACGTCCGCAGGCCGGGGCCTCGGGCGGGGTGGGCCGCGGCGGGGCGGTTGGAAGCGCACCTCGGCGCGCGGATCACCGGACCGGCTCGCCGCGCTCCGGGCGTGCACCCCTATGACCTGCCCAATCGCGCCAATCCGGGCTCGGCGCGCGGCTAACCGGCCGCCTCGGCCTGATCGAACAGGCCGGCGACCGCGTCGCCGAAATACACGCTGTACGAGATGTCCGGAGTGTCGCCGCCGCTCTGGTAGCCGCCGATCACGCCGACCACCGTGCCGCGCCCGGTGCGCTGGTCCACGCCGGAGAGGAACGGCCCGCCGCTGGTGCCGTCCGGGAAGCCCGGACAGTCGAACTCCAGCTGGGTGTCGCTCAGCCGCTTGGTCGAACCCGTGCACGAGACCGGCTGCTCGGTCGCGCCCGGGTAGCCGACGACCTGGACCACGCCGGTGTAGGAGGGCTTGAGCCCGAGCCGGTCCGCGCCGACCGCGTCCTCGATCCGCCGGCCCGAACCGGGCTGGCGCACCACCAGGAAGGCCACGTCGTAGTCGGGGTCGCCGCTGTCGATCCACTGCTGCGGCACCAGGACCCGCGACGTCGTCCACGCCCCGTACGGCTGCTGTCCGTCGTGGTACCCGGGCACGAACGCGATCCCGGTGAGGTACGTGCCCGACGAGGAGTCGTACACGCAGTGCGCGGCGGTGATCACGATGTCACCGGACCGGCTGGAGACCACGCTGCCGGTGCAGTAGTGTGAGCCGGCCGCGCCGCTGGAGTAGTCGAAGATCGCGCCGACCTGAGGCAGGCCGGTGAATGCGGCGGCGGATGGCGCGCTGCCGAACGTGTCGTATACGGCGCTGGACTCGGCGCTGGCGGAGCTGTCCGCTTTGGACGCGGCTGCGATGAAGTTGACCGGATTGTCGGCGCTCGACAGCGCCCCCAGGCACAGGACGGCGGCGGCGTATCGTCGCCGCCGCCACTGCCTGTGTCTGCGCCGGTGCAGGTCCGGCCCGGTTCCGCGCATCGATCAACAGCCTAACCCGAAGGCCGGCCGCTGCCACGGCACGTCAACCGGTACCGGGGCACTAGCTGCGCATCGCGCGCAGCGACTCCTTCAGTGAGGCGGTCGTCGCCAGCACGGCGCTCGGCTCGTACCCGCAGTGCGCCATGCAGTTCGAGCAGCGCTCGTCGCGGCCCCGGCCGTACTTGTCCCAGTCGGTGGTCTCGACCAGCTCCTTGTAGGTCTTCACGTACCCGTCGTTCATCAGGTAGCACGGCCGCTGCCAGCCGAACAGCGAGTACGACGGGATGCCCCACGCGGTGCACTCGAAGTCCTGCTTGCCCTCGAGGAAGTCGAGGAACAGCGGCGAGTGGTTCAGCCGCCAGCGCTTGCGGTTGCCGTTGTCGAAGGCCTTGCGGAACAGCTCGCGGGTCTGCGTCACGCCGAGGAAGTGCTCCTGGTCCGGCGCCTTCTCGTAGGCGTAGGCCGGAGAGATCATCATCTTGTCCACCTTCAACTCGTCGTTGAGGTAGTCGAGCACGTCGATGACGGCCTGCGGCGAGTCGTTGTTGAAGAAGGTGGAGTTGGTGTTGACCTTGAAGCCCTTGGACTGGGCCAGCCTGATCGCGTCCACCGCGCCCTGGAAGCCGCCCGGCTTGTCCACCGCCTCGTCGTGCCGCTGCTCGAGGCCGTCGATGTGCACGACCCAGGAGAAGTACGGCGAGGGCTTGAACTTGTGGATGTGCTTGGGCAGCAGCAGCGCGTTCGTGCAGAGGAACACGTACTTCTTCCGCTTGATCAGCTGCCGGACGATCTCGTCCATCTGCGGGTGCATCAGCGGCTCGCCGCCGGCGATGGAGACCATCGGCGCGCCGCACTCCTCGATCGCCCCGATCGCCTGCTCCACCGGCATCCGCTGCTTGAGGACCGAGGCGGGGTGCTGGATCTTCCCGCAGCCGGGACAGGCCAGGTTACAGGCGAACAGCGGCTCGAGCTCGACGATCAGCGGAAATTTCTTGACGCCCTTCAGCTTCTGCTTGAACAGGTATGTGCCGATCCGTGCGGACTGCCGCAGGGGAATGGACAAGACGATCAGCTCCCAGCGCTCACTTCAGGCCCGTTGGCAACTCGGGTCACTCCAGTATCGAGGTCCGCCCCGGCGTCGGACCGCTCATCCGGGGCCCCGGTGCGCCGAGCGGCGGCCAGCGGGGGCATGGGCGGCAGGGTGAACTTGTAAGACTCCTCCACCCCGGGCGGGTCTTCCCGGTCCACCGGGCCGAGCCCGGCGAGCGCGTCGGCCACCTCGTCCACCAGCTTCGGCGGCGCGGAGGCCCCGGCGGTCAGCCCGACCGAGCGCGCCCCGGCCAGCCAGCCGGGGTCGATCTCGTCCGCGCCGTCGATCAGGTAGGCGGCGGCCCCGGAACGCTCGGCCACCTCGACCAGCCGCTTCGAGTTCGACGAGTTCTGCGACCCGACCACCAGCACCACGTCCACCTCGGCGGCGATGTCCCGGATGGCCCGCTGCCGGTTGGTGGTCGCGTAGCAGATGTCGGAGGAGGGCGGCTCGACCACGGCCGGGAAGGTGGCGCGCAGCGCGGCCACGATGTCCGCCGCCTCGTCTTCCGCCAGCGTGGTCTGCATCAGGTAGGCCAGCTTCGACGGATCGCCGACCTCGAGCTCCTTCGCCTGCTCCGCGGTCTCCACCAGGCGGATGCGCGGATTGGCCGGATCCGGGTCCTCGCCGAGCAGGCCCTCGGACTCGTCGTGGTTGGCGTGCCCGATGAAGACCACGGTGTTGCCGTCGCGCAGCGCCCGGCGCGCCTCGGTGTGCACCTTGGCCACCAGCGGGCAGGTGGCGTCCACCACGGTCAGGCCGCGCCGGGCGGCGTCCTCGCGCACCGAGGGGGCGACCCCGTGCGCGGAGAGCACCACCGGCACGTCGTCCGGGACCTCGTCGAGCTCCTCGACGAAGACCGCGCCGCGCCGCTCGAGGTCGGCGACCACGTAGGCGTTGTGCACGATCTGGCGGCGCACGTAGACCGGCGCGCCGTAGCGCTCCAGCGCCTCCTCGACGATCTCGATGGCCCGCTCCACCCCGGCGCAGAACGAGCGCGGCGAGGCGAGCACGACCCGGCGTCGGACGCTGATCGCGTCGCTCCACCGCTCAAGGGCCGGGACGATCTTGCTGAGCAGCTGGATGGCGGCCCGGCCGCGCGGCACCGTCGCCGGGTGGTACAGGCCGGTCTCCGCGTCGTCCACGATCACCCGCACCACCGCGAACGGCCGGTTGGCCAGCGTGCCGAGCCAGGAGGACTCCAGGTCCACGGCCGCCACGCCCTCGGCGGCCAGCTCGCGCCGGCGCGCGCCGAGGGCGAGGCGGTCGGTGGTCGCGATCGGCCCGAGGTGCACCCGGACCGGCGGCGAGCCGGGCCCGCCGGCGGTCAGCCGCAGCG